>NZ_JAVAXU010000005.1:0-257184 GCF_041954965.1 Pantoea sp. BS_8
CTTGAGTTAAATCTGATTTAATCAATAATTCAATATTGTTCACAAAATAAGTTTGTGAATCTTACGAGTGATTTGATAGTCATTGCTTTAAGTTTAGTGGCGAATTGATATGTAAATCAATTTAATAAGCAGGCTAATTAAAACGGAAACATGGAATGTCATATGTGAGATGGTTAATCGAAATAGCTAGAGTGCGCATCACTTGGATTGAGTTAATAAATTTAATTTCATTATAATCATGTAGTTAGCATTAATCATTAAATTTCCTACTCAATCTAGTTGCTAAAAAAAGATTATGGTGTTACTTATATGAACATCAAGTTAATTATTTGTGAATGATTTATGCTTGTATCAAATATTAATTTTTTTTCATATTGTTACAAACTAGATTGATTCCAGTCAGTTTGAAAACCTTGTTTCGCGTGCAAATGTCTTGGTCTAACAGGGCATAACTTACATTATTAAACAGAGCATTTCGGCTCAGATGTCGATCATCCCCGACATCTGGCTGAATAATCTAATTCCGTATATATTTTGTAATATTATTCTGAAGGAGATAAATGGAATATGTTAGGGCTCAAATGAACTGCTGTATAGGACTATTAATTATCAGGATTTTATGCTCTTAAAAATTAAATCATAGCCTACGAAGCTCTATCGGTTTGTTTAAACAATAAAGCCATCCTGACATAAAAGTTAGGGTTGTTCTCGTCTTGCTTTAATTATTTTTATTTAGTGTCTGGTTATAGGTTTTTTGCTTATGCTTTCCCACTAGTAATAACTTTAATTGAGGTAAAAAATGAAAAAATCATCTGCTTTAAAGGCGTTACTGAATAAAAAAGAAATGGCTTTTTTAATGGAGTCGCATAATGCGATGAGCGCTAAAATCGCCGAGCAAAGTGGTTTTGAAGGACTATGGGCATCTGGTCTTTCTATTTCCGCTTCAATGGGTCTGAGCGATCGTAATGAAGCTTCCTGGACCCAAGTTATGGATGTCGTCGACTTTATGGTAGATAACACTGCCATACCTATCCTGTTAGACGGTGATACTGGATTTGGAAATTTTAATAACGTCAGGCGCTTGGTAAAAAAATTGTCTCAGAGAGGTGTGGCAGGCGTTTGCCTAGAAGATAAGCTGTTTCCCAAAGTAAATTCTTTTATCGGTGCTGGCCAGGACTTGGCTGATATCAATGAATTTTGCGGTAAAATTCAAGCGGCTAAAGATAGCCAACTGGAGGAAGATTTTTGTGTTGTAGCGCGTGTTGAGGCACTGATCAGTGGCTGCCCAATGGATGAGGCGTTAAAGCGCGCGGATGCCTACCGTCGCGCAGGGGCGGATGCGATATTAATTCACTCAAAAAAATCGGATGGTGAAGAAATATTATCGTTCTGCCGTCAGTGGAATAATGCCTGTCCGGTGGTCATAGTGCCTACTAAGTATTACAACACTGAAACCGATGCGTTTCGCGACGTCGGTGTCTCTACAGTTATTTGGGCTAACCACAGTCTACGCGCTTCGATTGCCGCTATGCGAGATGTTACTCAAAAAATTCGTTTGAGTAACAGCGTGGCGCACATAGAAAGAGAAATTGCCACACTGGATGATGTATTTCAACTTACCAACGAATATGAAGTGCAACAGGCAGAGAAAAAGTATTTATCGATTTAATTATGTTTACCTCCACTTGTCTGTGCGAGAAAAAAATGATTAATGTAAAACGTTTCGTTGATGAAATTATTCGGCAAGGTACTCACTTTTTCACTGGCGTTCCCTGTTCATATTTAACGCCGCTTATAAACGACGTTATCGCCCGTAATGAAACTCGCTATATTATTGCCTCAAACGAGGGAGAAGCGCTTTCGCTAGCATCAGGTCTCTGGTTGTCTCATCAGACTGCGGTGGTGTTGTGTCAGAACTCTGGGCTGGGAAATTTAATTAACCCCCTGACTTCCTTAAACGAGCCTTTTTCCATTCCGGTGCTGTTACTGGTGACTTGGCGCGGTCAACCTGGCAAGAAGGATGAACCGCAACACAAGTTGATGGGGGAAATTACGCCGCAACTGCTGACACTAGCTGGCGTAAAATGGGCGTTGCTGCCGGATGATGAAGAACAAGCGCTCCATGCGCTTGAAGAGGCGGGGGACTATATGCGTCGAGCGCAGCGTCCTTACGCTTTGGTGATGACAGGCGATCAATTCTCCGCCGAGGCACCAGGTCTTGCAGCGCAGGAAGTGGGCGCGACACGTGCTGAGGCGCTGGGTGTTCTGCTCGAACATGCCGATCCGCAGGGTGTGTTTGTCGCCACAACCGGCAAAACCGGGCGTGAGCTATTTACGCTTTCAGACAGGCCGGAACATCTCTACTGCGTAGGCTCCATGGGCTACGCCAGCGCGTTGGCCGCCGGCATCGCGTTGGGCTGTGAACATCGTAAGGTGTATGTCATCGATGGAGATGGGGCCGCGCTTATGCATCTTGGCAACATGGCAGGTATCGGCGCCAGTCGTCCTGACAACCTTATTCACATCATTCTCGATAACGGCAGCTACGACTCCACCGGCGCTCAACCCACGGTGTCGCAGGGGGTTAGTTTCGTTGGCATCGCTGAGGCCAGCGGCTATGCACGAGCTTGTAGCTGTAACGACATGACAAGTTTTGCTAATGCGCTGACCTCGCCGGTCAAGGGGCCGATATTGCTTCATGTGCCAATTCGTTCCGGCTCTATGGCACAGCTTGGCAGGCCAACGCTGAGCCCTTTTCAGGTAGCGCGCCGTCTGCGCGATCTTTTGGGGGCCGCGCCCATATCATCAGGCACTTACCCAGAGGGCATTGCAACCTGCCCAGCTTCGTTAAAACCTGCAAATGAGAACCGATCCATGAACATTCTTGATGAGAACCCATCGAACGCACTGAATCCCGTTCTGACGGGGATGGATATTTACGCCTCGAAAGCCATCTCGCTTAAGGCCAAAGCCGATCCGTCTATTGCGAACCTCAGTTTTGGCGAGCCAGTATTTGGTCCCCCGGAACACCTGTTGGATTCGATTGAGCAGCAGGATCTTTCGCTGGACGCCTTTATGGACGCTTCGAAGCGTTATGAAGATCCGCGCGGCAGCCTAGCTCTGCGCCAGGCGATCGCCGCTTGGTATCAGGACCGTTACGGGCTGAAGATTGATGCGGAGAAGGAGATCATGGTTACCCATGGTGGCGTAGAAGCGATTACGCTATCTCTGCTGGTCACCACCAAAGCACAAGATCGGGTAGCCATCAGCGATCCTTCTTATATGCTGTACGCCCGCACGATTAAAACGCTGGAGCGCCGCGCCTTAAGTATTTCCCGCCCCGCAGGCAATCATGAGTATGTGCGCATGCTGGCTGAGCATGGCTCGCTTGAAGGCGTCTCGGCTCTGATTGTCAATTCACCGGAAAACCCTACCGGCTACGTCGCCAGCCCGGAAGACTGGGCTGCGATAGGCGAAGCCGCAGCCAAAAGCGGCACTTGGATCATCCATGATGAAGTTTACGATGCGATGCATTTCGAACGCCCGCATCAGCCTGCGCGTATGGTTTCTTCGTTGGCTAAAAACTCAATTATTATCAATAGCTTCTCTAAGAAATTCGGCCTACCTGGCTTACGTATTGGCTGGATGGTGGCACCTGCCGCCATTATCGATGAAGCGGCTAAAGCCCACGACTACCTTTATCTCGGCGTTAATATTCAGTATGAGCGCATCGCTCAGCGCCTGTTGAGCGACCCTGGTAAATCTGCCTGGCTGGAAAATATGGCGAATGGCGTGGCGGCGCGATGCGATAAAGCCGTTAGTACTTTAACTCAGGAGAAAGGATACCTTTGGCCGCGCAGGCCGTTGGGTGCGATGTTTCTATTCCCCGATGTCAGTCTCTTTTACCACCAACTTCCTGAGAAATATCGTCAGCCTGGCAGACCCGTCGGCGATGTCGTTGCCCAGTATCTGCTTGAAGAGCGGGGCGTCGCCGTAGTGCCCGGATCCGTTTATGGCTCGCAGGGCGATAACCATATCCGCTTGGTTCTCTGCACCCCGGATGACGTTTTTGAAAACGCGCTTCAGCGCATGGTGTAGCTGTTTTTCTGTGGCGGCGCATTTTGCCGCCCTATTAGACTGGAGATATAGGATGAGCTCGCAAGATAACCTTTTTATGCAGAAAGGCTTTATTCACTTCTCGCATCATATATGCCGATTGGATATGCCCGAAATTGAGCAGGCGCTGGCCCGGCTATGTGACCGGGCGCGCAATGAAAACAGTGGCGCTCCGGGCATCGTAAGCGTTTTTGAAGCAAATAACTCGGATTTGCTATGTCGTATTGAATACCTTGCCGGCAGCGACGCCTTTTTCGCTGAAGTACTGGTACCACAGTTAAAAACGCTGATTGAACGGCAGATTGGCCAAGCTGTTAATCTCTTTAAAGACAAGTGTAATTTCAAGCATCCGGGCGGAGGCGGCTTTACGCCGCACCAAGATGTAGTTGCGTATCGCCCCTTTGGCTCGGACTATCAAGTGACCGCTGCAGTGATGCTTGATGCGGCTAACGAAACCAATGGCGCTCTGGAAATGGCTCATATATGGGGCTGCGGAGAAAATGAAGGGGAGTGGGTGACAACGCCGCGCGGCAAGCTGCCTTTACTTCCCAGTTACCAAGGTGGTCAGCGCAACGGTGATATCAGCGATCGTCTGAGTCAAACGATGGAGTGGCATCGTATTGATACCGCACCGGGCGATGTGGTGTTGTTCGATTCATACATCCCCCATCGCTCAAGCCCGAACAACTCGCAATCTACGCGTCGAATCCTGTTTTTCACGTTCAACCTTGCCATCGAAGGCGATTTTTATCATCAGTACTATCAGCGTAAGTGGGCAGCGCCCGACGATCCATTGTTCCATGTTTCAACACCGACGCTGCATAGTGCCAGACATGTAACTGACAGCACTGTCACTCCCCCCAGTAATCGTTGAGGCATAGTTTATGCGCCCTTTGCGTTTATTCACGCCCGGCCCGCTCAACACCTCAGAACGCGTGCGTCAGGCGGCAGGCATAGACCTGGGATCACGTAGCCCAATGGCGACGACTCTGAGCGCTCAGCTGCAGCGCGCCGTCGCCGGAATTGCAGGTTGCAATGAACAATGGTGTGCCATCCCGCTCCAGGGTAGTGGCACCTTCGCTGTTGAGGCGATGCTCTGTTCATTGATCGGCACTAATGAGAGCGTACTGGTGCTCGAAAACGGCATCTACAGTCAGCGGATAGCGTCTATCTGTGCGCTACACGCGATTTCGCATCGCGTGCTGAGTTTTAATGCTATGAAGGGATTCGATCTGGAAGAGGTAGAGGCAGCTCTGCAGGAGAATCCGGAAATAACATATATCGCCGCCGTACACTTTGAAACCGCGCTCGGTGTACTTAACGATATCAGCGGCCTAATTACGCTAGCCCAGCGCTATCGGCGCGAAGTTCTTGTTGACGCCATCAGTACTTTCGGCGTGCTGCCGCTTGATTTCACTCAGCCCTCGTTGCGCGCCATTGCGCTGTCGTCAAATAAAGGGCTGCATGGCTTACCGGGTCTGGCTTTTGTGCTGACGCGCCGCACCGCGCTCAGCCGTAAGATGCCCGCCAGGACACTGAGCCTCGATCTTAACGCACAGTTTGAGTCGTTGGAGCAGGACGGGCAATGGCGTTTCACCCCGCCACTGCAAATTATGCTAGCGCTACAGCAGGCGATCGCTGAGTTTCATGAGCAGGGCGGGCGCGCTGCGCGCTATAAGGTCTATCAACAGCGCATGGAATATTTGCTTCAGGGCATGGCGTCGCTAGGATTTACACCAATAATTGATGCTGAATACCGCGCACCGTTGATCGTGACTCTGGCACCGCAGTCCGAAGTGGATTGCGATATTTCCCGACTCAACGACTACCTGTTCGAGCGACAGCTGGTGATCTATCCCACAAAGCACAGTAATCCCAACTCGTTTCGAGTTGGCGTGATGGGCGAGCTGAGTCTAGCGGACATTGATGATCTGCTCGTCGCATTTTCCATGTTTATCTCCGGCGCGTCTTCGCTGCAGATGCAGGCTTCTCAAGGTGACGCGCTATGAGCTATCGCCTTGTCCACTATAAACATTTTGCCGATGTACCGCCGGAAGCCTACGAACGGTTGTGGGAGGAAAATGGATCTCCCGCTTTCTATCATCCCCGTTTCATAGCGTCGGCGGAGCAGTTTCCCCTATTGCCAATAGCCGGTGCATGCTACCTAAGCGCCTGGCAGGACGATCGGCTGTGCGCCTTCCTGGTGGCGTGGCAGCAGATGCAGCCCGATCCGTTTGGTACGCTGGCGCAAAGTACTGGCATTGTTTTCACTCCACCGGAAGGCGGTCTGCTGGGACATATCGCACACTGTTACGATACCCGAATATTACTTCTGCCGGGGGCGCATGCGGCGGCGGCGGCACTGCTTGAACAGCTGGCGGATATCGCGCGCGCCGCCCATTTGCCCGGCTGCGGCCTCCTTAATTTACCCGATGAAACGTCCCTTAAAGAAGTGGTACGCGCGGCAGGCTACAAAACGGCCTTTATGCACCATCGCTTTGCCATAAATCTGCGTGGCTTTAGCGATTTTGATGAGTATGTTAACCATCTGCCGCGCGATGGACGCCATGAGATGCGCCGCCAACTGCGTAAGTTTGCCGCATCGTCAGGCACGATCCAAGTGCTACCCGGTGAAGAAGCCGATTTAAGCAGCGCGGTGGCCCTTGCGCAGCGCACCAGTGCGAAGAATGGCACGCCCGATTACTATCCGCATAGTGTGTTTGAAAAATTCCTGACTGCCTGCGGCGACCTTATTAGTGTGGTGCAGGTGAAGTATGAGGGCAAGCTGGTCTCGGCGATTATTTGCCTTAACGAACCGGGCTGCCTTCATCTCTGGGCGGGTGGTGCAGACTATGCGCACACAGCATGGAGTCCTTATTCGATTATGGTCGCAGCAGGCGTTCAGCATGCGCTGCACCAAGGCCTTTCGCGTGTCGAAGTAGGGCGTACCAATCCGCGCATCAAAGCCAGACTGGGTTGCCAGCCGCTGTCGCTTTATTCTGCGCTCTGGCAGCAGGAGGAGGCATGAGCGCATCCAACTCACGCATCACGCTGGCCCCTGGCCCGCATAAGGAAGGCGAGATGGCTCGCGGACAAGCGCTGACGCTTATCTATATCGCCCTAACTGCCGCATCGCAAGTATTTCTCAACCATGTTGGCTCGGGTCTACCTGCCGCCGTGAGCTTGTTTTATATGGCCGCCGCCGCCAGCCTTATCTTTAACCTGTGGGAGGTGCGTCGGATAAGGCGTAACCATACTGCGCTCTGCCGGTACTGGCCCGCTTGGACGGTAATGTCAGTCTCCTTTGTGCTGAACTGGCTCTGCTCTTGGTATAGCGTCACTCATGCACCGGCCGATTTTTTTATCGCGATCTTCTTTCTCTCTTCTGCGTTGTGCAACTGCGTTCGCGATCGACTCAGAATAAAAGGCATCACCATTGTCAGCGCGCTTACCGCCATCTGGTGGCTATCCGGTGTAGGCCTTGTCGTGCTGAGCACATCTCTGATGGCGGGTGCCTTTATGTTCATTTACTACCTCAGCTCAATGCGTTTTAGCCAACAAAGTGGGCTAGGTCCGGTGTCGGTCGTTTCGCTGCGCTGCTATTTATTGCTTGTCTGCTGCGCGGGCTATCTCATGGAACAGCGTGGCTTTGCCTCGCTGGCGCTTTCAACGGAAAACCTGCGCAGCGTTATGGTGCTGATCATTGCAAACATGGTACTGCCTTCTTTTCTTTCTCAAACCTGCCTGCAGTGGGTCGGCGTAACAGTGTTTACCTTTATGAATTCGCTTATTCCGATGCTGGCCTTTCTTATGCAGTCGGTGCTGAGCGGCGAGTGGCCGGTCAGTATGCTGCTGGCGGTGACGCTTGCCACACTGACGTTGAATCATGACCGTCTGTTGACCTTAGCTGCCAGCCTAACCTTACGCACCAACCACAAAGGGTAATTGCTATGCCGATAATCAATCCTTGGCTGCAACAGCTGAATCCGATATCTTCCCGCTCGGTGTCGCAGCGCGCAAAAGCTAACCCGCAGATCCTTAACCTCAGCATGGGTGAACCTGATTTCGGACCACCGCCGCATCTGTTGACAGAGTTTAGCAAAGAGGACTTGGGCACCGAACGCTTCATTGACGCGATGAAGCGCTACGAGCATTCGCTTGGGGCGCTGTCGCTGCGTCAAGCCATCGCTGGTTGGTACCGTCAGCGTTACGGTCTTCTTATTGATGCTGAAAAAGAAGTACTGGTCACGCATGGCGGAATAGAGGCGTTTAACGTAGCGCTGCTCGCGCTCACCCAGCCTGGCGATAGCGTCACCATCGCCGATCCTTCATATACGCTTTATCAAAGGGCCATCCAGATGGCCAATCGCCATTGCCATATTTTGCCGCGTGCGCCAGGCGTTGACGAATACGCTGAGGCGCTGGCGCGCGCGCCTGTCTCCGCGTCAGCGCTACTGATCAATAGTCCGGAAAACCCGACGGGTTATGTGATGAGCGAGGCGGATTGGCTGGCGGTGACACGGGCCTCGGCCGAGCGGGGATCGTGGGTTATTCACGATGAGGTCTACGACATGCTGGCGTACACGCGCCGCCACGTTAACGCCTGGTGCTTTCCAGCGCTGCGCGAAAACAGCGTACTGATTAACAGCTGCTCAAAAAAGTTTGGAGTGCCGGGGCTGCGCATTGGTTGGATGATAGGCCCGGCGGCCGTTATTGAGGCTGCCAGTAGGGTGCATGAAAGCCTTTGTCTGGGCGTCAATATCCTCAGCGAAAATATCGCCATTCGCTTGCTCAACGATCATCAAACGCTCGCCTGGATAAAGCAGCAAAACGACATGCTGGCTACGCGCAATCAGTATGCGCTATCGCGCTTAGGTGAAGCGCAGGGCTTTTGGTGGCCGCGACAGCCGATGGGCGGCATGTTTCTTTTTCCTAACGTAAGCCGCTTGGCTCAGTCGTTGCCTTCTCGCTGGCGTGACGGTGTACCCGATGCTGGTCGCGCGGTGGCGAATTATCTAATGGACGAGCTTGAGATTGCGGCGGTGCCCGGCATAGCTTACGGCCCGGCCAGTCAGCCTCATCTGAGATTGACCAACTGCGCCAGCGAAACTGTTTTCCGCCAGGCGATCGATCGTCTGGCTGCTCTGCAATGCAAGGAGTCCTCTCTGTGAACACGTTGCTTGATTGCTCAACACTCGCTTTTTACCAAAGCTGTGATAATACAGATGGCGAAGCTTTCGCGGCACAGCTACGCGCCGTGCATCCCGGCGACTGGCGCGCCACGTTTCCGCCCGCCGTTTATCCACCGGGCTTCCTTACTGAACTGGGCGAGGTTGCCGCCGCGTTGCTGAAGTTGATTTTCAGCTTGCCTGAAAGATTATTCGACGGAGACATCGTCGGCCAGCTTAAGGCGCAACGTCTGACAACGCAGCAGCAAACGGACATCCTGCCGTTTTGTACGCCCCCTCTGCTGGAAAAG
The DNA here is from genome assembly GCF_041954965.1 of Pantoea sp. BS_8. Classification (NCBI taxonomy): domain Bacteria; kingdom Pseudomonadati; phylum Pseudomonadota; class Gammaproteobacteria; order Enterobacterales; family Erwiniaceae; genus Pantoea; species Pantoea sp. BS_8. The sequence goes on from NZ_JAVAXU010000005.1 coordinate 9,596, forward strand.
GCGAGGCTGTTTGCGCGCCCAGATATTCTGCTTACCCACAGCGGACCTAAAGTTGTAGAAATGAATGTTACACCGTCCTTAGGCGGGCTCGGCATCTGCGATCGCTATGTACAGACATGGCGGCAAAGCGCGCTCTGTCAGGCGATGAGCCAGGCGGGACTTGAACTAACAGCACCGCCGATGGGGAAAATTTGGGGAGAGGTATTACATTCCTACCGCCGCGCACGCAGCGCGTCTCGGCCCGTAATGCTGGAGCTTATCGACGACCCAGCGGAAAACCCGGAAGAGAATTTCGCCCGTCCCGACTTTTTAATGGTGGCGGAGCAGGTCGGTTTTCAAGTCGTTACCGCCAAGCCGATTGATGTGCACTTTCAACCGGACGGCGTCTATGTCAAGCAGCAAAAAATCGATGTGGTGTTTACCGATTTAGTATTTGCCGAACAGCTGGAACACGGTATCAGCAGCGACTTTTTCGCTGCGCTAGCCCAGGCGGAGGCGCAGCGGCAATTAGATGTCTTTAGCATCCCCGCCAGTTGCGCGCTGTACGATAACAAAGCGAACTTGGCGCTGTTAAGCGATCCCGCTTTCGCCGCGCACTTTACCCTTTCAGAGCGCGCCCTAATACAACGTTATATACCGCCGACCTTCCTGCTGAATGAGCAGACGCTGGCACGTGCGCAGCTAGAGCGGGCCCAATTAGTACTTAAACCGGGTCTGGGATTGTGCGGTCATAAAGTGGTGTTCGGCTACGCCTGTACTGAGCAGGAATGGCGAGCCGAGTTGGATGCGCAACTGGCGGCAGGCGGTAGTTGGATCTTGCAAACGCTGGTTAGCGATTTATGGAGCTACGCCCTGCCAACGGCACCTGAAGACAGGCGTATGGTGTGTCTCGGACCGCTGATATTCGACGGAAAATATGCCGGTATTTACTCAAGGGAAGAAGCCTTTAATGGCAAAGCCGTAGCGGTTAATCGGGCCCAAGGAGCCACATGGACGGTCGGTTTCGAACGCGCCGCGAACTAACGATTACCGGTGCTTTTAAGAAAGTGCCGTTAACACATTGACCGGCAGGCAAGCCGGACTTCAACTAGGAGAAGATTATGCGTATTGCATGTTTAATGGCGGGATTGAGCAGTCGGCTGTTACCGTTGACCGAAAAACGACATAAAGCCTGTCTGTCTGTCGGCGCGCGTCGAATGATCGATTACCAGTTGAGCGCCTTCGACGCGGCGGGCATCGATAAGCGCACCTTTGTGGTGGGGCATGGCGCACCAGAACTTGTGCAGGTGCTGCTAGAATCGCAGCCGCATCGCGGCTTTGAACTCTGCTATAACCCGGATTTTTCCGCGCGCAACCTCGACTGGAGCGCCTTTTGCGCGCTCAGCCAGCAGCCCGGCCCGGTTTTATATTATGAGGGAGATTTGCTAATCCCCCCGTCGCTACTTCGTGATATGGCGAACAATACGGCGGAAATCTGCATCGCGCTCGACTCAACAAGCCTTAACCCGACAATGGATACGCTCGTGCTGGCTCCCAACGGCAAAATCGAAAGACTGCTTTTTATAGAACACGGCACGGCTGAGCGCCGTCAAGGTGATGGCGCTTTGGGCGAATTCATTTGTTTGGTGAAGCTGGGCGAGGCAGCGCGCCAGTTTGTAGTAGCGGAACTGGAGAAGCAGCCTTTCCAGGGGGCGATGCAGCTCTACGCGATTTTCGAGCGCGCTTTTGCCCGCTTCACGACCTCGTGGGTAGATGCGGCGGGCCGTCCTTGGGTAGAAGTGGACAACGCCGACGACCTGGCGCGTGCCGCCAAGCTGGCCGAGGAGGTGGCTCGCGCATGAATCATCCCATTGCTTCCAACGCCGCACCTCGCCTGAATCCAACCCTGAGTTCATTGGGTGTTTACGCCTCAAAGGCTATTTCTCAAGCAGCCAAAGAGAATCCTGCCATTCTGAATATGAGCATCGGCGAACCGATTTTCGGCCCACCGGAACATCTGCTGGCGGAGATCGCGCGCGACGATCTTAGCCAAGAGGTATTTCTTGCCAGCGCCAAAAACTACGGGCCTTCCGGCGGCAATCCTGAACTGCGTGAGGCGATAGCGGATTGGTATCGACGGCGTTACGGTCTGGATATCGATCCGCAGCGGGAAATTTTGATTACTCACGGCGGCGTTGAGGCTGTGGCGTTGGCTATCCTCTGCTGCTCCCAGCCGGGCGAGGAAGTCGTCGTCACTGAACCTTCTTATATGCTTTATCAACGAGCGCTGCTGGCGCTGGGACGTCGCGTCCACCATCTTCATCGCAATTTCTTTAGCGACGACGCGCAGCAAAACCTGCCTGCCGCGCCCGCAATGATTGTTAACTCACCGGAAAATCCGTCCGGTTATGTGTTTGACGATGCCGAATGGGAACTGCTGCTGCGCAAGGCCCGACAGCAGGGCAGTTGGATCATTCATGACGAAGTGTATGACACCATGTCGTTTGGGCGACGCCATCGTCCCGTGCGGCTATTCGATCCACAGGGAGACCGAACTGTGTTGGTTAACAGTCTGTCGAAAAAGTTTGGCACGCCGGGCTTACGTATCGGCTGGCTGGTGGGCAATCCTGAGTTTATAGCGGCTGCCAGTAAAGCGAACGATTATTTGATTCTTAGCGTCAATCAGCAGTACGAACGCATTGCCCTCAGAATGCTCATCGATCCTCAATGCGATCGTTGGCTGGAGGAGCGCAGCCTGATGCTGAGCGCGCGCGTAGAACGCGCTCTTGAGCGGCTTACCCCCGACAAAGGCTTCACTTGGCCGCATCGGCCGATGGGCGGAATGTTTCTGTTTCCTAATGTGCAGCGGCTGTTTGAGGCATTAACGCCCGCCCAGCAGCAACGTTTTCCTACATCCGGCGAATGCGTGGCGGATTACTTGCTGCGTGAAATGCAGATCGCGACTGTGCCCGGTACGATCTATGGCGCCAGCTGCGCACAGCACATCCGGCTGGTGCTTGGTTGCGACGAGGCGACTTTCGACGAGGCGCTTGCGCGGCTTGAACGCGCTATGCCGACGCGAATTAGAGGATAATTGGAATGAAAAAATCATTTGCCAGAAGGCTGATGCCTTTCGCGTATATGGATGGCGCGAATTTGGTCACGATGCTCAACTTGTTGATCGCCGCTCTGGCGCTGATACTGATCTTCAGTGGCCAACGGTTTTTGCCGTTACTGCTGGTTTTCGCCGCCATTCTTCTCGATCACCTTGACGGCTATCTGGCGCGCCGTTTCTACGCGCATGACAACCTTAAGCGCGGCTTTGGCAAACAGCTTGATACGCTGGCGGATTTGGTAAACTTCAACGTTGTCACTGCCATGCTGGTATTCGCGCAGTGCCGCGAGTATCCACTACTTGCCGGCATGGCAGCGGCCCTGCTGCTGTTCTGTGGCGCGGTTCGCCTTTCGCACTTCACCTTGCAGAACGGCGACGGGCCCGAAGCGTCTTTTGGCCTTCAAACGCCCTATGCTGCGTTTATCGTGTTGGTTTTGCTGATGCTGCAAATGGCCGGGCGGTTGCCGGGCGGTGAGATTTCAGTGCTTGCACTGTCCGCATTCTTTGCGCTGCTGCAAATTACTTGCGTCCCGATTCGGATGCCTGACAACCGTTTGCTGATTCCAGGGATGACGCTGCTGTTCGGCCTCACTCTATGGGTGTCGTTTTAACTTACTGTTAGCAAGGAGATGTTTATGGCTCACGTTGTTTTTATCGATAGCACCCCTACCGGGCTTAATGCCTTCCGCACCGCCCGCAGCCTGGGGCATCAGGTCACGTTTATCCGTCCGACGCGGGCTTCGAGCTTCGTCAGCATTATGTCGAAAGACCCGAAAAAGTTAGAAGGCCAACTGCGCGATGTTGATCACTACATAGAGGTCGAGACGCTGGAGGATAACGACCTGTTCCCTGTACTGGAGCGTCTGCACAGTGAAAGTCCGATTGATAGCATTATAAGCTCGGCTGAAACCGGCATTATGCCTGCGGCGCGCGCTGCGGAAAAATGGCATACTAGGTATCCTTCGCCTCAGCAACTAAGCAAAGCTGTCTTTAAGCATCAACTGCGTGAGACGCTGGCCCGCCATGGCATCCGCTCACCGAGGTTTGAAGTTTTAAGCGAGGATGCGCTGTTCTCCGGCCCGCAAACGATCTGCTATCCCTTCGTCGTTAAGCCGGTGCGCGGCTTCGCCAAACAGTATTCCGCCATTTGTTATACGCCCGCTGACTTTGACACCTATTTAAAGAACCTGCGTGAAGATCGCGCCAACAGTAGCTTGATAGATAGCGTCGTTTCTCATGATTATATTATTGAGGAATACGTTACCGGCACGCTGCATTCGGCAGAGACAATCGTGCGTGACGGAAAGGTGATGCTTTACGCCACCACAACCCGCTACCGAGCGCATTATTATGACCTGCTGGAGCTGGCGGCAGTCATGCCGTCAGGCTTGCCCGATTCCGACCGGGAGCTTATCCGCGACTATTTACAGGCGGTTTTCAACGCGCTGGAGATCGATATCGGCCTCTATCACGTTGAGCTACTGATGACGCCGGAAGGCCCGGTGCTAGTTGAGATAAATGCTCGCATGATGGGTAGCGTATCGCCGATTATGTATCAGATTCAGACCGGAGAAGACGCTTTCGCTCATTTGATTCGCCTGCATTTAGGCGAGTCGGTAATGGTCAGTGAAGCGGGGTTCAATAATGCAGGTATTACACTGGCGGTGGGGGCCAGACACGGTGGTCATATCAGCGAACGCTTCCGGCAGGAACAGCTGACGGCGCTACTGGAAGCCTATGAAATACCACATAATACACTGAATATTGAGGCAAATAAATTTGTGGGGCGCTATGGCGGCAACTTCAGCATAATGGGACATGTGATTATTCTTGCGGAGTCGCCGGAAGCGGTTGCAGAAAAAGGGCACCGCTTTCTGTGTGAAATGGATGCGCTGACTGGACTGGAAACAGCGAAATATTTCGATCGATCATAAAGGAGAATGGTGATGCTTACCCGCGAAAGTTTATTCCAAAATCCGCAGTTTGCCCGTTTTTACTGCGGCGACGTGGCGACACAACTCGGGTCGGCCATCACCTTTATCGTTGTACCGCTGATCGCCGTTGCGGTCTTACACGCAACTCCGTTCGACGTTGGGTTGATCGCAGCCTGCGCGCGGGCACCTTTTATGCTGTTTACGCTGCTGGCGGGCGTGACCGCTGATCGGCGGGAGCGGCGCGCCATTTTGCTTGTAACCAATATGGTGCGTTTTAGCATGCTGTTTGCATTGACGCTTATCGCCTGGAGCGGGCATCTTTCGATTCCCTTCCTGCTACTCGGCGTGTTTATCGTTGGCTGCGCTAATGTCTACTTCGAAGTGGCGTATTGGTCTTATCTACCCAGCCTGGTGCCACTGCATTTAATCGCACGCGCAAGCGGGGCGCTGGCGGCGATAGCCGGCGCGGGAGAGTTGCTCGGTCCTGCGCTAGGCGGCATATTAATTAAGCTGACCAGTGCTTCAGGCACGCTACTGCTCAATGCGCTGCTTTTTCTGGCGGGGAGCAGTCTGCTGCTGGGATTGCCGAAAAATCATCAGGCGTCCAGCGAAAAGCAGCGTTCTTCCAGTCTTATACAGATTAAAGAAGGCATGACGACGCTATTCCGACACCCCGCATTACGCCGCTTGACAATCATCGGTGCCGCGTGGAATCTGTTCGCCTGTACCGCCACGCCGCAGTTAGTTGTTTACCTGAGCCGCGATGTGGGGCTGGATGCTTCTTCGGTTGGCTTAGTGTTGGCCTCTCAGGGAATGGGCGGACTGATCGGCGCGCTGTGCGCGAGTCTGATTAGCGACAGATGGGGTGCTGGACGCGCTATCCTGCTTGGGGGCATTGTTTATGGGCTGTTCTCTCTTGCAATTTGTCTGCCCGACCTTTTTCCGCGTCATATGCATTATCTGGACGCAGTTTTTCTATTTTTTGCCGGTTGGGGCTCATCTGTTGGGGTGGTGAATATCCTGAGCATGCGTCAGCGCGTCTGTCCAAGCCCTCTGCTGGGACGCGTCAATGCCAGTTTTCGCTTTATCACTTGGGGTATAATGCCAGCCTGCGCGCTGTTGGGCGGTGCACTTTCTCAGTTTTTCGGCAGTCACGCGGTGATTATGGGAGCATGTATCGGTGGGCTGCTTTCCATCCTACTGAGTTTCAAAAGCGGCGTGGCTATATTGCGCCAAGAGCAAGACGTGCAACTGGATATCAGCACATGAGCCGAGCACTTATCCGTGTATTCAGTATCAGACAGCCCGGCATCATTCGCATGTCAACCGTTGTAACGGTCTCAAAGCCAGCCTGTAGCTTATCCGTAAGGGTATCAAGACGTTCACTGAGCAATAAGCCAAGGCTAAAACCATGCGGAGAAAGAGGCTCTCATGGCCTAGCTATTATCGATAAGGATTCCTATATCTGTGCAGAGGGTGGTGCTGGCGAATCTGAAAATACTTGCTGCATGGCCTGAAGTGCTGCGAAATAGAGTTTTAATTTAACATAATTAGTATTATGCGCATTTATGCCTTTATTTGATAATGTTGCTTTTTGGATAGTTTATAATATTAGCCGTAAACTGCGTTTTCTCCATTTCTTATGGATGAGGCTGCTGGCCATGTCTAACAAAAAACTCACCATATTTCATTGTTGCTGGTTTTAAACTAAAAGTGCCTGCATTTATTCATATATGAATTATCCGCTTATTAAGGGCCTTTTATGAACTGCTAGAGCTGTCAAAGTATTGCTCTGACAGTTACAATATTTTAATGTTTACTGATTAGATGATGAGATTATGGGGTAAAGCAATGGATGCTAAAATGCTCGCCAGTTCAATCGTATCGGGCGTGGTTTCTGTGCCAATGGACTTCTATCTAGGACTCGAGCGAACCTTTCAGGATTTGGACCTGTCTGATGGAGGCCGACGCATCCAGTCACGCAATATGCATGATGACGTCCGCGTGGGACATGCTGTTTATAACGTCTTTAAGAACAGAAACGAGATAGCTAAAATTGTTAAGATCATCATCGATGATACTCTGCAATACCTCCCCGAACCCGCACTTCGCAAGGTTTATGACAAACTGATTGGCAGCGCAACTTCAATGACCAGCAGGACGGCTACTCAACTGACATTGTCTTCTTACTTTGGGTCAAAGGTCGTCAATGGGGTCATGCTTTCATTTATATCCCGTGTGGCACTCCGGGGACTAACCGGTGGCTTGACCGGCGGCGTTATCGCCCAAGGCGTTATTTCACGTGCCTGTGAGGCATCCCGACGGCTTCAGATGCAAAACCCTGAGCTATGGCGCAAACTGAGGGTTAACGACTACGACATGCTATATTTCATGTTTGAAGAACCGCTGCAGAACTTCATTAAAATGGGTGAAATGTTACGTAAAAACCCCTCCGCTTCCAGAGAGTTTATCAATGCTATCGAAAATTATTAGACTTGTTCGTAAGCTCATCGCCGAAGTATCCGGTGGTCTAGTACTGATGGCTATGGTGGTAGGTATATTTCTGGCAGCCACGCTTAATGAAGGCACCATGCGCTTTATAGGTCCGCTGCTCGTTCTCGTAGTTGGACTGATTGTTTACGGTCTAACTTATCTGATTGCTGAAAAGCCAGACCGTCGTTAACATTTAAGTGACAGAAGTTACTGAACAACATTCGCGAGTACTCATGAGTACAGACCTGATATTTAAACAACTTCCTGCACTAGCCTCCTGCGGAATTTGTCATATAGGGCGAGAATATGGCGGATTCGGCGACAGGGTTTGCTACTTTTCAGTCAGTTTGAAAGACAGCAATGTCGCCTGGATGAAGTTGTCGCTGTGGCAATATTCTGAGAAGTGGGTCGTGATCGTTCGTAAACGTCCGTTCCTTAATGCTTGGGCACGGTCTGGTGATGAACCACAGCTCGCAGCTGGCGATGAAAAAGTATGGAGAAATGATTATAAGTTTTTTCGCGCGGAGAAAGGTTTTTCTCACGGATATTATAACCCTGTCCCACTTGCATTGTGCGATGCACATTATGAAATAGAAAAAGGGTTACCCGTGCTCCGCGCGGGTTTTACAGATGGTGTAACGCGAACATTATGGCTTATGGCCAACGGGGCGGAAAGTTTCCCAGTTAGCGTATCCTCAGAAAGTGATGCTCGTCTGTTATTCCGGGGCGCAGGTGACAGAACAACTCAACCGCTTTCAGTCTCTTTCCTGTATTCACTGTGTTAACAAAGCCGAACTATACAAGGTTTTGACCTTGTAGGCTGAACAAAAGTAATTCTGCTTGTTAACTTTCGGCATCTTTCGCTTTTCGTCTGCCAGCAATGCACCAAAAAAATTATTTGAACATTATTCGAATGCATTTTTATACTCTAAGGTACTGTCATAGTTAATAAACTTTGCTTTGTTTATAGCAACAACAATTTGTGCTGGAATATTGATTTTTTTTGTCATTACAAAAATTCTCAAGGAGCATATCTTCAGGTTACTGAAAGAGATCTCACTAACATCATGGTGTACCAATCAACGGGAAGCAGGTCACGTCTGCTCTGTCGGGTTCTGGATGTGTATCCCAGTGGCTTTTACGCCTGACTTCAGCAGCCGCATTCACAACGCCATCAGGCAGACCTGAGACTGACATGAAGGATTAAACAGTTCTGGCTGGAATCGGGATGTGTCTATGGTTATCGCAAAATCCATCTGGATCTGCTATGAGCGGGCAGCCAAAGCGGGAGCGGTCAGATAAAGAGTAAGGCGTCACACTAAGAACTGCACCTGTATGGACGGGATTAAAATATGCGGAGGTCATAAAAATTGCCCACGCCGTGTACGCATGATTTACAGGCAAGTGCCTCATGAGTTCCACCAAATTCGAGCACGTCAAAAGTGTGAAAATTTATTCGTAGTATGGATTGAAATTATTGAGTGCCAAATTGTGAAAGGTTAAAACTGTTGAATCTTCCAAAATACAGGACATATTTAATTTGGTGAATAACGCTGATGTTTTAAAGGAGCATCTGATTCTGGTACAAAATAGGTTAATAGTAAGGTATACGATTAACGATGCCACAAGTCAGCATTTCCCCTGCTCTTGTAATTCGTTACTTCCCTGTTCCGAATGCATTGCCTCCCCGATTATTGCTTCAGGCTTTCCCGCTTAGTGGATCTGAATGATATTGACGTCAGGATGCATCATTTAGCACCTGGAATCAAAGCTCATGCACGAAATTCTGTCTCTGCAATGTTGAAGCTGCGCATTCTTAATCGCTCTGAATGCTGAGCGTGAAAATAAACTTCCGGCCTCTGGATTTGATGTGGAAGCGATTACGCACTTATTCTCAACCTTCAGCGAAATAAACACCACGCAAACTGAGGTCGGGGGTGTACAGGCACACAGCAAGCCATCCTCCCGTAAAGATTCTGTCACGTCTATATAACGCTTTCCCGGAGCCATATCCTGGTGAAAGCTGTCAAATAAAAAACTGATTGTTTGCCATGCAGTTGGCCCCAGAGCGTCAGGCCCGGGTAATAATTAACTCAGCCGTAATCCTTAACCGCTAAAAAAATTTTATTTTTTACACTTTCATGTGTATTGAAACTTTTCAGAGAGTTGACCGGAAATGTTACAGCGGCTATAACCCTATTAGGTTCGATACTAAAATCACAAGATTTTAAGTTTAACCAAGTTGCTTTGGTATAGAAATATTTCACTCTTGCCCGCGATAAGTCAGGATGTTATCCGCATCTTCGTGGTTAAGATTTTTTCTGCACACAGCCAAGGTATTCTGAATATGTCAAATTCTGACAACGACGCCCTACCGTTGCAAATGTGCGCAAGCGAGGACGCCCAACAACAGCGCGCCATCATTGACGTAGCGCCGGGAAAGCCAGGGATTGAAGCCCGCTGGACATCGAGTGCCAAGAGCGGAATTGGTAACGCCCTTTCACCTGATTCCCGCGTCTGGTTCACCTTAAGCCACGGCATTCTCAACGAAATTTATTATCCGCGCGTTGACAGCGCCTGCACCCGCGATTTTGGGTTCATCATCACCGCCCCTGAAGGTTATTTTTCAGAAGAAAAGCGCGATTGCTCAACAGTAACCCATACGGTCTCGCCAGGCATTCCGGCCTTTTCGATCGTTAACACGGCCCGGGATGGTCGCTACCGGCTCGAAAAAGATATCATCACGGATCCTGCCCGTGACTGTGTCCTCCAACGCATCCGTTTCACCGCGCTAAAGGGGGATGTTGCGGATTACAAGATCACCGCCCTGCTCGCTCCCCATCTGGTGAACGCCGGGCAAATGAACACCGCATGGATCAGTGAATTTGAAGACAGGCCCGTGCTTTTCGCCACGGGTCGCTCTCGTTACTTAGCGCTCGTCTGCGATATACCCTGGACGGCAATGAGCGTGGGCTTTGTCGGCACGTCAGACGGCTGGCAACAGCTGAAAAAATACGGGCGCATCGCGAATTCGTATCAGCGCGCGAACGATGGCAATGTCGCCCTTGCCGGTGAGCTGGCATTCACTAGTGCCTGCCGTGAAGCCACGCTGGCAATCGGGTTCGGCCAGACAGAATCCGAAGCCGCAGCGGCGGCAACCGCCAGTCTGAAAGCAGGCTTTGACAAAGCCCGCAAGCACTACATCAGCAACTGGCAAGCATGGCAGAACACGCTCATTCCACTCGATCAACTCGAGCGGAACGGTGTGAATACATACCGGGTGTCAACCGCAGTTCTGGCCTCGCATAAAGCAGCCGATTGCCCCGGTGCTGTTGTCGCGAGCCTGACGATTCCGTGGGGATTTTCGAGGGGCGATGACGATCTGGGAGGCTATCATCTGGTCTGGCCGCGTGACCTGGTCGAAACGGCTGGGGGATTCCTGGCAGCCGGCGATGCCAACGAAGCACTCGCCATACTGGACTATCTCCGACGCGTTCAGGAGCCCTCCGGGCGCTGGCCACAGAACCTGTGGCTCGATGGAAAACCATACTGGTCAGGTATCCAGATGGATGAGTGTGCCTTCCCTGTTCTGCTAGCCGATATGCTGCTCCGACTTGGTCATCTCGATAAAAAAGCGCTGAAACACTTTATGCCCATGCTGCGCGGTGCGGCCCGCTATATTTTGACCAACGGCCCGGCGACCGGCGAGGATCGCTGGGAAGAAGACGCGGGCTACAGCCCGTTTACTCTGGCGGTCGAAGTCTCCGCTCTCCTTGCCGCCGCGGACCTGCTTTCGCTAGACGGCGATGAGGTGGCTGCATACCATCTGCGCGAAACCGCCGACTGCTGGAATGAGCAGATTGAAAAATGGACCTTTGCCGGAGAGCCCGATTTTTGCGCATCAGTTGGTATTGCCGGTCACTACGTCCGCATCGCTCCCCCCGGCGCAACGGATGAAGCAAGCGCATCCGGCGAAACCGAGATCCGCAACCAGACGCCGGATCGGGCGATTCTGTCCACCACCGATGTGCTGAGTCCGGATGCCCTGGCATTGGTGCGTTTTGGTCTGCGCGCCGCCGACGACCCGCATATCGTGGATACGGTAAAAGCAATCGACCACAGTCTGCGTGTCGAACTCCCTCAGGGGCCACTATGGTATCGGTATACCGGCGATGGCTATGGTGAGCACGAAGACGGCGCGCCGTTCGATGGTATCGGCCAGGGACGTCCCTGGCCCTTGCTGGCGGGCGAACGCGCGCATTACGAGCTGGCAGCGGGCAGGCGCGAGGTCGCGGAGGCGCTCTTATCCACGCTGGAGAAGTCGGCAGGTCCGGGCGGGTTGTTACCGGAACAGACCTGGGATGGGCCCGATATTCCTGAAAGGGAGCTGTTCTTCGGCCAGCCAGCCGGGAGCGCCATGCCACTTGTCTGGGCGCATTCCGAGCATATTAAACTCGTGCGGTCGCTCCGCGATGGCGCGGTCTTCGATATGCCACCGCAGGGCGTCGAGCGCTATATCCGGAATAAAACCGCATCGCACTTGCGCATATGGCGCTTTAACAACCGCCTGTCTTCTGTTCCTGTCGGGAAGCAACTGAGGCTGGAAACGGAAGCGAACGCACTGGTGCACTGGAGCACAGATAACTGGGCGACCGTCTCTGACAGCCCGGCGATCCCTTCCGGACTTGGCACATACTATGTGGACCTGCCTTTACAGCATGAGGACGCAGGAACCCGCGTTGTCTTCACCTTCTACTGGCCTGATGTTGAAAACTGGGAACACACCGACTTCACCGTTCAGGTTGTGAATGAACCGGAAAATCAAATGCGCATTGACAGAGAGGAATGATATGCAGATTGGAATGGTAGGACTCGGCCGTATGGGCGCAAACATGGTTCGTCGTCTTCTTAAACAGGGCCATGATTGCGTGGTCTTCGACGTGAACGCCGATAACGTTGACGCACTGGTTAAAGAGGGAGCAACCGGCGCGTCGTCGCCAGCCGATCTTATTGCTAAACTGGCGGCGCCGCGCGCGGTCTGGCTCATGCTGCCTGCCGCGATCACACCGAAGATTGCGCGGGATTTCGCATCAAAGCTGAATAAAGGCGACGCCATCATTGACGGGGGCAACTCCTTTTATCGTGAAGCGATCGATCTCTCTGGAGAGTTTTCCCCCCTTGGGATCGACTATATCGACGTCGGTACATCGGGTGGCGTGTGGGGCCTGGAACGTGGCTATTCCCTTATGATCGGTGGCCCGCAGGCGGCTGTGAAGCGTCTGGATCCGATTTTTGCGTCGCTCGCGCCCGGTGCCGGTCAGCACATTGAGGAAGATGCGACCGTAGGCACAGCGCCGAGAGGCTATCTTCATTGTGGGCCGGTGGGCGCCGGACACTTCGTCAAGATGGTACATAATGGCATTGAATATGGTGTGATGGCCGCCTATGCCGAAGGCCTGAATATACTGAAAGCCGCCAATGCCGGAAACGGCGAACGAGAGGCAGATGCGGAAACCGCGCCTCTGTCCCATCCTGAATATTACCGTTTTGACATCAATCTTCCCGCCGTTGCGGAGGTATGGCGACATGGCTCGGTTATCGGTTCCTGGCTGCTGGATTTGACCGCCGAGGCGTTGAAGCAGGACCCGCACCTTAAAAACTATGATGGTCGTGTGTCAGATTCCGGTGAAGGCCGCTGGACACTGCAGACAGCGGTGGAAACGGGCGTTCCCGCGCCGGTTCTCGCGTCTGCTCTCTTCGGGCGTTTCTCTTCTCGTGGTGAAGCACTGTTTGCTGAAAAAGTTCTTTCAGCCATGCGGCACGCCTTCGGTGGCCATCTGGAAAAAACCCGCTAAAGCGGAGGGATACAGCGATGGTGCAGCAACGATCAGACGTACTGGTAGTGTTCGGTGTCACGGGCGATCTTGCCTATAAAATGATCTTCCCTTCACTCTATGCAATGGTGAAGCGTAACACGCTCAATACGCCCATTATCGGTGTGGCGTTTGAAGACTGGACGCGCGACCAGTTGATTGTGCGTGCAAAAGAGTCGGTTGAAAAACACGTTGATGAGTTCGATGAGGCAGTCTTTGCTGCGCTGGCGGACAGGCTGTCCTATGTTTCCGGCGATTATCGCATTCAGTCAACATTCGATGGATTGCGCGATGCGCTGGGGGACCATCATCACCCGCTCTATTACCTGGCTATTCCCCCCTCGCTGTTTGAAACGGTCGTCACAGGTCTGCAAGAGGCAGGTATCGCGAAAGGTGCCCGCCTGATGGTGGAAAAGCCGTTCGGCCGCGATCTCGCGTCGGCAAAACAGCTGAACAACGTGCTTCACAACGTTTTCGATGAGGACGCGATTTTCCGTATCGATCACTTTTTGGGGAAGGAAGCCATCCAGAATCTCCTTTATTTTCGCTTTGCCAACAGCTTCCTCGAACCAATATGGAATCGCGATCATATCGAAAGCGTTCAGATTACTATGGCCGAGGACTTTGGTATTAAAGGACGTGGCAAATTTTATGATGAAGTTGGCTGCCTCCGCGATGTGATCCAAAATCACCTAGTGAATGTGCTTCTGTTGCTGACTATGGAACCTCCCGCCTCCGGCGCGTCTGACGATCTGGTTGATGAGAAAGTTCAGGTGCTGAAGGCCATTCCTCCCCTGTCAGACGATGATGTGGTTCGTGGACAGTTTGCAGGCTATACCGATGAACCCGGTGTCAACCCTTCCTCTTCGACAGAGACGTTCGCTGCGGTTCGTTTCCGGATTGCGACATGGCGCTGGAGTGGTGTTCCCTTTTTTATCCGTGCCGGAAAAAATCTGCCTGCGCATGCGACGGAAGTGATCGTGCGCTTCCGGCGACCACCCGTTACACTTTTCGATGACATTGCCAACGAGGCCGCTAACTATATCCGCTTTCGCCTTGGTCCGGATATTACGATCGGCATTGGGGCGCGACGCAAGGCGGCTGGCGAAAAGATGCGAGGTGAGGCCGTTGAGCTAACGGCGCTTGACGATGGCATCGGCGATATGGCGCCCTATGAGCGGCTGATAGGCGATGCGATGGCTGGCGATCGTCATCTTTTTACCCGACAAGACGCAGCGGAACTGGCCTGGAAGATCGTTGAGCCAGTACTGGATAAGAAAACCGTCCCCCTTTCCTACAAGCCCGGAACCTGGGGGCCGGATACGATGGCAGACTTTGCGCCCCCCGGCGGCTGGGTCGATCCCGATTGAGTTATGGAGCACTATCAATGACGCGGCAACCTAAAAAGAAAAAAGATGAAATCGTTCTGGCCATCGACATCGGCGGAAGCCATGTAAAAATCCTCTCCAGCGCTGGCGGGGTGAAAAAGAAGGCGGACAGTGGAAAGACAATGTCTGCGGCTGAAATGGTTGCTGTGGTTAAGAGCCTGGCTGAAGGCATGACCTACGATGTGATTGCAATGGGATATCCCGGTCCGGTCGCCCACAACAAACCGCTTCGGGAACCCGCCAACCTCGGTGAGGGCTGGGTGGGATTTGACTATGCGGGCGCATTCGGTTGCCCTGTTCGTATCGTCAACGACGCCCTGATGCAGGCGCTGGGTTCCTATCAGGGCGGACGCATGCTCTTTCTCGGTCTTGGCACGGGATTAGGTGCTGCGATGATCGTTGAGAATGTCGCTCAGCCCATGGAGATTGCTCACTTACCTTATCGCAAGGGCAATAGCTATGAACATTATGTGGGTGAAGCCTATCGGATAAAAAAGGGCAACAAAAAATGGCAAGAGCGTGTTTTTGATGTAGTGGAGATGCTGACCGCCGCGTTACAGCCTGAGTACGTCGTCTTAGGCGGCGGAAACGTAGGTGAACTCGATTCACTTCCGCCCAACTGCCGGAAAGGCGACAACACGCTGGCATTCGAAGGTGGATTTCGTCTCTGGAACGACCCAAACTTGATCACGTGATTCCTGCCTTTTAAGAAAGCCAGAATAGCGG
Organism: Pantoea sp. BS_8; assembly: GCF_041954965.1. Taxonomy (NCBI): domain Bacteria; kingdom Pseudomonadati; phylum Pseudomonadota; class Gammaproteobacteria; order Enterobacterales; family Erwiniaceae; genus Pantoea; species Pantoea sp. BS_8. The sequence continues at coordinate 25,104 of NZ_JAVAXU010000005.1, forward strand.
TGCTGTGTTTTAGGTTTACTGCCGTGAACGTTTATTCGCGGCAGACTAACGAAAACCGCCAGCGAATGCGACATTCATAGCTGGCCGACCCGCCCCGTCATTGCCGGTGACCGGCATCGGTGGGTTAAGAAAACCTGTCAGAAACCCCAAAAAAGCCTGAAAATGGCGTTTTTTATTGCTGCTTCATACTGACTGACATCACCCACTTTATCCCCTAACGCTTTCACCGGGACAGATGCAATGTCGGTTGTCACAACGCGGTACTTGCTGCCGTTAACCAGTACCTCAGGATAAAGTTCACCTGAACCCACGAACTCGCCCGGAAGAGCAAGGGGGGCAACCATTAAACGGCCTGGTGTGTCTATCAGGTAGCTTTGTATTTCAACAAGATAAGGATATTTTTTACCATTCTTGTGTGAGTAAACGTCAAATTGCATCCCTACCAGTTCCTGTACATATCAGAAAGCGATCCCTCTTCTCCCACAAAGTCAGAGAAGGCTTTCATGCTTTCACGGTTTTCTTCTTTCCAGCGTTCAGCCCGGATTCTGCGAGCCTCAGTAGTGACAAGCTCGTTAACCATTTTAGAAAGGTTTAAACCCGCAGATGAAAATATCTCGTAGGCTTCTTTATCAATGGTGACGTTAGTTCTGTATTTCATGTACACCTCCGAAGTGTGAGTTATAAGTATACACTGCTGATACACACCAGCAAGGAACGATTTTTAGGTGTACTTTGCTTTCACGTGCGCCTGGTTTGACCCGCCCGAAAAGCGTTGTTCAGCTTGTCAGACTGCTTATGACCCTGAATGTACGATCGCACTGGCCCAGAGAAAAATGTCTGCTCAGATAACAGGCTCTTTCTGAATAAGTGGCCACTTTGTTTACGGTCTTGCACGGGCCAAAGCAGATAGCCGTGAAGAAAAACGAAACGGTGACGATATACTAGCTGACCACTTGTCCGCGTTTCTGATGCGGATAGCTTTCTGTTGAAACCTTTCAGCGACAGGAAGGAAGGTGAATGCAGGAAGCGGATTAATGTAAGTGCAGGTTTAACTCTCGTTGTGCGGCAAGAGCAGAGGGACGGCAAAAAGCTCGTCCTGGTGGTCCGTCTGCCGTGGTTACTCATACACAATAAAAAAGTTTCAAGCTAGCCATTTGACTGGAGCACCGCATGTTAGACACCAGCATATATCACACCTCAGAAACAACCACCGGCGTTTCCTGCTCACCCACTAACCTGGTGACCCTCAGGGACAGAAATAATAAAACATGGATGATCCAGAAAGAGCTTATTGCCTGGGTCCGTGAAGAAGAATTTTCAAAAGGTTGCCGCGTCGTTCTGTCTAACGACAAATGGTTTGACGTTCCTCTCGGTATCGATGAACTGGTAAGCGCGCTAGGTTTGCCGGTTCCACCACATACTGACGACTAAGTGGGCGCCGTGAGACAGGTGCATAAGTGCCTGTCCAAAAAATATCACAGAACTGCGATGCCATAGGTTGAGTGCGTGTGCCGCTCAGAACGTATCGTTGAGTCTGTTGTTATCAGCATGGACATACGTAGGGTGACACTGCGTTCGCCCGGCGCAACAGCTTATCAGTCCAGTACATCCGCTCATAACAGGCATTCGGCACTAACATACCAACGACTTTTCCAGCAAAGTAATATTTTTGCCCGCCGAGTATTCGATCCGAAATTTATCCACATACCACAAAATCAATTTCAGCCCTCTGCCGCTTTCCTGGGTCATTGTCTGGTCAGAAAAAGCATCACAACGTGCCGCCTGGAGGCGTTCAGCGGGAAATACACTCCCCTCGTCCATAAAGCGAAGCGTAATGCTGATGTCTGACGCAATAAATTCCACTGTAAACCGGCGGTGACTGTCTTCGTTTAGCGCATGACGAATGATATTGGTTGCTGTCTCACACGCGGCGAGATCGAGTGAGAACCGCCAGTCATCATTCACGGGTAACGCATTGAGAATCAAAACGGGAAAACGGTGGGCAGTAATGTCCATGAGGAAAGCATTCAACGTGACGACTAAGGTAAATTGCCTGAAAACCCACGGTTTTTTTGCGAAAACCTCTTATGGAGTTGGGCTGATGCTACCGTGTACGGAGCACAGCCCTGTTTCACTGGCGGGCAGAGCGTTTTTCTTCCGCTTAGCCTCTTTGTTTCCTGAATGATGCTTTACGGGTGCGTAAAAAACACCCGGTTGTCGTTCCGGCCCGCTCCGCCCTTCCTGCTTCTCCGGCTGAGGAAAAGATCCCGGTTTACTCCTTCACCACCGCCTCCGTCTTCACCCCTGGCTGTGCGCTTGCCATTTTGCTTCGGCTCAAAAATGCATTCAGCAAAATCGCCCCGAAGGTCGCAGTGCCGATCCCGCCCATGCTGAAGCTGCCGAGCGTCAGGGTAAAGTTGCCTGCGCCTAAAACCAGCGTGACCGCGACCATGATAAGGTTGCCGTTCAGCCCCAGGTCGACGTGGTTTTGTACCCAGATGCGGGCACCTGCCACGGCAATCAGCCCAAATACCACAATGGATGCGCCGCCGAGCACCGGGCCAGGAATGGTGTGGATCAGTGCGCCAAATTTAGGTGAGAAGCCCAGCACAATGGCAATAACCGCCGCGGCGACGAAAATCGGCGTGGAGTAAATTTTGGTGACAGCCATAACACCTATGTTTTCTGCATAGGTTGTCACGCCCGTTCCACCTGCGGAGGCGGACAGCATCGTCGCCAGTCCATCACCGACAAACGCGCGGCCCATGTAGGGATCAAGGTTTTTACCGGTCATACCAGCCACCGCTTTAATATGGCCGAGATTTTCTGCGACAAGGATTACTGCGACCGGCGCGATCATCAGCATGGCATGCGCGCTGAATACTGGCGTCGTAACGGTTGGTGCGCCAAACCAGGGTGCCTGAGCGACCGCGCTAAAATCCACCGGCGTGCCCAGCCCAAGGCCGTTGGTGATGACCATATAAATCAGATAAGCGGCCACCAGCCCCAGTAACAGCAACAGGCGCTGCACCAGACCGCGGGTGAATACGGCTACCGAACCGATGCAAAGCACGGTCATGACGGCCATCCAGCTGTCAAACGAGGAGGCGGAGACGCTGTGAATCGCAATCGGCGCGAGGTTTAGCCCAATCGCCATGACCACGGCACCGGTCACCACGGGCGGCATCAGACGTTCAATCCACCGCGTGCCAACCGCCATTACGATAAAACCGATCACCATATAGAGCAGGCCGCAGGCAATAATCCCGCCAAGGGCCACACCGATATTGGGATTCGCACCCTGACCACTGTAGCCGGTTATCGCGATAACCAGTCCGACGAAGGCGGCACTGGACCCGAGGTAACTCGGTACGCGACCGCCTACCACCAGGAAGAACAGTAAGGTACCGATCCCCGACATCAGGATGGCCATATTAGCGTCAAAGCCCATCAGTAAGGGCATGAGGACCGTGGCGCCAAACATCGCTACCGTATGTTGCAATCCCATAATGATCGTCGTGCCTGACGGCAGCCGTTCATCCGGCGCGATGACGACGCCATCCAGATTGCCTTCTCTTTTACGCCATTGTGGAAACCAGGTATTTGCCATGCACGACCCTTACTAAGTTGAGAGGAGTGAGTTAACAGGCTGTCTGACGCATCAGTGGATGATAGCGCCGGTCGAAATACACCAGTCCGTGGCCGTTGTCATTGCGCTGAATAGCAACGACTTCACAAAACAAAATATCGTGGGTGCCGACGCTGGTGATCTGCGTAATGTTGCAGTCAAACGACACCAGCGCATCAGTGAGGATCGGCGATCCGGTGGCAAGGCTGGCCCAGTCAGCGGCCGCGAAACGCGCATCCATCGGTGTCTTTCCGCCGAACAGATTGGACAGCGACGCATGACCGTCTGAGAGCGTGTTAACGCACAGCACCTGGTTTTGCGTAAACGCCGCATGAACAGAGGCCGCGCGGTTCAGGCATACCAGCAACGTCGGTGGCGTATCGGTCACGCTGCATACCGCAGAGGCGGTAAAACCGGCCCGTCCACCTGCCCCGTCTGTGGTGATGATGTTGACGGCGGAACCCAGGTGCGCCATCGCATCGCGGAACTCTTGCTTTTCAACGGCAGCCTGTTTAACAGCGGTTGCGGACTGTGTGGCGTTCAGAGTGGATTGCATGCTCGTGTCCTCATAATGAAACAGGGTGCTTACAGCACGCGGCAGGCGCGGTCAAAGTCAAGACGCGGTGCGCGCGGATACAGTTTGCTGCTGTCGCCGTAACCGATGTTGATGAGAAAGTTGGATTTCCAGCCCGTCTGCGCCAGGAAGGTTTCATCCACTTTCGCATTGTCGAAACCAGACATCGGTCCGGTGTCCAGTCCGAGTGAGCGGCAGGCCATAATCAGATAGGCTGCCTGCAGACTGCTGTTGCGAAATGCCGTATCGTGCGCCAGCTGCGGGCTGGAGGTGAACCACGAACGCGCATCGCCGGAGGGAAACAGTTCGGGCAGTAATTCATAAAACGCAGGATCCCAGGCAATGATCGCCGTCACCGGTGCAGTCAGGGTTTTCTTCAGATTGCCGCTGGACAGCGCCGGTGCCAGTTTCTCTTTGGCCGCCTGGCTCTGGATAAACACAATGCGCACCGGGCTGCAGTTTGCAGATGTTGGCCCCATGCGCGCCAGCGCGTAAATCGTTTCCAGCTGTTCATGGGTCACCGGTTTATCCAGCCAGCCGTTATGGGTGCGGGCGTCAGTGAACAGGGTTGCCAGGGCGCTGGCGGTTAAGGCTTCGGCCATGATATCTCCGTTGAAAAGGGCTCGGACACGATGTCAGCTGCATGAAAAGCATGCCGCCGCAGCCAGTCCAGTAAAATCGGGTTAAACGTATCGGGGTCGGTCACACTCATGGCGTGACCGCCATACTGCATTTGCTGGTGCTCCCCCAGAGGAAGACGGGCAGCGAGATCGGCCGAGCGCTGCCAGGGCACCAGCAAATCGTCTTTACAGCTCAGCGCCAGCGTCGGTGCGATCACCCCGTCGAGCGAGGCGGCCAGGTCAGACGTCATCAGCGCCTGTAAGCGATGCAGCAGATTTTCCATTCCCTGAAAATGCGCCACCTGATGCTGGCGCTCTTCCTGTAATAACGCCTCATGTTCAGAAAGCCAGTCGCCCGGATACAGAAACAGGGGCTGCGCCTGAACATACGCATCCACCCCGCTGTTAAGCAGCAGGTTCTGGCGGACCTCAAAGCAGCGACGCGTCTGGCTGTCGAGCGTTGCCCATCCGTTGATGACCACCAGACTTTGCAGTAAGGCCGGATAACGCAGTGCAAGATGCAGGCCAACGATGCCGCCGAGTGCGTGACCGACCAGATGGCAGCGGCGGATATCCAGCCCGTTGAGCATGCCCGCCAGCTCATCGGCCATATCCTCCATGCGGTAACCGGCCGGAACGGTGCCCTGACTCAGGCCGGTGCCGTGCTGGTCATAAATCACGACGCGAAAATACTGTGTCAGTACAGGCAGTTGCGGCTGCCAGAAACTGCCGGAACCGCCCAGCCCTGAAGAGAGCACGACCGTGTCTGCATCGGCATTATCTTTACCTAATACCTTGTAATACATGCTGTTTCCTCAGGGTTATCAGAACAGATGCCGGTAAACAGATTACTTGCCGATGTGGGCAATCGTTGCGATCTCAATCAGGGCATCCGGCTTCACCAGCCCGCACTGAATACAGAAACGCGCGGGTTTTTCACCGGGAAAATACTCGGCGTAGACCTGATTGATTGCCCCGTAATTGGCCCAGTCGGTGATAAAGATGGAATTCATGGTGACGTCCTCCATTGTGCCGCCTGCGGTTTCAATCACGTTTTTGATGATCTCCAGAACGTGACGGGTTTGTGCCGCGGCATCGCCAACGTGCACCACGTTGTTGTCTTTATCAAACGGCAGCGTCCCGGAAACGTACACCACGCCATCGGCGAGCGTGCCCGGAACAAAAGGTGCCAGTGGCACTCCACTGCCAGCGGGAATAATGGCGCTTTTAGGCATCGTTGATTGTCCTTTGTAAAAGCGGTCAGGCCGCGTGTTGTTCAGTTTTGTAGCCAACAGCGTCACAGAACTGACGCACGTTAGAGACCCAGCCAAAAAAGGTTTCAATGTTATAAATCGCGGCTTTCTGTGCGAATTCCGGGCCAGCCTGGTGCGTCGCGTCTTCCAGTACGACGCCAAAATATTCCAGGAAAAAGCCATCGCGCAGGGTGGATTCCACGCAGACATTCGTGGCGATGCCGGTAAACACCAGATGATGAATGCCATAGCTGCGCAGCAGACTGTCGAGCTGGGTATTAAAGAAGCCGCTGTAACGGGGTTTGGGCAGCACAATATCGCCCGGCTGCGGCTGAAGCTCATCGACCAGATCGTAATCCCAGTCGCCTTTTGCCAGCAGTTTGCCCATCAGCTCCGGGCGTTTGCGCATGGTTTTTAGCGCATTGGATTTATGGAAGTTCGGCGACCCCGCACCGCCGGCTTCGACATACTGATTATCCCAGCCGTTCTGGAAGAAAATCACTTTGATGCCCGCCGCGCGTGCGGCGGCAATCGCCACTTTAATATTGGCGATCACCGGCGCGGTGGCAGAGACATCAAAGCCCGCCAGATCCAGGTAACCGCCCTGTGACGCATAGGCATTTTGCATATCCACGACAATCAGCGCAGTTTGCTGCGGGGTAAAAGCGATGGCTTCAGGACGGGCTGTGAGGACCGTTTCCTCGCCGGTATTGTGGGGTTCGCGGCGGACCACTGACGGATTCTCAACAACGTTCATTATGCGACCTCTTTCTGCGCAATGCCGATGTGCTGGCGGGTTTTCATTAATGGCTGAATGTAGCGGCCAAAGTTTTCGATGCCCTCAACGAAGTCGTCAAAGGTCAGCAGGACGCCGCCAGCGCCGGGCACGGTGTCGATTTCATCGAGCATTCTGGCGACGCTGGCCCAGGAGCCGACCAGTGTGCCCATATTGATGTTGACCGCTGAGGTGGGATCCGCCATCTGACGGACATTGGTATCGCTGCCGGATTGGGTGTCCTTGCTGCTCTGATCGGTCAGCCACGCGAGCGCCTCGGCGTCAGCCCCGGCTTTATACAGCTCCCATTTGGCGCGCGCGGCCTCATCGGTTTCATCGGCGATGACCATGAACAGCACATAAGAAGATACGTCGCGGTTTTCAGCCTCTGCCGCTTTTTTCATGCGGGCGGCGGTTGGCGCGAAGGCCGTTGGTGTATTGACGCCCTTGCCGAAGCAGAAATTAAAGTCGGCATGTCTGGCAGAAAACGCCATGCCTGCATCACTTTGCCCGGCGCAGATCACTTTCATCTCGCTTTGCGGGCGGGGACTGACGCGGCAGTCGTCCATTTTGAAGAATTCGCCGTCGAGCGTGCAGTGGCCGGTGCCCCACAGATCGCGCAGCACGCTCACGTATTCGGTCAGGTAATCATAGCGGCGGGTAAAATAGTCATCGCCCGGCCACATGCCCATTTGCTCGTACTCGGGTTTTTGCCAGCCGGTGACAACGTTGACACCGAAACGGCCGTTAGAGATGGAATCAATGGTGGCGGCCATGCGCGCGACGATCGCCGGCGGCATCACCAGCGTAGCGGCCGTGGCGTAAAGTTGGATGCGAGAGGTCACGGCGGCCAGTCCGGCCATCAGCGTGAACGACTCCATATTGTGTTCCCAAAATTCGGTTTTACCACCGAAGCCGCGCAGTTTAATCATGGAAAGCGCAAAATCGAAATGATAGTGCTCCGCTTTTTGCACGATGGTTTTGTTCAGGTCGAAGGTCGGTTTGTACTGCGGTGCAGTTTCTGAAATTAACCAACCGTTGTTGCCGATAGGAATAAAGACACCGATTTTCATCGCTCACCTCGATTAAAAGTAATACGTACCAATACAAGGGCTTACGAAAATCTCTGCGCGGCTTGAGTGCGTCCTGCGGGTTCCGAATTGCACCGTGCTGAAATCTCCAGACGCAAAAGTCTTTGCAAAGCAGGTGCCAGTTTTAAAATAAATAACCTTTTCAAAGGGTTGAAAGTTTGAATGGAAGATAACTGGAGCAAACGGTCCGTTTCGGACCCGTTGTTCAAAAATAACTGCACAGATAACAGGCAAGATTGAGCAAAAAGGGTGCAAATCGCTCAACTGTTGATTTCAGAGCGCGTGAATAATGAGCGTTACGATAGTCGCCCCTGCCCCCATTTGTTATAATTCACGCCTTGCTGTTTGTCTCAGGAGATGTTGTGAAGCCATTGGTCGAACACCCGCACGCTGCCGCCGGAGAGCAAAAATCCGTTAGCCCAGGTTCCAAAACCACAACGCGACGCTCGCGGGCGGTTGCTGCCAAACGTGGCGCTATCATGAACGCCGCACTGGAATTTTTTTCACTCTATGGCTTTCACGGCACCCGGCTGGAGCAGGTTGCAGAACGGGCTGACGTCTCGAAAACTAACCTCTTTTATTACTTCCCGACAAAAGAAGCGCTCTATATTGATGTGCTGAAAGGACTGCTGGATATCTGGCTGGCGCCGTTAAAGGCCTTACAGCCCGATCAGCATCCACTGGAAGCCATTAGAGAATATATTCGCCTGAAACTCTGTGTGTCCCGCGATCATCCGCAGGCTTCGCGTCTTTTTTGCCTGGAGATGGTTCAGGGCGCGCCGTTGCTGAAACAGGAGCTGGGGGGCGGCCTGAAAACCCTGGTAGAAGAGAAATGCGATGTCATTCGGGGCTGGATTAAAGATGAGCGCATTGCCCCCGTCGATCCAATGCAGTTGATTTTTATGCTGTGGGCAACGACGCAGCATTACGCCGATTTTAGCGTGCAGGTTGAGGCAATCACCGGTAAAACGCTCAGCGATCCGGCGTTTTTCGACCAGACGGTAAAAAACCTTCAGCACATTATTACTGAAGGCATTCAGATGCGGGCTTAATCCGCCTGGCGGGGGCGTTTGTACCGACGCCTCAGCGAAAGGTTGCCAGAGATTTTGCTCGACGCAGCGTCGGGTGACAGGCAGGGCCACTCATCTCAGCTGAATGGCTAGCGAAGCCCGATCAAACGGGCCGTTTGAATTAGGTATTCATCAGACTCTGTACGCCTGTGTTGCCCAGTACGCGGCGCAGGAAATCCTGCGTGCGCGCTTCCTGAGGCCGCAGCAGCACCTCATCCGCATGCCCCTGCTCTACAATCTGTCCGCTGTGCAGAAAACACACACGATCGGCGACCTCTCTTGCAAACTGCATCTCATGCGTTACCACGATCATGGTCATTCCCTGCTGGGCCAGGTTGCGCATAACCTGCAGCACTTCGCCGACCAGTTCTGGGTCCAGCGCGGATGTCGGCTCATCAAAAAGAATGGCTTTCGGCTGCAGGGCTAGCGTGCGGGCAATTGCTACGCGCTGCTGCTGACCACCGGAAAGCTGCGACGGCCGGGCGGAAACTTTGTCGCCCAGCCCTACTCTTTCCAGCAGCTCTTTGGCCATCTTTTCGGCTTTACTGCGTGTCTCGCCATTGACGTAAATCGGCCCTTCCATCACGTTTTCCAGCACGCTACGGTGAGGAAAAAGATTATAGCGTTGAAAAACCATACCGATCTGGCGACGAAGCGCGTTGATACGTTTGCTTTTACTGTCAACATGCTGATCAAGCACGCGGATGGCGCCGCTTTCATAGGTTTCCAGCCCGTTGATACAGCGCAGCACCGTCGATTTCCCGGAGCCTGAAGGCCCGACCAGGCACACCACTTCGCCCTCTTCGACGCGAAAACTCACCCCTTTCAGCACTTCAACTGCACCAAAGCGCTTATGGACATCAAGAATTTCAATCATCTCATGCTCCTTTTTTCTGGCGATTTTCAAGGTGCCTGGTAAAAGCCAGCAACGGCATGCATAACGTCAGGTAGAGCAACGCCACCAGCGTATACACAGTGGTGTTATCAAAGGTTGAAGCCGCCAGAAGCTGGCCCTGGCGGGTCATTTCGGTAACCGCGATCGTTGACGCCAGCGCTGAGTCTTTCAGCATCATGACCAGGGTATTGCTGTATGGCGGCAGTGCGACATGAAAAGCCTGAGGCAGAATGACGCGTCGCATCGCTTTAAAGAAGCTCATGCCCATAGAGCGCGCCGCCTCAAGCTGACCACGATCCACCGATTCAATACCGGAACGAAAAATCTCGGCCAGGAAGGTTGAAAAGCAAAACGCGATACCGATGACGCTGGCCTGAAAGGATGTCAGGGTAATGCCGATATCGGGGAAAACGAAATAGATGTAGAACAGCACCACAATCATCGGCAGGGCGCGAGTGATATTAATGATGACGCTGACGGGCCAGGAAATGATTTTAAAAGGACACATTTTTGCGGCAGCGAAGATCAACCCCAGCGGCGTACTGATGAGCAAGGACAGTAGCGTGATATAAATCGTCATTTCAGCCCCTTGCAAAAGAAAGGGAAGGTAAACATGAATGCTGCTCCAGTCCATTATGCGCTCCCGCCGGTGTTGAGTGTCATGCTTCAAATTCATTTAAATGAATATGTTTATCAGTAAATACTGTCAAACTTTTCATCTGATGACGTCATAGCATTAACTTATTAGTGTAATAAAGTGCATTGAAAGCCCACTGACTGGGGAAATCAAAGGGTTTTATGTTAATTTGTGAGGCGCAACATTTTTAGAAAAGAAAAGATTGACAGGCAGGAATTTAATTTCATTATAGTGAAATTAATTGTTCACATGTCAATCAGGAGTAAGTGATGTCTCTTCGGTCGCACGTTACCATGGCTTTATTCTCTGTTGCCCTTGGTCTCACTTGCAGTGCGCAGGCAGCGCCACTGACGGCAGGCTCTCCGCCTTCCAGCGCGCCTACCACGTTTCTGGATACCAAAACCGGTAAAATTGAAGGCTTCATGCCGGACGTGGCCGCGGAAGTGGCCAAACGTCAGAAGCTTGACATCAACTTTACCGCGGTGCCTTTCTCGACGCTGATTCAGTCTGTAATTGCGGGCAAAATCGATATGATTGTGGCCGGGATGACACCCACACCAGAGCGCGAAAAACGTATTGCGTTCTCGCAGCCAGTCACTGCGTTTGGACCGGGGCTGGTCGTGCGTGATGACAATAAAAAAGTCTATCGCTCGCAGCAGGATCTGAAAGGCGACATCGTCGGCACCATGGCGGGCACCGATTATACGCAGGCGCTGATTAAGAGCGGTATCGCGAAAGAGGTGAAAGTGTATGACAGTCCGGCAGATATGATGCGCGATCTGTCCCTGGGCCGTATCGCTGCGGGGATGAACGATTACCCGATAATGAAATATCAGGAAAAATCTGGCGCGTACAAAGGTATGCATGTGGTGGACGGTTACAAGCCTGAGCATATCGCACCTATGGCCTTTGGCGTGAAAAAAGGGAACGATAAGCTACTTGCCGATATTAATACTGCCCTGACGGCAATGAAGGCCGACGGCACATTGCAAAAAATCAAAGCGAAGTGGGGAATGCCTTAATCGCGTGTTGATGCACGGAGGCACGCAACCTTAAGGAACATGGTGATGAAAACAGCGTTAATGCACTCAGAGGATCTGAGTGCCGTCGAGATGACGATTGGCTTACGACTAAAGCAGATACGCAAGTCGCGCAATATGACCATCAAGGCACTGGCGGAACAGGCCAATGTGTCGGCGGGAGCCATCAGCCAGATTGAGCGCAATCTGGCTAACCCCACGGTACGGGTGCTTGAGCAACTTCGCGTGGTCCTGAATGTCCCACTGACCGCTTTTCTTGAACAAAATGAAGAGATGCGACCCGGTGCTGAACATTATGTCCGGCGCTGGCGTGAGCGGCCGCATTTTGAAGTTGGCAGGCAGGGCATAACCAAGGCGATGTTATCGCCTTCTGGCGAACATGATATTCAGTTTATGTATATCAGCATCCCTCCCCGCACGCGTTCGGAAGAAATGCTGACAGGCATTGGTGAAAAAGCAGGTGTAGTCATGGAAGGCCGTCTCACGCTGGAGGTGAACGGTGAGGCGACCTTCATCGAAGCGGGCGACAGTTTTCAGTTTAAAAGTCATCTTCCGCATAACATTTTTAACGACAGCGACACTGAAGCCCGCGTGTTGTGGATTATGCATATTCCGCCCCGACATCATATTTGAAACAAGGTTAACCCATGCGAATTAAGGTCGATAGCGTCAGTGACAGTTCCGTCTTCCCCACCTCTGTTGATGTTGTTGTGATAGGCGGTGGGATTGTGGGGACGTCAACGGCATATGAACTGGCGAAACAGGGGGTTTCTGTTGCGCTGTTTGAGAAAGGTGTGATTGCCGGTGAACAGTCAGGCCGAAACTGGGGCTGGGTTCGTCAACAGAACCGTGATTTGCATGAGTTACCAATGGCGATGCGAAGCCTGCAGCGCTGGGATGAGCTGAGTGGTGAAATCGGGATGGATTTGGGCTTCAGGCGCAGCGGTATCCTCTATGGCACGCTAAATGAAGCTGACCTGGCGCGCTGGGAAAAATGGGGACAGCAGGCAAAACAGATTGGCTTTACCAGCCAGTTGCTCTCCGCGCGTGAAGCACAGGAGCGCATTGGGGACAAAACTCCATGGCGAGGCGGTGTATGGTCACCGACAGATGGTCGTGCAGAACCGTCGCAGGCGGTACCGGCCATTGCGAAAGGCGCGCAAAAGCTGGGAGCCAGCATTTTTCAGCGTTGCGCGGTGCGCGCGCTGGATATCAGCGCGGGCCGTGTTTCTGGCGTCTGGACAGAACGCGGACTGGTTAAAGCCAGCCGGGTAATTTGCTGCGGCGGTGCGTGGAGTTCGCGTTTCTGCAGACAATATGGCGTAGAACTCCCTGCCGCCAATATTCTGGGTACGGTATTTAAAACAACCGCCGCTCCTGAGGTCGTCAAAGGCTGTCTGAGCACGCCTAATCTTTGCCTTCGCCGCCGTCTGGACGGCAGTTACACCGTTGCCGTTCCGGGCCTTGGCCAGATTGATTTAGCACCGCAGAACATCCGTTATGCTGCGAAGTTTTATCCCATGTTCCGCAGCAAGGTCGCTAAAAAACTGAAAATCCGCCTGAACGGTTCATTCTTTTCTGGTCCTGAAGCGTCTGGAAGCTGGTCGCCCGACAGGCCCTCGCCGTTTGAAAAGATCCGGGTGCTTGATCCCACGCCGGACAAGCGCATCATTCACGATGGCCTGGCCGAGTTGATTCGCGTCTTCCCCGAACTGGAGGGCATCAAAGTCGATTATGCCTGGGCCGGCTGGATTGATACCACCCCGGATTTGGTGCCGGTGATTGATCAGGTGAGCCAGCTCCCCGGCATGTTTATTGCCTCAGGCTTTAGTGGCCACGGTTTTGCCATCGGACCCGGTGCGGGACTGATGTGTGCACAGATGTTAACGAATAAGCCCGTTTATACGGACCTGACGCCCTACCGGCTCTCACGCTTCGAGAAAGGTAATGCGATTCGCCAACCGCAAATGATGTAACTGCGCTGATAACAGACAGGCCATGCGAACAGCGCATGGCCGTTATCGAATGCAGCCCGCTCAGGCATGTTTTTAGCGCTGTAGCGCCGCCTGATTTGTCCGACGTGAAAACCCCTGCCCGGCCCTACTCAACCCGCACCTGAATATGGCCGCGGGATTTCGCACAACCCTCCAGACTCAGCGCGGCCTTTTCTGCGTGTCCGTTACTGTGAATCCCGCTTGTGATGCATAGAAAAGTAGCGATTATCAATGCTTTCGCGGAAAAAGCTATCGGGATCCACCGCGGCACAAAATCCCTGGTAAACCCGGGCAGGAACGGCCAGCCAGCGCCGGCAACTTCCGTTGCGATATTCAAGCTCGAGCACACCCGAAGTGGGATCGAATCCTGCGCTGCGAAATAAAGAAGAGTTAATATCGTGTCGTTTCATGAAAGATAGTCCGTACCGGTTAAGCCCAGGCCTGCATCATTGCCGCGCTGGCAGAGCGGCAATGTATCACAGACTTCCCCATTGTTGAGCAACCTTCAATGCGCTGACAAATAACAGTTATTGATGACACCGCGCGCTGACATGGCTTTTACCGGATCAAGCCCGTCTTCAGTAAAGGCTGGTCCTGCTAATATACACGAGCAATGTGGCAGTGATTTTTCACCAACCAGAACCACGGCTGACAGGCGTTGACAACGTCTGACAAGATCGTTGTGCTACCTTATCTGAAACCGTCCCCTCAATTTATCCTCACCAGGGGGATGTAAATAAATATTTCAAACGTAAGCGTTAACGATTTTTAAAATTCTTTTTTGTTGAGTGCGCAGTGCCGTAAAAATAAAAACTTTAGGGCTAAAAGAAAGATAAAAGGCAAATGCATCGATTAGGATTTAATGATTTTTTAATAAGAAATAATTTGAGTTAGCACCCTATTTCCTTCTGGTCACGCCAGGGGGGGTTTATTCACAGCAGGTTTCAGCTGCACGACCGTACTTGTCTCGTCAAAGTGCACAGGTTTAGCGACACCGCCAACACGACTGCAATTTAATTTCATGATTAGCAAAGGGTTAATTTGTCCATTTACGAATACACTCAATAAAAAGACCTGAAAAAAATGACAATCTGTTTTGCTGTTAACATTTTTTTACCAGCTTAACGAAAAATTGATGGTCATGAAATGACCATAAACCGATTTGCAACAACGCGCAAAATCAGAAAAATGCCTGATTAATGCGTTGTATCTTCATGTCTGGTGTCACTTCATCAGGACAAGAAAATGGCAAGCATAAGCTCACTTGGCGCTGGTACTAACCTCGACCTCAACACGTTATATGATAATTTACAGTCAGCTGAAGAAGCGCAGTTGACTCCAATTACCACACAGCAGGCGTCATACAATGCGCAACTGACAGCCTGGGGCGTGGTACAAAGTTCAATGTCAAAATTGCAGACAGCCGCTGCGGCTTTGCAAAACGCATCAAGCATAGCGACCACGAAGGTCACCAGTACGAATACGGCGTTTACCGCCACGCTTGCCAGCAATGCCGCTGCCGGAAACTATTCCGTTGAAGTGGATCAGTTGGCCGCATCACAGTCACTGCTCTCCAAATCAGCCAGTAGTGAAACAGCGCAGCTTGGCGACAGCAGCATGGCTTCCCGCACGATCACGATCAGCCAGCCTGGACAGAAATCCCCGCTGACCGTGACGTTAAACCAGAACCAGACAAGCCTGACTGCTATTCGTGACGCGATTAACCAGCAACAGGGCAGCGTAAACGCCAGCGTTATTATGGCGAACGACAATACCTATTATTTGTCCCTGACCGCACGTGACAGCGGGACGGCGAATGAAATGACCGTCAGTACCAACGACTCAACGTTGGCACAGTATGTCAATTACAGCAGTGGTGGCAGTAATAATGGTATGACAGAACAGGTTGCCGCTCAGGATGCGCAGATAAAAGTGAATGGTTTATCAATTACCCGCAGCAGCAACATTGTGACGGATGCACCGGAAGGTGTAACCCTGAATTTAAATAAAGTGAATACCGGCTCGCCGGAAACGTTATCCATCGCGTCAGATACATCGCCGATGTCGACAGCAATCCAGACATATGTGGATGCGTATAATTCGCTGCAAAAAACCATTGCCGATCAAACAAACTATACGCCTGTACAAGCCGGACAGGCGCAGAGTGCTGACAATGGCGATCTGCTCGGTGATAACACGTTAATGAATATTCAGACCAGCCTGCGCAGTCAGTTTTCTGATCCTCAGTCGGGTAATATTCAGGAGCTGTCTCAACTGGGCATTACACAGGATGATAAAGGTGACCTGACCGTGGACAGTACGAAACTGAATAATGCGCTGACGAATCAGCCCGCCGATGTTTTAGCGTTTCTGACCGGCGATGGAAAGACAACCGGCTTTGCGACAGAGGTGACGAATAATCTCAACCAAATGCTGGCGAGTAATGGTACCGTTTCGAACGCCACAACAGGGATTAATACGTCGTTGAAGCAGCTCTCAGATCAATACAATACTGTTAACGACCAAATCACCACGATTATGGCGCAGTATAAAACGGAATTTACCAATCTGAGTACGCTGGTTTCTTCTATGACGCAGACCGGTAACTATCTGGCTGCACAATTCGCAAAAATGTAATAGCCGCCTTATCTTATTACTCTGCAGACAGATATCTTGTAAAAGATATCTGTCTGGTCATTATCTTCCCTTCATCGTTCTGCTTTACTGTTTCTGAATAGCGGTAACGCTTTACCACTCTCTTTCAGATCTAATTCATACGTAATACAGGTTTAGATTAATTTCTCCCGTTTCTGTGAAACCAGCGGCAGTGATTGGGCCGTGCTACCCTGCCCACTTGCTTTGCAATGCAATACCACTCATCCTCTCTGACCACGTTGCGCCAGGACGTAAAACGATTTTCGCATAACTTTCATTATTTCAAAGTGTTACACGGAAGTAATGATATATCTTGGCGGGCTTTTTTAGACAGGTTTAATACAGGTTTTCTTATCAATGCATAAACAGGAAGAAAATAAGGCAACCGCCTGGCATCAGGGACTTTTTCTGATATTTAATTATCCGTGCTATTTAACAGTAAATGCTGTAACAAAAAGTTTTTAAGGTTAAGGAATTAAGTAATTTGGTTGTATTTGATGTGTGGTAATAATTCTTTTTTACAAGGATACCGCAGGCGTTTCCTTTCGCTTAAAACGGCACTTCTGCTATTCACGAATTAATCTTATCTGGCGATTTTTAATTAAAGTTCTGTGGTTTCGTTTCGATAATAATAATGCGTAAATCATACGTTCTCCTTAGAAGGAATTTATCATGTCAGTGATTAACACTAACGTTCTGTCGCTCATCACTCAGAATAACCTGGATAAGTCTCAGTCTTCTCTGGGTACCGCTATTGAACGTCTGTCATCGGGCCTGCGTATTAACAGCGCAAAAGATGATGCCGCGGGTGAAGCGATTGCTAACCGTTTTACGTCAAACATCAACGGTCTGACCGTTGCTGCGCGTAACGCGAACGACGGTATTTCATTGTCTCAGACAGCGGAAGGTGCGCTGGATGAGATAAACAACAACCTGCAGCGCGTCCGCGATCTGACCGTTCAGGCGCAGAACAGCTCCAACTCTGCTTCGGATATCGATTCGATTCAGGCTGAAGTTAACCAGCGCATGCAGGAAATCGACCGCGATACCAAGCAGACCGATTTTAACGGACTCAAAGTACTGAACACCGGTTCAGGCAGCACCACCTACAACTTCCAGGTTGGTGCGCAGGATGGCCAAACGATCGGAATTACCATCAGTTCAAGTGACAGTTTTGACCTGGCCGCAGCAGGTAACGCCTCTTCTGGTAACGTGCAAAACACCAGTTCAACAACCGGTCAGACAGTGAATGGTACAGCCCGCAGCACCGCGGCTATCGGCTTTGACGTACTGAAAGGTGCCGTTACCGGTGGATCGGGCGGTACAGCATCTGGCAGCACACCGCTGGCAGATATTGATAAAGCGATTAAAGCCGTTGACAGTCAGCGTAGCCTGTTGGGTGCGTCTCAGAACCGTTTTGAGTCCACCATCAGCAACCTGAACAACACCGTCACCAACCTGACTGCTGCCCGCAGCCGTATTCAGGATGCGGACTACGCGACGGAAGTGTCGAATATGTCACGTGCTCAGATCCTCCAGCAGGCAGGTTCCTCGGTACTGGCGCAGGCCAACCAGGTGCCACAGACGATGCTGTCATTACTGCGTTAAGAGCCAATTCAGGAACCACGCCTGTTACAGGCGTGGTTCTTATCACTCAGCGGCGGTTTGTCAGCTCACCTTTCGAATGAAGTCGCTAAATGCCGCTAACTGCTTAGCCAGATGCTCTCTTGTACCCTGTTCAATCACCTCTCCGGCCTGCTCATCCACTTTATTCTGGATAACGCCCCCCATGAATTCCGGTTTGTTTAACACCATCGCATCCAGAAAAACCAAAATCTGCCGCAGATGATACTGACAGCGTGCGCCACCGATAGCACCCATTGAACTCGTTTGAATCGCCACGGGCTTACCGGCTAAAGGCTGATTGGGCACGCGAGACAACCAGTCGATGGCATTTTTCAGTCCGCCAGGAACGGAGTAGTTGTATTCAGGGGTCACGATAATGACGCCATCAGCCTGGCGGATCTGTTCAGCCAGCGCCGTGACGGTATCTGGAATGCCTGCTTCCTGCTGGATATCCGCATCATAAAGTGGAATATCCCGGATTGACGGCAGCGCTTCTACCACCACGCCCTGCGGTGCCAGTTGCGGTAGCGCATGCGCAATCATCGCGTTGTACGATCCTTTTCTCAGGCTGCCCAGTAAGGTAACCATTTTTAACGGTTTGTCTGACATTGTCGTTCCTCTTTTCGATGGCTAAGTGCGTTTTCACGCCACGTCTGGAATATACTATGGCGTTTCTGACGGATTAAAAGTGAGTGGTTATGCGGCAATTTTTGTTGGTTTTAACATCAATTTTGGTCGTGGGCTGTGCGCCGGATCATCGCACCCGGACATCAGGCCTCGCCAATCCGGCCTCACAGCATTGTCTGGCCGTTGGCGGAAAAAGCGATATTGTAAAAACGCCAACGGGTGAAGTGGGCTACTGTATCCTGCCTTCGGGTGAACATATCGAGGAATGGACCTTGTACCGCCGTGACGAATCGAAGGGGTAAGCTGTGGTGAATTCTGACCGCTCGGTTATCAGACTGGCGACCCTGCACGATCTGGCCGGAATTACAGCCCTGCTTCAGGCAAACTCGGCCGGACGCGGCGGCACACTGAATGGGGATTTTCCTGCCGATAAAGTTGAAGGGATGCTGCGTCGCGCCGGTGTCAGGACAGTGGTTGCCCAGCGCGATGAGGCGATTACCGGCGTATTATTTAGCGCCATTCCCACTCAGCACGAACCCGAGATGATTAACGCGATGCTTCATGCGTGGCCACCGGGGTGGCACTGTTGGCTCTACGGCCCGGTTTGTATCAGTGAGGCTGAACGGGGAAAGGGATTGCTAAAACGCCTTTATCACCACATGTGCCAGTATCATCAGGGCGCACCTGTGTTATTTATTCAGGCGCAAAACAGCCGTTCAATTCAGGCCCATCAACGCCTTGGCATGTACCCGGTGGCAAAGTTTGCTATGCAAGATGAAGATTTTTTTGTCTATAGCCATCAGGGTTAGCAACCTCAAAACCGCCGCGCATAGCACAAAAGGAAACCTGCTTCCGATGCAGATTCTACAATGAATCTAAGACATTAACGGGGGAGAACAGGATGACAAAGATCTGTGTCACATGCGGAACCGCCTACTCGCAGATGGAAACAACCCACTGCATAATTTGCGAAGATGAACGTCAGTACGTGCCGGCTTCAGGGCAACAATGGACATCCAGTGAAGCGCTCCATGCCGCGCACAGCAATAAATGGCAGCAACCTGAAACGGGATTGTTTAGCCTGCAGTCTGTGCCTGATTTTGCCATCGGCCAGCGCGCGTTTTTGATTAAAGGACAACAGGGCAACGTGCTGTGGGACTGCATACCTAACCTTGATGCCGCCACCGTCGATATCATTCGTGCGCTGGGCGGTATCGACGCAATTGCGATTTCACATCCCCACTATTACAGCAACATGCAAGACTGGGCAGCAATATTTGATGCGCCATTGTATATCCACGCCAGCGACAGCGAATGGATTGTGCGTGACAGCCCACATCTGCAGTTATGGGATGGCGATGTCCTGACTATGCTCCCTGACATAAGTTTGTTGCGGCTGGGTGGCCACTTCGCGGGCGGCACGGTACTGCACTGGGCAAAAAATGAAGGCATCCTGTTGTCTGGCGATATTATTCAGGTTGCGCCGGGGGCAAATGCTGTGTCCTTCATGTGGAGTTATCCCAACATGCTGCCTTTAACGGCAGACAACATCAGGACAATAACCGAGCGTCTGACCCCCTTTGCCTTTGATCGACTTTATAGTGCATTTGAAGGGCGCGATATTGCGTCTGACGCGAAACAGGTGGTGAACCGCTCAGCACAAAAATATATAGACTGCCTGCAGTAAGACAGAGCAGTGACGGACGGTTAAGCGGCCAACGCCATCACCCGCTTAACCCACGTTTTTCATTCGTCGATATACCTCAGACAGGCTTTATGACTCACCCTTACGGCGATGAGACAGCCTCATCACCTACGCTACGATCCCTGTTAGTGGCGCTATCAACGGATTCATCTGTTGACCGCACTCAGCAAAAACGACACCGTCGTTCCGGTCTGTAGCGGCACAGGAACGTCAGGGCGAGTTCAGTTGACTCACCCTTTCGCACTGGATCAGGGTGCCAGCGATGCACCACTGGTGGCGATAACCTCTTTATACCACCAGAAACTTTTCTTGCGGCTGCGCGCCAGCGTGCCGTTCCCATTGTCATCGCGGTCAACATAAATAAAACCATAGCGCTTGGACAGCTCGGCTCTGGAGGCGCTGACCAGATCGATGGGCCCCCAGCTGGTATAGCCCATCACCTCTACACCATAGTCAATCGCCTCGCGCACCTGTACTAAATGGTCATTAAGGTAGCTAATGCGGTAGTCATCCTGCACTACGCCGTCCGCGTCAGGTTTATCCTTCGCACCCAGGCCGTTTTCCACGATAAACAGGGGTTTCTGATAACGATCCCAGAGCACGTTGAGCAGCGTACGCAGACCGACAGGATCTATCTGCCAGCCCCATTCGGAGCTTGCCAGATGCGGGTTTGGCACCATGCTCAGGATGTTGCTCCGTGCCTGCTGATTTAACGCCTCATCGGTGGTGACACAGCCGGTCATATAGTAGCTGAACGAGATAAAGTCGACCGTTGATGTCAGCGCCTCGCGGTCGGCATCGGTGATGTCAATCTGAATACCGTTGTCACGGAAGAAGCGCAGCATATAGCCCGGGTAGGCACCGCGGCACTGCACGTCACCGAAGAACTGCCAGCTGCGGTTCTCCTGTAGCGCTTCCAGCACGTCTTCTGGCTTGCAGGTCAGCGGGTATACCAGGCCGCCCAACAGCATATTGCCGATTCTGGCATCAGGAATAATGTCATGACAGGCTTTTACCGCCAGCGCGCTGGCGACCAGTTGATGATGGATTGCCTGGTACACTTCGCCTTTATTGCTGGTTTCCGGCAGACCAACGCCAGTCAGCGGCGCGTGCAAGGACATGTTGATCTCGTTGAAAGTCAGCCACAGCTTCACCTTCTCTTTGTAGCGCGCAAACACAGTGCGGGCGTAGCGTTCAAAAAAACCGATAGTCTGACGACTTCCCCAGCCGCCGTACTGCTTTACCAGCGCCCATGGCATTTCATAATGTGACAGCGTGACAAGCGGCTTGATACCGTGCGCGGTCAGTTCGTCAAACAGCCTGTCGTAAAAAGCCAGCCCTGCCTCGTTTGGCTGCTGATCATCACCGTTCGGGAAAATACGCGTCCAGGCAATCGAGACACGAAGGCATTTAAAACCCATTTCAGCAAAGAGTTTGATGTCTTCCGGATAGCGGTGATAGAAGTCGATAGCCACATCCTTGATACTGCTGTCTCCCGCGACGCGCTCTACCACCGGACCAAAAACCCCCTGTGGCTGAACGTCAGAAGTTGACAGCCCTTTTCCATCGTCCAGATAAGCGCCCTCTGTTTGGTTGGCGGCTAACGCCCCACCCCATAAAAAATCATCCGGGAAAGTCTTCATTATGTTCTCCTGTTATTGATGGCTTACGCAGATTAGCGGTACACCGGCATTGGCGAATGTTGCCGCCACGGTCGCTACCTCGCGGTATTCGTCGCTGTTGCTGATAATAATCGGGGTCGTCAGGTCGTAACCGGCATCGATAATTGCCTGACGATCAAACTCCAGCAGCAGATCGCCCGGCTGCACGCTGTCACCTACCTTCACGTGAGCGGTAAAGGGGATGCCATTGAGCTTCACGGTGTCGATGCCCACGTGGATCAATACTTCAATGCCGCTGTCGCTGAGCAGGCCAATGGCATGTTTGGTCTGAAAAAGCGAGGCAACAACGCCGGTGAAAGGGGCAACGACGTTGTTATCAGAGGGAATGATAGCGGCACCGCTGCCCAGCAGGCCGCTGGCGAAGGTGGTATCCGGCACCTGGTCGAGTGCCAGAACGGTGCCGGTCATCGGCGATAACACCGTGTTTTTGCCTGCTAATGTGCGCCCGTTAGGCGTTGCGCGCGCTGGCATCCCGGCGACCAACGTCAGACCGCAACTCAGGACCAGTGCCACCATTGTGCCGAAAAGGCCGCCCCACAGCGTGGCATCCACGCCGCCCGGCGGTATCATCTGGGCGAGGGTAAAAATATTGGCAAAGCCAAACGAATAAACTTGGGTATCGCTGAAGCCAACAATAGCTCCACCGACAGCTCCCGCCACGCAGCCAAAGATAAAGGGGCGGCGCAGCGGCAGATTGACACCATAGACCGCGGGTTCGGTAATGCCGAAGATCCCTGCCGTCACGGACGATCCGGCCAGCATTTTTTGACGCGCATCGCGGGTGCGCAGGAAGACCCCTAACGCCGCACCCACCTGACCGAAGACCGCAGGCAGCAGCATCGGCAACATAGAATCGTGGCCCAGCACCGCCACGTTGTTGATCATCAACGGTACCAGCCCCCAGTGCAGACCAAAGATGACGCAGACCTGCCAGAGCGCGCCCATTGCCGCGCCCGCCAGCCACGGTGCCAGTGCATAGATCCACTGATAACCGTTTGCCAGCATATGGCTGAGCCAGGTTGCCAGTGGGCCAATCACCAGGAAAGTCAGGGGGACCGTCACGCCCAGGCAAATGAGCGGCGCGAAGAAATTTTTCATCGAGGATGGCAGCAGCTTCGTACTCTGTCTTTCCAGCCAGCAGCTTACCCACGCGGCAAGAATAATCGGGATTACGGACGAGCTGTAGTTAAACCAGGTCACCGGAATGCCGAGAAACGCCTCGGTCACCGAATCCGGCTGCTGGCTGGCGTTGAATGCAGCGATCATGATCGGATGGGTCAGCGCGCCGCCAATGACCATGGTGATAAAAGGATTACCGCCGAACTTTTTCCCAGCGGTGTAGCCCAGCACTAATGGAAAAAAGAAGAACAGCGCGTCGCTGGCGACGAACCATATTTTATAGGTGCCGCTTTCCGTGGTGAGCCAACCGCAGACCACTGCCAGCGCCAGCAACCCTTTGAGGATACCAGAGGCCGCCAGGACGCCGATAAATGGCGTAAAAATTCCGGAGACAATGTCGATTAGGCGGCCAGATAAGGAGCCCTTGTCGCCCTTTTCCTCCACGACAGGCGCGTCATCAGTCAGCCCGGCCTCGTTGCGCACAGCCTGCCAGACGTCATGGACATGGTTCCCAATGACGACCTGGAATTGGCCGCCGCTTTCTACCACCATAATCAAATCCGGGTTGTTCTTCAGCCCCTCGGCATCTGCTTTCTGCTTGTCTCTCAGTTTAAAACGAAGCCGGGTTGCGCAATGCACAAGGCTGACGATGTTCTCTTTTCCGCCAGCGTGGCTGAGAATATCATTCGCTAAAGCCTGGTATTCCATCTCGTTTTCCTTACATCCGGTGCCTGTAGCCACCTGTTGAATTAAAAAAAAACCTGAGGGCGTCCTTCGTCAGAAGTACGCACTCAGGTTTTGCCTGCGTGATGCAGTAACAATCCTGAATTCAGTCGCCAAAAACCTTATCATCTGTAAGGTTTTCAGGAAGCATGTATTGGCTACGTATGTGATTCAGGTGGCAGTTTTGTCGGAAGAAACAGCCGTGCGCCGAGCAGAATGAGTGCATTACCTGCGCGTATCAAAAGGGGATTTCCGGCAGAACAGCCAGGAAGTGAAAACAGCATCGCCCGCCTGACAGGACGGGCGTGATGTTGCAATGCAGATATAATGAGAAGTCGTTCGTTATTTAACGCGTGTACGCTGGCGGCACGTTACCGCTTTAGTTTTATTTGCTCAAGTCCCTGTAAAACGTTATTAATATCATCCCCACTCAGATGTTGCACATCCAGTTGGTGATGAAGAGAGGTTAAATCGCCTTTCGAAAAACTGCCCTGCGACAGTTGCTGATGAATCGCTTGCAGAATTTGTTCATCTAACTGATTGATTTGCTTTCTCAACTCAGCCAGATCTTTAGCCGGTGGGACCGACTGAGGTTTGGCCAGCCAGTCCGCCATGTAGCGATACTGAATCGCTTTGCTGGCATCCATCAACGCCTGAAAGAAGACGGTAACAGATTGGGGATCCAGCCCGGCCTGAGCCGATTTTTCCTGCGCTTCTGCCAGCACATCCTTTTCCCTGGTCAGATCTTCAACCGGCTTGTTATGCACTTTTTTGAACGCTGCGACGTCTTTCATCAGCAGCATTCTTTCATGCAGTGCGCGTGAGAGCAGAGAGACAGGTTGAGATGCTGCAGGCGCAGCAGCAGCGGAGCCGCTAAAAATAAGGGCGGCCAGCAGAAAGGTCATATATTGCATGTTTGGTTAGCCTGTTTCCAAATAGTTGAAAAAGATTAATCATATTAAACGCACCTCTCAATAATGAAGTGTCTGTGAAAATTTAGTTAATCTCTGTAATTAACTAATTCAAATTATGAATACAACAGGAAGCGAATGCTTTTTATCATTAGCAAACGTAACCTTTCATTTCCACCAACAGAACCATGCCACTTCAATGTTAATATTGGGTTAACAAGACGATGGCGCATTCAGTATGAAATCAATGACACAAAAAATTAACGCATTGAATTTTATTATAAAAAATATAAATACGGAAAAAGGAAATATAAAAAATTCTTTTTCCCCTCCCTGCAATGTAAAAAAACGTCAGCTAAAATCCGCTTCTGATTATTCGCAAACTAATTATTCTGGGTTTTACTATTAACATCGAAATCTTAATTTTTCTTTAAAAAACAGTATAAATTGTTTGATTAAACATTTGTTAGCATTTATTTCAAAATGTCTTTAAAGTTTTCAACATGATAGTCGATAAGCTTTATTAAGCAGTATGGGTCTATTGCCGGCTGCGAATAATTTCCTTTACCGGCTATCAGGGTGGAATTATGTTTATTACGCGGACGTTTTCCGATATGAAAATGGGGAAAAAGCTGGGTCTCAGCTTTTTTGTGCTGATAATGGCAACTCTGGCTATCGCGCTGTTAGCGTACAAGGGCTTTCAGGCCATTAAAGAGAATGCGCAAAAACAGGATATCACCGTCGATTTTGTCAACAGCCTTGGTAAAGCACGGACCAGTCGGCTGCTTTATCAGTACACAAAAGACAATCAATATGCGCAGGTCAATGCAAAAGCGCTGGGCGATTTAACGGCGCAGGTAAATAAACTTAAAACGTTTAGCTGGGACAGTCAGGGCGAAAATATTCTCAATACTGCCGCAAGCGAACTGGAAAACTACAAGACGCATCGCGACGTTTTTTATAATGCCTCCCAGAAAACGTTTGCTGCTGCATCCATCCTTCAAAATAACGATCTCCTCATGGTCGGCCAACAGCTTGACGGTGTCACGCTACCCACTCAGCCTGAAGCGATGCTTCAGGTACTGCGCTTAGCGTCGATACTGAAAGAGATCGCCGGCGATGTAGAGCGTTTCGTCGACAAACCGACCGAATCCAGTAAAAGTGAAATCAGCGACAATATTACTACCGTTTCCCAGTTGCGGGCGCAGCTACTCGAGCTGTCTGTGCCAGATATCCAGGCGGTGCTGGCGACGCAGAAAACGGATTTGACGCAACTCAGGCAGGCCTTCACCGACTATCTGTCAGCAGTGGCTTTAGAGACAGCTGCATCAAAGCAACTCAGTTCCACAGCCGAAAGACTGAATACGTCCGTTGCGGAGCTTTTTAACTATCAGGGGGCTGAATCCGCAAATGTGTTACACAAAGCAGAAATGCAGATTGCACTTGTCGCTGTAATTTGTGTTCTTCTTAGTCTGCTGATCGCCTGGCGAATAACACTTTCCATCACGGTTCCGTTGAAAGAAACGCTCAGCGTAGCCAAACGCATAGCTGAAGGCGATTTGACCACCTCGCTGTCCACGGCTCGTCGTGATGAACTGGGGCAATTGATGCAGGCCGTCAGCGTGATGAACGAAAGCCTGCAAAACATCATTACCCATGTACGCGACGGCGTGAACAGCGTGGCTCGGGCTTCCTCAGAGATCGCTGCCGGCAATATGGATCTGTCTTCCCGGACCGAGCAACAGTCTGCCGCTGTGGTGCAAACTGCGGCCAGTATGGAAGAGTTAACCTCCACCGTGAAACAGAATGCGGAAAACGCGCATCACGCCAGCCAACTCGCTACAGAAGCTTCTGCCAATGCCGGACGCGGCGGTGAGATCATCCGAAGCGTTGTCACCACCATGCAAGGCATTACGACCAGTTCAGGTAAGATTGGCGAAATTATCAGTGTCATTAACGGTATTTCCTTCCAGACGAATATTCTGGCCCTGAACGCTGCCGTGGAGGCGGCACGTGCCGGCGAACAAGGGCGTGGTTTTGCCGTTGTCGCTGGCGAAGTCAGAAACCTGGCGCAGCGCAGCGCTGTTGCGGCTAAGGAAATTGAGACGCTGATCCGCGATTCACTGAATCGGGTCAATGAAGGTTCGACCCTGGTGGATCAGGCGGGAACGACAATGGACGAGATCGTGCTGTCGGTGACTCAGGTTAAAGATATTATGAGCGAAATCGCGGCAGCCTCGGATGAGCAGAATCGTGGCATCTCGCAGATCGCCCAGGCGATGACAGAGATGGATACCACGACGCAACAGAACGCCGCGCTGGTTGAAGAGTCCTCAGCCGCTGCCAGCTCACTGGAATCGCAGGCAGAAGCGCTGGAAAAAACGGTTGCTGTATTCCGGGTACCCAGTAACAAGAAAAGTGTGGTGGCCAGTCAGGCTGTATCGTCCGCAGCACCTAAAGTCGTGGTGTCTGCACGCCAGTCCAGCGTAACTGAAGCCAACTGGGAAACGTTCTGATACCGGAAACAGTGACGCCGGCAAGCTGCCGGCGTCACTGTGGTTGGCTGAAAAGAGCGGTGCAACACGTATCCTGAACTGATTTTGTTGCCCTGCTTTGTAACGATGCCGGTTCCGACCTGGTCATTTCAGTCGGTTTTTTGCGGCTTAATGCACATACAGAGTAATCCTGCCAGCACCAACATGACGCCGACCATCGCGCCTGTATGAAAGGGCTCAGCGAACAGCGGCAGAGTGATTGCCATCAACCAGACCAGTACATAGCTGATGCTCAGCAACGGATAGGCCCGGCTGAGCGGCAGATGGCGCAGTGCCAGAAACCAGCTCACCATCGAACAGGCGTAAGCAGTCAGTCCGCCACACAGAATCAGCAGCGGCAGCCAGTTCACGGGGTGCTGGATCAACACGGCCTGCAAACTGGGCAACTGTAGCATCGCCCAGCGCAGCATTAACTGAGCGAGTGTCACCAGCAAAACGCTGCATAAGGCCAGCAAATAACCCTTCATGCGTAGCTCCCTATCAGGGCGACGCCTGCGACAATCAGTACCGTGCCAGCCCATTGCAGAGGCGACATTCTTTCACGCCAGATAAACCGTGCGGCCAGGGCAACCAGAATAAAGTTAATACTCAGCATCGGGTAGGCCAGGCTTACCGGCAAACGCTGCAGCACCAGCAACCAGGCCACCATCCCCAGCGCTAACATGATAAGACTGGCCAGCAGCCAGCCGGCCAGGTTAGCCCTGTTTGTTTGCCGTGCCGCCTGTTTCTGACAGAGCTGACCTGCGCAGGTGAGTAAACTGGTCAGCAGCACCAATAATAAACTCACGATCAGTTAGCCGCATTGTATTGCAGTAACAGCATCCGACCGTTGCGATAGACCGCATCCGCTGGCGGTAAATCTGTGGGTGTCGCTTCACCGCGTTCCAGCATCATGATCAACGAGACATTGCCCTGCTTACGGTGCGCCTGAAGCCATTGCGGGAAATCCTCGCTGCTGACATAGGCAGACTGGGCATCGGGATAGCTAAGACCATACTGCAGCTCGCCCTTTTGACTGTAGGCAATGATATCGCTGCGTTTCAGCGTCCAGGCGATGGCTGACGACACGCCGGAATTATCACTTAAGATATAGCGGCTGTTCGCCAGGCTGTTTTCAATACTGCGGATGAAGACCTGGGGTTGCTTAGTATTCTCAACGTTTTCCGGAATTGCCGAACCGACACAGAGCGCCAGCGCCAAAGGGCAAAGCGCGGCGGCCAGCCAGTTGCGTTGTGGCGATTTCAGGCTGAAAGCCCCCGCGACAGCCCAGCCCGCAAACGCGATCACGGCCATAATGAGTGCAACCAGCTGATGTGCGCCATAGAGCGGACGATGGCTTAATCCCCAGGGTGCCAGCACGACCAGCAATGCAACCACACAGATCGCGCCAAACAGGATATTGATCCAGGCGTTGACTTTAAAGACGCGCGTGTTCTCACCCACTTTACGCCAGGCATAGTCCGCCATCAGCAGCGCCAGCGGCGCAAAGCAAGGCAGGATATACGTCGGCAGTTTCCCTTTCGCAATGCTGAAAAACACCAAGGGGATCACGACCCAGCTCAACAGATAAACACCACCTGAGGACTGCTGGCGTTCGGTCCAGCCTGAACGCAGTGCGCCCGGTAACAACGCCAGCCAGGGCAGCGCGCCGGCAATCAGCACTGGCAGGTAGTACCAGAAAGGTGCCTTATGCTGTGCGTTGTCTTCGGCAAAACGCTGGATATGCTCAACCCAGAAAAAGTAATGCCAGAAATCAGGTTGCTGCTGCTGAATGGCAATCGCCCAGGGTGCACTGATGGCTGCCGCACTGACAATCGCCAGTGGGCCATAAATAACCAGTTCCCGAAAACGCTGGTTCCAGATCGCCCATGGAAGGATCGCCAGTACAGGAACCGCCAGGGCAAGGAAACCTTTGGTCATAAAGCCCATGCCGCAGGCTAAGCCCAAAATCAGATAACGGAGGATACGTTGCCGCACATTTTGCGCTTCGCTGGCGAACCAGTAGCTGCACATCGCCGCAACCATCCATAACGTCAGCATCGGATCCAGCACGGCATAAGTACCAATACCGTAGACCAGAAGTGAGGTCATAAAGATAACGCTGGCCGTGAGAGCAACGGTACGGCGAGCAAACAGGCGACAACCCAGCCAGTAAATCAGGATGGCGCTCATCAGGGTTGAAAAGACCGAACCAATCCTGACGGCGAAGTTATTGTGACCAAAAATGGCCTGTCCAACAGTATTGAACCAGTAACCGGCGATGGGTTTTTCGAAATAACGCAGACCGAAGAAGTGCGGCGTAATCCAGTTGCCGTTTTGCAGCATTTCACGGCTGATTTCGGCATAACGCGTTTCATCGGGCTGCCAGAGATTGCGGAACTCCAGAGGAAGTAAATAATAAAGAACGAAAAGTGAAACCAGTAGTACCGTCTTTTTGGTGGCAGTCATGGTGCTTACCTTGTTAAATTCTCACAACCCAACCAGCCTTCCCGGCCAGCAATGTGCCCACGAACAACCTTGCCGACAGGCAATGTGTCGAGGTCGTCAGGCAAGAGGTCGCTCAGCGGGCAAAATTGTATTCCCTGCTCGCGGGCACGCTGTAACAACGTATCGAACGCATTGAGTTGACTGATACCTTCGACTTCAGCATGGATGGTATACACCGGGGTGCCCTGATCGGCGTGGATCTGTTCCAGGATGTAATCGTTGAACCGTTCAGCACTCAGCGTGGGACCGACCACTTCGTCCCAGGTGGGTAACGTCACGGGGATCTGTACCGTACCCGGCTCGCCATTTCTCAACTGTGGGCGAAAAGGCGCGGTACCGCGGCAATCGCTGTTGTACGCAAAACCAAATGTTTGCTTGGCCTGAATAACACGACCATCCGCGCGCCAGCCCGCCACGGCGGAACAGGTGACAGGTTTGCCGATAATGGCCTCCAGCGCATCCCGTCCTTTCGCAATCTGCTGAATAAGCTGTTCTTCATTCCAGACGCCTGCCCACGTTTGCCAGGCAAAGTGATCCCAGGCGTGCAGGCCAACTTCATGGTAATCGGCCGTCATGCGGATAATATCGCGCATCCCTGCCCCAATCTGTTTTCCTGGCCAGGCGGTCCCGGCCAACAGGATATCCCAGCCATAAAGCGATGCTGCGCGTGAGCGCAGCATTTTCCACAGAAAGCGCGGCTTCATCAGACGCCATAAATGGCGTCCCATGTTGTCAGGCCCGACACTGAAGAAAAAGGATGACTGGACATCGTGTTTTTTGAAGACCTCAATCAGCGCGGGCACGCCAAGTTTTGTCCCGCGCCAGGTATCGACATCGACACGTAGACCGACTTTCCTCATGCCTTATCGTCCTGAAGCTCAACGGTGCGCAGGAAGAAGTCGAGAGTGTTATCGATGGTCGTATTCATTTGCACTTCAGGTGTCCAGCCCAGCAGGCGTTTTGCATTACGGATTGAAGGCTTACGGTGCTCAACATCCTGATAGCCCTTGCCATAATAGCTGCTGCTTTCCACTTCACGGAAACCGGCAAACGGCGGGAAGCTGGCACGCAGCGGGTGACGCTCAAAGCTCTCCAGCAGACGTTCTGCCAGCTCTTTGATACTCGCTTCGTTGTCTGGATTACCGATGTTAATGATCTGCCCGTCGCAGTTATTGTTTTTGTTTTCAATAATTCTGAACAGGGCTTCAACACCATCACTGATATCTGTAAAACAGCGCTTCTGACGACCACCATCAAACAGCTTGATAGGCGAACCTTCCACCAGGTTTAAAATCAACTGGGTAATGGCACGCGAACTTCCGATGCGCGCGGCATTGAGGTTGTCCAGGCGCGGACCCATCCAGTTAAACGGACGGAACAGGGTGAAGCGCAGACCTTCTTTTTCACCGTAAGCCCAGATGACCCGGTCTAACAGCTGCTTGGAAACCGAGTAAATCCAGCGCTGTTTGTTAATCGGACCGACGACCAGGTTCGAGTGGTCTTCATCAAAGTTGCTGTCGGTACACATCCCATACACTTCGGACGTTGACGGGAAAATGATACGTTTGCCGTACTTCACACAGTCGCGAACAATTTTGAGGTTTTCTTCAAAATCCAGCTCAAAGACACGCAGCGGGTTGCGGGTATACTCAATCGGCGTGGCGATAGCGACCAACGGCAGAATGACGTCACATTTTTTAATGTGGTATTCGATCCACTCTGAGTGGATGCTGATATCGCCTTCAACAAACTGGAAGCGCGGATGACCAACAAAGCGGCTGATCGCGTCGGAACCAATATCCAGGCCAAACACTTCGAAGTTGTCGTCCTGCAGCAGGCGCTCGGTCAGATGGTTACCAATAAAGCCGTTAACACCCAGGATCAACACGCGGGTGCGACGCTTCACGGCGGCCACAGCCTGAGAATACAGCAGTGCGCCATTTACCATGCCCAGATGTTGCGCCAGCTGAACACCGTTCATGTAAACGCTGTTCGGGGTTTGCCCCGTCTGGATTTCCAGCGCGCCTTCACCACAAGCCACGACAAACGGATCGGCTGACAGCACGGTTCCCGGACGAGCGTTGTGCGCGGTCGTTAAAACTTTGGCTTTCCAGACCACAAACTTTGTGGTGCCGGCAAACGCAAACGCGCCCGGCCATGGATCGGTAACGGCACGGACCAGATTATTGATTTGCTTAGCAGGCAGGCTCCAGTTGATGCGACCATCTTCTGGTGTTCTGCGACCCACAACCGTGGCTTCCGCTTCGTTTTGCGGCTTGCCGACGATATTGCCCTGTTTCATCGCGGGCAAGGTGCTTTCCAGCAGCTCACTGGCACAGTCAACCAGTTTGCGGTGCAGGGTTAACGCGTTGTCTTCTTCAGCAATGGCGATGCGCTGTTGCGCGATGATTTCACCCGCATCGGCTTTTTTCACCATGCGGTGTAAGGTCACACCGGTTTCCGTTTCGCCATTCACCAGCGCCCAGTTTAATGGCGCACGACCGCGGTATTTTGGCAGCAGTGAACCGTGCAGGTTAAAAGCGCCCTGCTTCGCGCAGTTCAGAATGTCGTCACACAACAGGTTGCGGTAGTAGAAGGAGAAAATAACATCAGGTTCTGCTGATTTAATGCGATCGATCCACAGCGGATGGTTAACCTCATCCGGAGCATAAACCGGGATTGAATTTTCAGCCGCAATTCGCGCCACTGAGCCAAAAAAGTGATTTTCTGACGCCGTGTCGGCATGGGTGTAGATGGCGCTGATAGTGAAGCCTGCTTTCAACAGCGCATTAATGCCCGCACAACCCATGTCGTGATAAGCGAAGACGATAGTTTTCATTACTCGGTTTCCTGTACAGAACGGTCTTTCTGAGGATTGATAACACGTTGAATAAAATAGCGTGGACGGGCACGTACATCGTTGTAGATACGACCAATGTATTCACCCAGCAGTCCCATGCCGATAAATTGCGCGCCGATAAAGATAAACAGGACGGCAAACAACATAAAAACACCATCGCCAGCCCATGCTGCGCCCAGAAACAGCCGCAGCAGAATCAGAATCACGGAGAACGCAAAACCTGCAATCGCAATCAGGCTGCCCAGTACACTTAGCATGCGTAGTGGTGTGGTTGTGAGACAGGTGACAAGGTCGTACATCAGGTTAATCAGGCGCATAAAGCTGTACTTCGAACTGCCGTGTTCACGTTCTGCGTGAGTAACCGGGAGTTCAATCGTACGACGCGCAAATGTGTTAGCCAGGATCGGGATAAACGTGCTGCGCTCATGGCAGTTAAGCATGGCATCGATAATGTGACGGCGATAAGCCCGCAGCATACAACCGTAATCCCCCATCGATTTACCGGTCACGCGTTGAATCATCTGGTTGATGGTGCGTGATGCCTGACGACGGAACCAGCTGTCCTGACGATTCTGGCGTACCGTGCCGACAACGTCATAGCCTTCCTGAGCGGCGGCCACCAGACGGGGAATTTCTTCGGGTGGGTTTTGCAAATCGGCATCCAGCGTGATGATGAGATCGCCGCTGACATTGCTGAATCCCGCCATAATCGCGGAGTGCTGACCATAGTTACGGTTGAGCAAAACGGCGACAATATGACTGCCGGGCAGTGAGGCTGCATCGGCGATCATCGTCGCGGACGCATCCTGGCTGCCGTCGTCGACCAGCAGAATTTCATAGTCCAGGTTCAGGCTCTTACAGGCATCATCGGTACGCTGAATCAATGCCGGTAAGCTTTCCTGCTCATTGTAAACCGGGATGACTACCGATACTTTTTCAATCTTTTTATCGTCGAACATTTAAACCCCAGCCAGTCCACGTAGTGCGCTGATAACGCGTTCAACGTCATCGTCAGTCATGTCGGGAAACAACGGAATGGAACAAATACGCTCGCTGTTCCACTCAGTGGCAGGCAGCGATAAATGCGGATAATGCTCACGGTAATATTTGTGCGTATGCGCTGCACGGAAATGCAGCCCCGTGCCGATGTCCTGCTCTTTCAGCGCCTGCATCAGTGCATCACGGGTCATACCGCACGCCTGCTCATCAACGCGAATAATGAAGAGATGCCAGGCGTGCTGATGCTGCCAGGCGGGCGGAACAAGAGGCTTAAACGGCGTATCTTTAAGGGCATCGAGGTAACGTTGCGCTATCGCCGCGCGACGCTGATTGATTTCGGGGAGCTTCTCCAGCTGAACCAGCGCAATGGCCGCGCTGATATCCGGCAGATTGTATTTAAAGCCCGGCATAATCACTTCTGCCTGCGGCTGACGACCGTGTGTTTGACGATCAAACGCGTCGACGCCCAGACCATGAAACTTCAGGCTGCGAATGCGATCGGCCAGAGCCGCGTCGTCGGTGACGACCAGGCCACCTTCTGCGCAGGTCATGTTTTTGATGGCATGGAAGGAAAAAATAGCATTTCCCTGGCCACCCACGTGTTTACCTTTGTAGTAGGTACCGGCCGCATGCGCGGCATCTTCAATGACCGGAATGCCATGGCGTTGGCCGATAGCATAGATCGCGTCCATATCCGCAGGCGCACCCGCATAATGGACAGGGATAATCGCCCTGGTTTTCGGCGTAATCGCCGCTTCGATAGCTTCAGGGGTCACCATCAGATTATCGATATCCACATCGATCATCACCGGCATCGCACCAAGTAACGTGATGATATTTAATGTAGAAACCCAGGTCAGGGAAGGTGTGATGACTTCATCACCGGCTTTGATGCCCAACGCCATTAACATGACGTGCATACCGGCAGTAGCAGACGTGACGGCAATAGCGTGTTGATTGCCGGTTAACTGGCAAAATGCGCGCTCAAGTTCAGCACACTTCGGCCCGGTCGTAATCCAGCCAGACGCAAAGACCTCACGCACTGCAGACAATTCAGTCTCGCCTAAAGAAGGACGAGAAAACGGAAGAAACGCCATTAAGTAATGTCCTTAAACTGTTTTGCCTTTTTTCCAGAAGAAAGAGGATAAGTTTGAAATATGAAAACAGCCAAAATGTAATCTTATGCTCATTTTTTTCCGTTAAAATCCGCGAAAAGAGGCAAAGTACACTGACCTCTGATCGTGAAGTCAAATATTAGAAAAATATTCACTTCATAACGATGCCAAATGATACGCTCGTAACCTTAACCAAACATTAAACGCTTCATTCAATTCACAAATTGACACGATCTTTATTAGGTTTACCAGATTAATCACATTAAATAAACAGATATGTTTGACAGTTTCATGAAGAGATTACCGCACATTCTGCAAATGCTGCCAGGCGGTATCTACATTGTTGACAGATAGCATTTTCTAAGGGAAAGTCGGAGTTTTGATACACGCGTTGCACTCATAATGTGACGGTGATCACTTTTCTAACTTTTAGATTTTTTTCTTATGAACAAGGAATTAGGCGTCACTACATCGTCAGTTGAACCTGCTGATTCTGGCTTCTGGAATTCGCTGGTGCCGGAACTGACTGTCACTGATTTTGCCAGATCCTTTGCGTTTTATGTCGATGAACTGGGGTTTACTTTGAGAATAAGACGCATTCATTCAGACTTCGCTTATCTCTGTTATGGTGAAGCGCAATTAATGATTTAACAGCAGCATGACGCGGGCTGGCACACCGCAGAGATGCAGTATCCTTTGGGACGCGGTATTAACTTCCAGACAGAAGTCTCCAATATTCAGCAGCTTCACACGCGCCTGGTGAAAACGGGCACGCCCTTGTTCCGACCACTTAGCGAAAACGCCTACTCTACGGGTGAGAAATATGAACGCCAGCAGGAGTTACTGGTTCAGGATCCAGATGGCTACCTGCTGCGTTTTTGTCAGGTCTTAGACTGAAAAAACATTACAGCGCGACCACCTCGCTGACCTGATGGTGAAAGACATAGGGATCGGAGATCAACCCAAACTGTTCGTCATCCGCATAGGTAACTGCCACCGGGTAATCCTCGCCAGCAAACGCTTTCACTGCCGCCAGATCCCGCCAGTATATGGCCAGAAAGAAATGCTGCCACTCTCCCTGTGCAACCTGATGAATAAAAGCGCCTGTGTTACCGGGTACCGATTCTGCATGCTGCACGCCCGTCTTCTGTAGATGCGTAAAAAATGCCTCTGCGTGCTGCTGAGGGACACAACCATGCCAGGTTCTGACAATCATCGTTTTCTCCTTTTAATGACGTAATGTCATGGTAACACGCTGTTTTTATAAAAAATTAAGACTGGCAGTGAAAAATAATGTTGTCGGCTGGCACAAATCCGAATTTGTTCTACATTTAGTGGCCCGACCAGGGGAACGACATTCATCACAGCAAAAAACAAAAACGGTAAAAATTATGGAATTGAGCAAGTTTGAGGTCAGAACGGGCCTGTGGCCACACATGCATTTCACGGATATTGAATACGATCACCGTGGCGGAAGTTACGAAATTTATGCCACCGATGTGACCAATCAAACCAAGAGTAAACTGTTTATCTGTCGTACCACGGATGAACAACAGGCGAAGCAACTGGCGGAGCAATTTAAAATCTGGCTGCCCAAAGTTAACAGCAGAAAGCGTAAAGCGACGGCGAAATCCGCACTTACCGGTTATGATCGCGTCGCGTGCCATAAAGGGTAAATACGGATTCATGCTGGCCGCCCCGTAGCAGATGAAGGCTGCTGTGGGGCGGCCTTGCACAGAAGCGATAAATCACGCGACCGATCAGGTTTGCGCCAGACATTACGCGGCGGCGTTATTAAACCGGGCGGTTTTTCATCGTATCAGTCGGACAGCCTTGTATGAACGTCACCTGGCCTGCCCGTAACCACTTCCTGCCCGGCACCATGCCAGTCTTGCCTGAGCAAAACGCTCACCATAAAAGTGACAGTGTCATTTTTTCTGCCCAGCGCTAACGCATCGGCATCGCAGACATTCCCCACACTGAGCAACCCCCGTAATGCCTTAAACGTAAACGTCTGACTCCGCCTGGTCAGCCGTTTGATAACAACATGAAAAAGCGTCTGATGTCCGTTCATTATTTCTGATCGAGCCCTTTTTCATCACGTTTTTTTATTAGGCGTATTGTTCCTCTCTCTGGCATCCTGCGCATTCCCTTCTCTTCCTCCAGCCGACATTAAACTGACCATGTCTTGCCGATTTTTTCAGGTTATTATCGTTTTGCTTAATCACATTAAATGCAGACGACACGGCTGACATGCCAATAGAGCGGTGCGGGCACATACGGGAAATGAGGGAGAAAAAGTCAAAGTGGCCCCAATGAAGTCTAAACGTGTACTGATTATCGAAGATGATGCCGATGCAGCCGGCGTACTTGAAGCCTATCTTAAACGTGAAGGCTACACGGTGATGATTGCTGGCGATGGAATGACAGGACTTGACCACGCGCAACGGTGGCAGCCCGATCTCATTCTGCTTGATGTGATGCTGCCCGTCATGAACGGCACGGAAGTTCTGGCGGCCCTTCGACGCAGGGGAAATACACCAGTGATTATGGTGACAGCGATGGGAGATGCCCCCGACAGGATCGGCGCATTACGCTATGGTGCAGATGATTATGTGGTGAAACCCTACCATCCTGGCGAGGTCGTCGCACGTGTTCAGGCCGTTTTACGTCGCACCCAACAAAGTACCGTCCCCGACAGCACATTGTGTTGGGCGGGCCTGGAAGTCGACACTGAATCGCTGACAGCGGTAGTAAAAAATGAACAGGGCATTCAGCGGCTCGATCTGACCCCAACGGAGTTTTCGATTCTGGTGACGTTGATGCGCGCCCCAACCCGCCCGTTTAGTCGCTTATTCTTGCTTGAACACTGCCTGCCTGAAAGTGATGCGCTTGAGCGCGTGGTTGATACCCATGTTTATAACCTGCGACGCAAACTGGAAGCCGCAGGCATGTCAGATATCTTACCTGCGGTTCGCAGCGTGGGTTACAGGTTCAGACAACCATGAAACTAAAAACGCACGACTCAATGTGGCGCTGGATCTGCATCCGTATTTTGATAATCGGTCTGGGAAGCGTCATCCTTATCGCGTTTTGCATGTGGCTGCGTTTCGCGCTGCAAATGCTCTGGGTTTACTCTCGCATGCCTGCGGACGTCTGGGCGGAGTTTTCCCGCATACGGTTACACCCGGAGCAGGCACCGGCTCGCTTTCATCAGATTGTCGATCAGTGGTGGGGCGTCGGCTTTTCCGACCCGTCAATCGCCTCGGCTGACTGGCTGACGGTCGCCGTGCTGGTCGCCGTGGTGATTCCGTTCTTTATTGTAATGGGGCTGCGCTTCGCCCGACCGCTGGCGAAACAGTTTAGTCAGCTGGCGAATGCGGCACGCGATGTGGCACAGGGGAAATTCGGCACATCGGTCGGTCAGGTCGACGGCGCGCCACAGGAATTAGTGCGGTTTACGGAAGACTTTAATCTGATGACCCAGCAGTTAGCCCGTTACGAACGCGAACTTAAAGCTTCGCAGGTTGCCATTGCTCATGAACTACGATCGCCACTCACCGCAGCCATTGGCCGCTTACAAGGCATTGTCGACGGCGTATTTGCGCCGGAACCTCAGCAGTTCTCCATGATCATGAAGCAGCTGACGCAGCTGAGCCGCCTGACGGATGAACTGCACTTATTATCGTTAGCGGAAGCTGGCCAGCTTACGCTCAGCCTGAGCCGGTTTAACCTTACCGAACTGTTACGCGAACGTACGGCGTGGCTAGCGCCTCAGGCTGAAGCCGAACAGATGGTGATTGAGGTGCAGTCACCCGGCCAACTCTCTTTCACTGGCGATGTCTCCCGGCTGGGCCAGGTGGTAACCATCTTAACGGAAAATGCACTGCGCTATGCCGCAGAGGGGAAACGGTTTTATGTGACCGCTCATACCTCGCCCGCCGCTGTCACACTGCAGTTTCGTGACTATGGGCCGGGCGTGGATCCTCAGTTTCTGCCTGTCATTTTCGACCGTTTCACCCGGGCAGAATCGTCACGCGCACGGCATTCCGGCGGAAGCGGTCTCGGCATGTCTATTGCGAAGGCTATCGTGGAGGCGCACGGTGGGGAGATATTTGCACGTTTGCCTGCGGACGGCGGACTGCAGATTACGATCGCTTTGCCTTTATCTGACGACGCGCGCTCAATCTGAGTGCGTGCTGGCCTGTACAGGCTTTTTTGTCTGCCTTGACCATTTCTTGATAATTCATCGAAGGTTTCTGGACATAACCCGCTTTAAATGAGCCTGTCTCATTTCAGGAATACGGTTATGACAGATTTTATTCCCGCTTTTGCCCGCCAGGCGCTGCGTCATCTGAGCTTTCCGGGTTATGTGTTACCGTCACTGTTTGTCGTGGCAGGCATGCTTATCCTGTCAGGCTGCCGGGAGGAAGCGCCGCCTGCGCGTGAAGCGCCTCGTCCCGTGCGGACAGTACTGGTTCCGCCCTTCTCCAGCGGTGGACTGATGACGCAGACGGGTGAAATTCGTGCCCATGAAGAAATTTCGCTGGCTTTCAGGCTGGATGGCCGCGTCATTACCCGCACCACGGACATTGGACAGCATGTGAATGCCGGTCAGGTTCTGGCGACCTTAGACAGTAATGCCGCTCAAAACCAGCTCAGCAGTGCCACTGCCGATCTGGCGAGTGCGCGCGCTTCAGAACATGTTGCCGCACTAACGCTGCGTCGTATGCAGCAGCTGATGCCCGGTGGGGCCATTTCCCGTTCGCAGTTAGACAGTGCAAAAGGTGACTGGCAGGCGGCCGTTTCACGGCGTCAGAGCAGTGAAGCCGCGCTTAAAAATGCCCAGGATAATCTCAACTGGACGCAGCTTACCGCGCCGCGCGCCGGTGTCATTACCGCCGTCAATGTCCAGCCGGGTCAGGTGGTAAGCGCCGCGCAGTCCGTAATGACGCTTGCCGCTGATGGCGATCGCGATGCTGTCTTTGACCTTGCTGAACCCTCGCTGGCGGAGTACGCCTCCTCCACGCCCTTCAGCATTACGCTGTTATCGAACCCTGCGATAAAGACACAAGGGCATTTTCGCGATATCAGTCCGCAGGCCGATCCGCAGACCCGCACCTGGCGGCTGCGTGTCATGCTGCCTCAACCGCCGGTCGCTATGGCGTTGGGGTCGACCGTCGTGGGGGCCTTTCCCGGTAAAGCCGAACAGGTTGTCACCCTGCCCGCCAGCGCTCTCACGCGTGCCGGTGATCGTCCCGCCGTTTTTGTGGTGAACACCCAGTCCCATCAGCTTTCACTCAGGCCGGTCACGCTGGCGCGCTTCGATGCCCAACAT
The DNA here is from genome assembly GCF_041954965.1 of Pantoea sp. BS_8. NCBI lineage: Bacteria > Pseudomonadati > Pseudomonadota > Gammaproteobacteria > Enterobacterales > Erwiniaceae > Pantoea > Pantoea sp. BS_8. The sequence continues at coordinate 65,083 of NZ_JAVAXU010000005.1, forward strand.
ATCTATCTCAGTGCTGGCGTGATACCGGGTGAGCGCGTAGTCACCGCAGGCGTGAAAACGCTCTTGCCGGGAGAGCGGGTACAGTCCGGGGAGGATGAAAAATGAGAAGATCGGCTGAAAGAGCCCGCTTTAATCTCTCTGCCTGGGCGTTAGCACATCAGCAACTGGTGGTGTTTTTCATGCTGTTGGTGATGACGACGGGTGTACTGAGTTACATCGATCTGCCCCGTAATGAAGATCCGGCGTTTACCATCAAAACGGCGGTCGTGTCCGCACAATGGCCCGGTGCCACGGTGGAAGACACGATGCAGTTAGTGACGGATACGCTGGAAAAAAAACTGCAGGAAACACCGTTCCTGGATTTTATCGAGAGTGAAACCCGGGCGGGAAAGGCCGTCATCTTTGTTAACCTGCGTGATGATACGCCGCCGGATCAGGTCCCGACTATCTGGTACCAGATTCGGAAAAAAATGCAGGATATCGCCTCATCGCTTCCACAAGGCGTTCAGGGTCCCGCTGTTAATGACGAATTTGGCGACACCTATGGCACGATTTATGGCTTTACGGCCGATGGCTTCAGTCCGCGAGAACTGCGGGATAAAGTCGATGAGATCCGTCGAAGCCTGATGGATGTGCCAGACATGGGTAAAATTACCCTGCCCGGCGAACAGGAAGAACACATTGTTATCGCGTTTTCGCCACGGCAGTTAGCGGGCATGGGCCTTACGCTTCGGGAGGTAAGTGATGCTCTGGCCGCGCAAAATGCCGTTGCGCCCGCAGGTGTAATACGCACTGATAAAGAAAATATTGCACTTCATGTCAGTGGTGCATTGACCTCGGCTGATAACCTTAAGGCCATTACCTTACATATCGGCCAGCGCTTTATCCCGCTGACCAGTATTGCCACGATAACGCTTCAGCCTGCTGAACCGCCGGCGTCAACCTTCCGGGTCAACGGCGAGCCTGGCATTGGCCTGGCCATCTCCATGGCCCCGACGGGTAATATGCTGAAATTTGGTCAGGCCATTCATGCGCGCATGGAGACGATTGCCGCCCAGCTCCCGCACGGCATCACGATGGTGAAGATCGCTGATCAATCCACCGTTGTTAAAACCGCCGTCAGTGGCTTTGTGCGGGTGCTGGCGGAAGCGGTACTGATCGTTCTGGCAATCTCGTTTTTCTCGCTGGGTTTCCGTGCCGGGCTGGTGGTCGCCGCTGCGATTCCCCTCGTTCTGGCCATGACATTCGTCGGCATGACAGTGGCCGGTATTGGCCTGCAACGCATTTCGCTGGGGGCTCTCATTATTGCGCTGGGTTTACTGGTCGATGATGCCATGATCACGGTTGAAACCATGGTTTCCCGCCTTGAGGCGGGAGACAGCAAAGCGCAGGCCGCAACCTTTGCGTTTAAAACCACCGCTTTTCCTATGCTGACGGGAACGCTGGTGATGATCGCCGGTTTTATTCCGGTCGGTTTTGCGGCCTCCAGCGCCGGTGAATATTGTTACTCCCTTTTTGCAGTCGTGCTGATCTCGCTGCTGTGCTCCTGGGTCGTGGCGATTCTGTTTTCCCCGGTTATCGGCACCTGGCTGTTAACTGAGCAGGTGACAGCCCCATCACCACCTCCCGGGCTGATGGCCCGCTGCTATCGTCGTCTGCTTGATCGGGTTTTACACTACCGCTGGACAACCGTGATAAGCGCCTTGTTATTGCTGGGAATGGGGATTGCAGGCACTACATTGATGCAGGGCGAATTCTTCCCCGCGTCCGATCGTCCCGAGCTGTTAGTGAATCTTTCGCTGGCGGCAAATGCCTCTCAAAGTGAAACGACACGGCGTACCGCACAGCTGGAAACCCTGTTGCGCGCCGATCACGATGTCGATCACTTCTCCAGCTATGTCGGCGCAGGTGCCGTGCGGTTTTATTTGCCCATGGAAGTCTTGCTGGACAATGAAAATGTGGCGCAACTGGTTGTGGTGACTAAGAACCTGGAAGCGCGCGATCGCGTTCGACGCCGCCTGGAGGCGACACTGGCGCGGGATTTCAGCGATCTGACTGCCCGTGTGGCCCCTCTCGAACTGGGCCCACCCGTCGGCTGGCCATTGAAATACCGCGTCACCGGCCCTGACTACAGCAAAGTACGGGACATCGCGGAAAAACTGGCTGCTCAACTTTCGCGTTCGCCGAATACGCGTGAGGTAAATATGACGGCTGGCGAGCCCGAGCGGGAAATCAATGTTGAGGTAAACCAGACTGCTGCACGCGCCGTCGGCGTCTCCTCAGAAAGCATTGCTTCCACACTGAATACTGTCATGTCCGGCAGTACCGTGACCACGGTTCGCGATCATAACCGGCTGATAGATGTGGTTCTGCGCGGCAACGATCGGGAACGACAGGACACAGCCATCTTAGACAGCCTGATGCTCAACACAGCTTCCGGGCAAAAAATTCCGCTTGGGCAGGTCGCCACACTGAAATGGCAGCTCGACGATCCGGTGATTTGGCGACGACAGCGTTTGCCCTATATCACCGTGCAAACCGATATTGCACCTGAGCAACGGGCCGAAACGGTGTCTGATCAACTGAGACCTGGCCTGGATACTCTGCGGGCAACCTTGCCCGCAGGTTACGCCATTGAAGAAGGTGGAACCGTCGCCGAGTCGAATAAAGGTAACAGTTCAGTGTTTGCCGTTTTGCCGGTCACCCTGTGCTGCATGCTTGTGTTATTGATGCTGCAGTTGAAGCGGTTCTCCAGAATGCTGCTTGCGCTGCTGATGGCACCTTTCGGCCTGCCGGGGATTGTCCTGGCAATGTTACCGGGTGGCACGCCGATGGGGTTTGTCGCACTGCTGGGCATCATTGCGCTGGCGGGCATGATTATCCGTAACGCCGTAATCATGATCAGCGAGGTAGACAGCCATGCGCAGGCTGGCATGGCACAGGGTGACGCCATCCGCCATGCCGCACTGCACCGGGCGCGCCCCATCCTGCTCACTGCCTGCGCGGCAATCTTCGGCATGTTACCTATTTCACATCAGGTTTTCTGGGGGCCAATGGCATTCGCGATCATCGGTGGGCTGATCACCGGCACATTGGTCACGCTGACCCTGCTGCCTGCCTCACTCAGCCTGATAATGGCATGGGAAAACCGCGGCGCGCCCCGATCGCGCAAATGAGGGCGGCGAATATTGTCAATGGGTTACTGATCGCAGTGCGCAACGGAATGAGGCATACGGTCCGGGTATGGAGGGCATGAATGGCGCACAAGGCCTGCACAGTATCACTAGCGTGCATCGAAAGAGAGAAACGCGTCTTATGCGCCAAAAACAAGGCTTTTCGCCACGCAAAACGCATATCAATAAGAAAGCGCTGCGATATCGCAGCGCTCGTGTTCTGGGCCTGAAGCGATCAGGCCCAGTGACAGCGCATCAGAAACTTTCCCAGTTAACCTTGTCTGCACCGGTGGCATTCAGTTGCGGTCTTTTTAACACAGGCGATGCATAGCTCACGGCTACAGGGGACGATACTGCCACCTGCGTGACGCTCTCGTTAACTTTGAACGTTGACACCAGTCTCGACAACGTTTCCGCCTGCTCCTGTAAAGATTTGGATGCAGATGAAGCTTCCTCAACTAGGGAGGCGTTCTGCTGCGTGACCTCATCCATCTGGCCGATAGCCTGGTGCACCTGCTCAATGCCTTTGCTTTGCTCGGCTGTAGCAGCGGCAATTTCATTAACCAGATCGGCAACCTGCTGAATAGCATGGCCCACGTTATCGGAGTTACTGCCTACGCTTGTTGCCTGCGTCAGCCCCTGTTCAACCTGCGAAACAGACGTGGTGATTAACTCTTTAATTTCACGAGCCGCGGATGACGAACGTTGTGCCAGATTGCGAACTTCTGATGCCACGACCGCAAAACCACGGCCATGCTCACCCGCACGGGCAGCTTCAACGGCGGCGTTAAGGGCCAGAATATTCGTCTGAAATGCAATACCTTCGATCAGCCCTGTGATATCAGATATTTTGGCTGAGCTACCGCGAATTTCATCCATCGTGGTCAGCATCTGACTCACGGCTTCGCCGTTCTGCCTGGACAGTTTATTGGCGTTATTGGCCAGGTTGCTGGCCTGGACTGCGCCCTCGGCATTTTGCCGTACGGTATCGCTGAGCGTAGCCATACTAACCGATGTCTCTTCCAGCGAGGCGGCCTGTTGCTCAGTGCGAGATGACAAATCTTCGTTGCCAGCCGCAATCTGCGTCGATCCTGTGCTGACGGATTGCGCCGCATGATTGACTGACAGCAGCGTAGTCGATACACGCTTAAGCAGATCATTAAACGCCATAGCCGTTTGACCAATCTCATCCTTTCTCAACACCGGCGCTAAGCGTGTCAGATCCAAATTGCTGCTCACTTCAGCCATGGTATCTTTGATGCTGGTAAGGCTACGTTTAATGCCAACAATAATATTTATTGAGAACGCACCGAGCAGCAAAATAACCAACAGTGAGGCACAGGTCATCATCCAGACGGTCTTAGAATAAATCTGATTATTCTGTGCTCTGAGTGCATCACCAATCTGAATGTTCAGCTCAATTTGTTTAGTGAAATCAGACTCCATTTTACGTGCGGCAGCGCCAATGCCATTGTCACTTTGCAGGAGAGAAAGTGACAGTTCATTATTATGGCTACGTGACGCAGCAAGAAAAGCAGGTAACGCGCTGCGGACCGCATCGAGGTTACGATTGGCCCCAACGGTCATTTCTTTATCTTCATCACTGGAAATATCATTCGCCATATAATAATCATTTAATGACTTGATGTTATTAATAATGGTATTAATTTTTTGTTCTGCTTCAGCCTGCTTAGCGCTGTCTGTCGCCGTCTGATGGCGATACAGGGCCAGCCCCAGTTGGTTAGTTGCGCTAATTGACTTATTCAGATCTTTAATGCTGGGAATAGCATTAACCTGAACATATTCAAAGCGCGACTGAAAGCCCGAAATCACAGATAAAGAAACAGCAACAAGCGCACAAAGTGATAAAGCAAGCAAAGAAAATGCCAGCACTAAACGCTGCGTGATTGTCATAGAAAAAACTCCCCCGGATAGGTAAAAACTACAATTATTTTCACAGGCCTTTATCGGCAAATAACTAACCGGCTTTACAACGTAATTTTATTTCCAGAACCTTGAAAAAAAGAAAACAGCGACTATGACGGGATATTTTGTCACTAACAGAAACTATAGGGTTAAATGTGAACAGGTTGTTTCATTAAAATATAAATCCATGATAATAAGCGCATATTGCTACGCACCGCCTGTGCGTTAAAATAGAACGTTCTCCATAATGACAACCGCAGTTCGTGCAGCTAAGGTAGCGGTTTTTACACAGAGATAATGATGGAAAGGTTATTCGTTTATGGCACTTTGCGCCCGGGCCACAGTAATGCCCACATTCTCGACAGGGTCGGAGGCAACTGGCAGGCAGGCTTTGTAAGCGGCATTTTCTATCCTCAGGGGTGCGGGGCAGCCGCAGGCTTTCCTGGTCTGGTGCTGGATAGCCGAGGTCCGCGCGTTGAGGGTTACGTTTTTAGTTCTGATAATCTCTTATCATACTGGCCCATGCTGGACGAATTTGAAGACGGGTACGATCGCCTCAGGACGGAAGTGACTCTTGAAAACGGTGACACTGTCACCGCTTACGTCTATCAACTGCAACCGCAATGCACACCGCCGCGCGCATAAACAGCTAATGCGCGTTTGTCAGCGCTTTACGCCTGAACCACTGCATGGGGCGGGCAAACATTACCAGGTTACCGCTTAAAATCAGTAGCAAGCCGGCCACACTATGACTTTGCCAGGTATAGCCTTCAAAAAGTGTGGAGAACGATAACGCGACCAGAGGGAACATAAGTGTGGTGTAGGCGGCTTTGCCCGCACTTGTGCGTTTGATCAGGGTGAAATAAGCCCAGAAAGCAATGACGGAACCAAACACCGCCAGGTAAAGTAAGGCACCGAGATAAGTGAAGGTCCATTGCGGTGAGAAGCTGGCACCACGAATAATAGCGATAAGGCCCATAACGAGGGCACCATAAAACATGGCCCAGGCGTTGGTGGTCATCGTCTCAAGATGCCGACGCTGATGGCGCAGGCTGATCATATTGCCTAATGAAAAACCAAAGGTACCCAGTGCTGACAGCCCCATTCCCATGAGCGCGGTACTGTTCCAGTCGCTGATATGCAGATCGTGCCAGAACAGGACGACCATGCCGGTTAATCCCAGTGCGGCGGCAAACCAGAAACGGGGGCGTGGGCGCTGGCCAAAGAAAATATAACTGTTTACCGCGTTATAGAGCACGGCCATCGAAAAAATCACCGACTCCAGGCCTGTATTAATGTAAGCCGCAGCCGTGTAAAAACACCAAAAATTAAAGCAAAACACACAGCATCCCTGGATCAGACAAAACAGATGGTCCTGCCATGCCAGGCGGCGCAGGCGTCCCAGCAGCGTTAACAGGATCAGCATAATGACGCTGGCGATGGCAAACCGCCAGAATACCGAAACCGTGACATCTACAGGCCCCTGCTGTAAAAAAATAGCGATCCAGGTTGTTCCCCAAATCACGACCACAATGGCGTAAAGTATTGCGTTCATCGTTATCCCTCTGCCTCAGACTCTCTTCACTGTGACGTAATCGCGAGGGGTCGGCTTTCATCATGTTGCGGTCGGGTTGCAAAATCTTGCGCATTTTAGCGTGATACATCTGGCTACCTGACGTCTGTCATCCTAGACTGGACCTCTGTTTATCAAGCGGAAGCATGCCATGTCTCGCGTTTACGACACCTTTGAAACACTGCGTCAAAAAAAGGCCGTGCTGCGGGAATCGGTGATACTTAATTCGGGCATCCGACTGGCCGCCTGGCACAACAAACAAGACCGCGTTACCGTTAACAGCAATCATCATACGCTCAGCCTGTATATTGCTGATGGTTATGAGAGTTACCACAAAACGGCAAACGGATGGCGCAACGGCGGCGGACCGAATAAATTTTGCCTGATGCCGCAGCACAGTGAATCGACCTGGGATGTACGCAGCGATCTCTCCTTCGTGCATCTCTACTGCACAGATGAGCACCTGCGAGAGGTCGGTGAAAAGATTTGGGATCGCAGCCCGGCCTCGTTATCCCTCGATGAAAAGATTTTTGCCAGTGATGACACGATTACGGCGTTGTATCGCCAGTTTTTACTTAGCTGCGACTGGCAGCAGCCAGCCAATCAGCTGATGCTGAGCAACGCCAGCACGTTGTTGTTAACCCATCTGATTCAACACTATTCGTGTGTCCAGTGGCGGCTTCCCTCTGTCACGGGCGGACTTGCTCCCTATGTGTTGCGCAATACCCTGGCGTTTATTGATGCGCACCTGGCTCTGCCCCTTACTCTGAACGTTCTCGCCAGCCAGGCCAGTCTGAGTGAATATCATTTTGCCCGGATGTTTCGTCAGTCACTCGGCGTTGCACCTCACCAGTACGTGATGAAGCGCCGGATGGAAAACGCGCGTCAGATGATCGTATCGACATCATTGTCGTTAACCGAGATTGCACTGGAGAATGGTTTTAACTCACTGAGCCATTTCAGTAACCGGTTTAAGCAGGTGACCGGATCGACGCCGTCGCAGTTACGCATGGCCAGCGGCCCTCAATTGTTGTGAATCGTCTCAGTCATGGACGAAGCACCCCGCGAGTTAACCTAAACCAATCCTCACACATTGGCGGTTCGTGCTTTGACGCATTGTGTAACCTGATTACACTACGTGCAGATTCATTCGGACGCCCTGTGACGGGATAACCTTCTTTTCACCCTCCGGTGAGTAAAACGCTTTCGTGATGGTTTTGCTCGCCCAGGGGCGACAGCAGGCTTCCCGTCGCGATGACTGGCCTTTTGTCCGGTTAATCATGAATCAGACCATAAGGACCACCGTCATGTTTATGTTCAAAAATGCGCTATTCCCGCCTCCCGGATGGACGGCATCCTTGCTGTAAGGCATCCGTAAAGCGTTTTTAAGCGCGGAACGGCAATGCGGCACCCCTGCCTTGCACAACGGAACCACACCACTGACGTACTGGCAGACCTCACGCTGTTCCTGTGACGCGCTAACCCCTTTTTGAGTGAGGCGGCTTTACGCCTTTACCGGAAACCGGTGAGCCCCTGCTCTGTCTGAAGCCATGAAACAGACCTGTCCTGCCCCGATTTGTTGCTTTCTGCACAGTAGGGTCAGGCGCTCATCATTAACCAGGGAGGAATACTATGAATCGTTCATCCGAAACCGCGATAACCCTGATCTTTCTTTTTGTCGGCTTTATCGTGATGTCGGCAGGTATTTGGCAAATACTGACGCAGTGAGGGAAGGCAATGCGCAAGTTCACGCTTAACCAGATTTTTATTCAGGTTGTTGCCATAGCGGCCATCCTCATCCTGCTGACGATCGTGATTCGTTAACCACTCAGGACCAGACATTACCTGCGTCTGGTCCGTCAGATACCGGACCCGGTGGGCGCAGCGTAATGCCCACGACGGTGCCTGAGAACCCATTAAATTTTCTGGTCAAACATCCACTTTCGCGGAACACACGTAACCAACCCCCATAAAACCTTCGCTTTCATAATCTTGCTCAACACCGCGCTATGCCTTATGCGCTACCGTCTGCTGGCAAAGGCTGAACGCCCCTGCAACCTTTTAAAAACCCTTAACAATTCATACTTTCTTTCAACGTCTCAGGGAATAATTATGAATGTATGCCACACTTTTTTATTGGGGGACTGGCCGTAATCATGACGATGAGTAACGCGATGGCAACGAAAAATACTGAACTGACCGGATACCGTGAAGGCGCAAAGGTGATTGAAGTCCACCCTGTGCGCAACCAGATTGATGCGATCACTGGCGTGGTTTATTCGCAGATTACAACGCTACGATCGGTCAGACCGCTTCACATGTCATTACTGGTGCCCCGCACCGATGCAGTCAAACCCGCAATTGTTTATTTTCCGGGCGGGGGGTTTACCAGTGCCGACCATGAGAAATTTATTCAGATGCGCATGGCGCTGGCAGAAGCCGGTTTTGTTGTGGCCGCAGCTGAATATCGTGTTGTACCGGATACCTTCCCTGCGCCGGTTGTTGACGGGAAAGCGGCCGTACGCTATCTGAGACAGCACGCAGAAACGTACGGTATCGATCCTCATCGTATTGGTGTTTTAGGCGATTCGGCAGGAGGCTGGCTGGCACAAATGCTGGGCATGACAAATGGTCAGACCGCTTTCGATCAGGGTGATTTCACAGAAACATCATCTGACGTCCAGGCCGCCGCCACGATTTACGGTATTTCAGATTTACGCAATATTGGTGAAGGCTTCTCTGAAGAGAATCAACAGGTCCATGCTTCACCGGCCGTCACTGAAGCCCTTTTGATTCATGGACCGGCCTTCCACGATTTTGCAGGCGCGTCTATCATGGATGATCCTGATAAAGCCCGTCAGGCAAGTCCCATGGGCCATCTTGCGAACCCCAAACCGCCTTTCCTGATTATGCACGGTGACAAAGATTCACTCGTTTCACCGCATCAAAGTGCGCAACTCTTTGATGCGCTGAAAAAGGCAGGTGATAAGGTTGAGTACGTCGTGGTGAAAGGTGCAGAACATGGTGATGAGGTCTGGTATCAACCTGACGTCATCCGCCTGGTTGTGAACTGGTTTTCAGAGGTGCTGCACCCTGATACACGAACAGGCAGCAAGAGCACAGCCAATTTAAACGACAATTTGTAATGCACCAGGCAAACCACTTTATGTGGTTTGCCTGGTCATCAGACTGCTGACACGTCAGCCATCAGGTCAGCGACAGTCTGTTTTGCCCCTTTGTCCAGTAGATGGAGATAGGACTTAACCACCTGCTGCACAAAACAGGGATTATCGGGCAGCGTGTGGCCGAATATAGCTTCCAGTCCTAACAGCGCTTTTACCCTCGCCTCCCCTTCTACGCTGCCGTCAACGGCGGTTCGTATAGACGCCAATAAAGGATCGCAGATCTCAATCTCTTTTCCCTGGTCATCCTTGCCGCTGACATAGCGCATCCATGCGGCAATACCTAATGCAAGCAGATCAAAACGGCTGCCGCGCTTGAGGTGCCAGCAAACGGAATGTAACCAACGTTGCGGTAACTTCTGGCTGCCATCCATCGCAATTTGCCAGGTACGATGCTGTAGCGCGGGATTTTCATAGCGTGCAATCAGCCGATCGGCATAATCGATCAAATCAACGTTCTTAACGGTCAGCGTCGGTGCCTGTTCTGTCAACATTAAGCGTCGTGCCGCAAGGCGAAAGTTCGGGTCCTGCATACAGTCATAAATATGCTCATAACCCGCAAGGTTGCCCAGGTAAGCCAGAAATGAATGGCTGCCGTTCAACATACGCAGTTTCATCTCTTCGTAAGGCAGCACGTCTTTGACTAACTCTGCACCGGCTTTTTCCCATGCCAGCCGCCCTGCGACGAAATTATCCTCAATAACCCACTGGCGAAAGGGCTCACAGGCTACCGCGACGGGATCGGCCACCTGAATAAGCGCCGCGATCGCGTCAAGACTCTGCGGATTCATCGCCGGTACGATACGGTCCACCATGGTTGAAGGGAACGTCACCTGCTGTTCAATCCAGTCTGCCAGGTCGTTGTCACGTTGTCGGGCAAAAGCACGCACGACCTGACCGATCACTTTTCCGTTTTCTGGAATATTGTCGCAGGACAACACAGTAAACGCAGGCAGACCAGCAGCCTTGCGACGCGCCAGTGCTTCAACGATGATCCCTGGCGCAGAAAGCGGCTGGTGAGGCTGAGCCAGATCAGCGACAATCTGAGGATGGTCGCGCATCAGCTCGCCCGTTGCCGGTGAATGACAATAGCCTTTCTCAGTAATCGTTAAGGAAACGATGGCAATTTCGGGCTGACACAGGGCGTGAAGTACGGCTTCGGTTCCATCGACCTGAGCGTGAAGCGCCTGCTTCACCACACCAATTACGCGCCCTTCCCAGCCATGAGCCGACATTTCTGCCACGCTGTACAATAATCCCTGACGTTTCAGATCGGCAATCTGTTGTTCCCCGCCGATGAGATTAACTTCGACGTAGCCCCAGTCGCTGTTATGTTCTGCTGCAAGAACATCGGCATAGACCGCCTGATGAGCCCGATGAAAAGCACCGAATCCAAGATGGACAATACGCGGGACGAGCTTATTCCTGTTCCATTTTGGAACCGTCGCCTTCGCATTCAGTAGGGTAGTTTGCATTTCTTTCTCACCTTATTTTTTATTAGCTGCGTGGACACTGACGTTAAATAACGGCAGCACCTGGAGATCGCCTTGATGTTTTCCTGTGTGGCGCCGTTTGGATCAAGCGCCTGAGAACACCACGGCAAAAGGAAAGTTTTTTAAAACAGAATTGGTGCGGGAAGCCTATCGTCAGCGGCAGAATTGTTCCACTACCATACCAGTTATAATTAAAAAATGTGATGAATGGCAATTATGTCTTTTGGCAAAATTGTATTAATTAACAAAGAAAATAAAAATCATAACTTCTTTATAACTATAAATATTACTGGCACTATAGAAGAATTAACCTTCAAACAGGCTGATGCGTATTAGCACGCTGTTTTGCGATGCGGGTGAATAACCAAAATTCAAAAAAATCCGAAAGAATGCTTTTAAAAAGGGCCGACCTCATCAGGCGTCATGTATAAAAAGATTTAATCGCACCAATGGGTTTAAGAGCACTCGGGTTTGAGGATGAGTTATTTCGCTACGGACAAAACGGAAATCAGGCAGAAACTCAACGCCGTATTTGACTGACGGGACATTAACGCTGAACGCTTTTTATTCCCCCATCTGGCGTCATTCGACGTGTACATGGTAAGGCTGTCAGTTATGCCTCTGTGGAGCCGGAGCATTTTGGAAACCAGTCCGATACGGTGCTGTATTGATATTGCACCCGCATGCGATGACAGACACCCGTTTCCCGACGCGTCGCTGTATTAAGGTTATATCGGTTCAGGTGCCTGTTTTATCGCGAAGGTTTGCACAACCGCCCAGAAGCCGTATGCAGGGCAACGCAATCATGTCACCCTGAGCCTCCCTTCCCGCACAACGCTATGCTTGCGTAATTTGCAGCGCCATATCAATCGAGATAGCCATACTTTCGGGATTCGCTTTACCGGTCCAGGCAATGTTAAAGGCCGTGCCATGATCGGCTGAGGTGCGCAGGAACGGTAAGCCTGCGGTAATATTTACGCCGTCGTAGAAGCCCAACAACTTGAGCGGAATATGGCCTTGATCATGATACATAGCCACAACAATGTCATACATGCCCTCATTGCATTGCATAAATACGGTGTCCGGCGGGCACGGGCCATAGACGTTTATGCCCTGCGCCTTCATCGCGTCAATCGCCGGTGTCAGCACGCGAATTTCCTCATCTCCGAACAACCCATTTTCACCCGCGTGTGGGTTAACGCCCGCAACCGCAATACGCGGCTGGCTATAACCGACCCGGCGCAAAAACGTATCGGCAATTCTGATTACCGTTTCAACGCGTGCCTGGCTGAGCGTATCCAGGAATGTCCGCAGAGAAATATGCGTGCTGACATGGATCACTTTGAGTTTATCGGTGTAGAGCACCATCGAATAATCTTTGGTGTCAGTTAATTTTGCCAGTAATTCCGTATGGCCTGGATAATGATGGCCGGCCATATGCAGCGCTTCTTTATTCAGCGGAGCCGTCGCAATCGCTTTCACATCACCGCGCATCGCCATTTCTGTTGCACGTTTGATGCATCGATAAGCCACATCGCCCGCTTCAGGCTGCACAACCCCACACTGTAGTGCCTCCGGATGTGCCACTTTCTCATCGATAATATGAATAACGCTGGGCATAAAGGTGGCTTCGGACACGTTATTAATGACGTTTAATTCCGCCTGCGGCGTTATGTTCATTGCCAGTATGCGGCGGAACGTTTGTACACAACCGATAACCACAACGGGCGAACCCGCTAACGCGCCCTCGGTTAAGGCCTTAATAATAATTTCAGGACCGATCCCAGCCGGATCGCCCATCGTAATCGCCACAACATTCGTCACTTATTTTCTCCTCAACGACGCTCAAAATTTTTAAAGGGGGAGATTCATTACCCAAACACCGGCTTTCGTTAATCCCGCCTGACGTCAGTCACAACCGGATGCATGCCCACCAGGAACATATTCCGCCGCCCTTCTGTGCCGCGTTGCGTCCGGGCCGAGACGGTTGCAGCAGCCCATTTAGCCATCCCTGACGCCTTGTCGCTAAAATCAGCCCAGCGTGCAAACCCGCACTGCCGTCGTTGAGCGATTTCACTCATCCGGTCAACGGTCAGAGATATGGCCCTCTTGTTTTGTCGCCCCATGTTGTCAAAAGCGCCTGAAGATCAGAGCCACAACGCACCTCATCAGTTTTTGTCCCTCACCTTAATGATTATATTCAATCACATTAGATTATATGTGAGCAAGATCAATTTAATAAAGCGCCATTTTATTTATAAATTTAGCCAGTGAGTGAGCGAAGTTAAGCGGAATGAAGAATTTCAGTCATTTATGGGGAGACAGACGTGGCATTAATTAACAGCACAATATTGAGCGGTTCCGACGCGATAAAGGCACTGACGCCGGTCGTCGCGGACAAACAACACCTGCTGGTTTTAACAGACAAGAACATTGTAAATTTGCCCGCGACCACGCAAATCCTGACATTGCTCAGTCAGGATGGCCGTCACGTTAAACTGATCGATGATGTTCCGGCAGAACCCACGCATACCGATGTTGAAGCGGTGCTGTCGCGTACAGCAGGTAAAACGTTTGATTTAGTGGTGGGCATTGGCGGTGGAAGCGTACTGGATGTGGCGAAGCTGCTTTCTGTGTTATGTCACGTTGCGTCACCCTCCCTTAAGGCGCTGCTTGATGGCGGGAAAATTACAGCCCGTTTACCCTCACTGCTTATTCCCTCGACGGCGGGAACGGGTTCGGAAGCAACGCCCAATGCTATTCTGGCTATCCCTGAAAAAAACACCAAATCAGGCATCATTTCCCCTGTGATGCTGCCGGATTATGTCGCATTAATTCCAGAACTGACCACCAGCATGCCTGCGCATATCGCCTCATCAACGGGCATTGATGCACTGTGCCATTTACTGGAATGTTATACCGCCACCATTTCGAACCCTGTGGGTGACAACGTTGCGCTGATGGGCCTGCATAAGCTGTTCCGGAATCTGGAAACATCCGTCACTGAACCGCATAACCTGAACGCGAAGCTGGAAATGCTATGGGCTTCTTATTATGGCGGCGCGGCAATCGCGCACGCCGGCACCCATCTTGTTCATGCGCTTTCGTATCCTCTGGGAGGCACTTATCACCTGCCTCACGGCGTCGCCAATGCCATTCTGCTGGCACCCTGTATGAAAGTGGTGCGCCCGTTTGCCATCGACAAATTTGCCACTGTCTGGGACCTCATTCCGGGCGCCGATATCACATTGACCCCGGAAGAAAAATCGCACGCGCTGGTCGACTATCTCGCCAAATTAGTTAAACGGCTCAATCTGCCGGATAACCTGGAAACATTAGGTGTGCCGTCAGGTGATATTGATGCGCTGAGCGAATCTGCACTCAATGTGAAGCGTTTAATGAACAATTCACCCTGCGCTGTAAGTCATCAGGATGTGGCTGATATTTACCGGACCCTGTTCCCTAAAATTTAACCACCGAAAGGAGTGGGTAAAGATGAAAAAAATAGAAGGTGTACTTACAGCGATTGTGACGCCTTTTACTCAGGAAGGTGATCTTTATCTTGATGAACTGAAGCGCCAGGTTACCCGACAACTCAATGCCGGTAACGGTATTTTTTGCGGCGGCACAAATGGTGAGTTCTTTGTTCTCAACGAAAAAGAAAAGCTTACTGTTACAGAAACCTGTGTTAACGAAGTGTCGGGGCGGGCAAAGGTTGTTGCCCATATTGGTGAGATATCGACCCGGGACACCCTTCGCCTGGGTAAACAAATTGAAAAGCTGGGCGTGGATGCGGTTTCAGTAATCACGCCCTATTTTGTGCCGTTAAATCAACGCGAACTGATTAACCATTACACGGCAATTGCGGATGGCCTTTCCGTACCGGTTTTTCTGTACAACATTCCGGCCAGAACAGGCAATACGATTGAACCAGAAACCGCCCGCACCCTTGCTGCCCATCCCAATATCATTGGTGTAAAAGACAGTGCCGGAAGTTATGAAAGCCTGCGCGACTATCTGGACGCGGTAAAAGAATGCGATAACTTTGACGTGCTTAACGGCCCCGATTCACTTATCCATCAAGGCTTTGTTGAAGGGTGCTCTGCCTGTATATCAGGCCTGGCTAACGTTGCACCGCACCAGATAAATGCGATCTGGTCACGCTTTCATGCCGGCGATATTGACGGATCACGTCAGGCGCAGGAACAGGTCACAGGGTTACGCACCGATCTTTATAAGGTCGCCTTTTCACCTGCAGCAGTAAAAAAAGCGCTACAAATTTTAGGCCATAACGTGGGCGAGAGCCGTTATGCCATTCATTTTGACGCTGCGCAGAAAGAGGAAATTCGCAGAATCATTAACCTGTACCTGAAATGATAATAAGAATTTATAAATTTTAAATACCGGGAGCATAAAGTGCTCCCCGAATTTATCTTGCTCTATCTGAGGCTATAATGAAAACATTCAACGCTCAGGACACCCTGATAATTATCGGCATTGTATTGGCATATATACTTTTTACCACCTGGCTGACATTCCGGTTACGTAGTAAAAACTCGGGCGATTTTATGGAGGGCTCAAGAGCCATGCCAGCCTTTATTGTAGGTATTCTGCTGATGTCAGAATATATCGGTGCAAAATCGACTATCGGCACGGCTCAGGCCGCCTTTGAAGGTGGGATTGCCGCGTCCTGGTCAGTCATTGGCGCCGCTATTGGCTTTCCCCTTTTTGGCATGATTCTGGTAAAACGCATTTATAATACGGGTAAAATTACCATCTCGGGTGCGATTGCTGAAAAGTACGGTAACAGCACCAAAAATATTATTTCACTGATCATGATTTATGCCCTGCTTTTGGTCAATGTGGGAAATTATGTCAGTGGTGCGGCGGCAATCGCCACTGTATTACACGTGACATTGCCGGTTGCCGCTTTTATTACGGCTGTAGTCAGTACGTTCTATTTTGCCTTCGGCGGTTTAAAAGGAATCGCCTGGGTCACCATGCTACACAGCGCGCTGAAATATTTTGGTATCCTGGCTATTCTTTGGTTTGCATTGTCACAAACGGGTGGCCTCAAGCCTATGATCAATGAAATGCCCGCTTATTACTGGACCTGGGACGGTAATATCGGCGCGTCAACCATTGTCGCCTGGCTTATCGGGACGATTGGCTCGATCTTCTGCACCCAGTTTGTCATTCAGGCTATCTCGTCGACCAGAAGTGTGAAGTCGGCGCAGCGCTCGACCTGGATTGCCTTTCTGTTCTGTATGCCGATTGCGTTGGCGATTGCCGTTATCGGTGTGGCAGCCAAATATCTCCACCCCAATATTGACAGCCTGTATGCATTGCCGGTGTTTCTGCAGGATATGAATCCCTGGCTGGCTGGTCTGGTAACGACCTCACTGGTTGCCTCTATATTTGTCAGCGTCAGTACCGTTGCCCTGGCTATCGCGTCACTGGTGGTGAAGGATTTCTATGTGCCTTATTTCAAACCCACGACAGAGCAGGAATTTAAAACCACGCGCTGGTTGTCGCTGCTGATTGGCTTTCTGCCGCTGATCTTTGTCCTGTTTGTCCCTGAAGTTCTGAAACTGTCCTTTTTTACCCGAGCGATTCGCCTGTCTATTACCGTTGTCGCGGTCATTGCCTTCTATGCCCCGTTCTACAGAAGTACTCGCGGTGCCAATGCCGGCCTGATTGGTGCGTGTGTCGTGACCTCAGTCTGGTATCTGGCAGGCGATCCGTTCGGTATTAATAACATGTATATCGCGCTACTGACGCCCGCATTGATCATGGCGATTGACCATATGATCCCCAGCAAAGCCAGAACCGCAGCGGCTGAACACGCCAGAGCTGCCGCAGGAAAAGGAGAATAAAATGACTGTAACCGTAACGCGCGATGGCATCCTGACGCCATGGGAAAAAGATGACCGCGTACTGACCGCAATGCTGCCTTCGTCATGCCCACAGAACCACGCCGCCAATATTTTACCGCTGCACGATGGTTCCCTGCTCTGCGTCTGGTTTGGCGGCACACAGGAAGGCATAGCCGATATCTCTGTCTGGTGCTCGCGCTTACCTGCAGGCAGCCATATCTGGAGTGAGGCGATAAGACTGTCCGACGATCCAACCCGTTCTGAGCAGAATCCCGTTCTGTTCCTCGCGCCCGACAACGTGCTGTGGCTGTTGTGGACCGCACAGCTGTCCGGTAATCAGGATACGGCGATTGTCCGCTACCGCCAGTCTGGCGATCTGGGTAAAACCTGGGGGCCCATTGACACGTTACTGGATAAACCGGGCACCTTTATTCGTCAGCCCATCACCGTGCTGGAAAACGGCAACTGGTTACTCCCGGTGTTTTACTGCCGCACACAGCCGGGTGAAAAGTGGGTGGGTAACGACGATATCAGTGCGGTGAAGATTTCATCCGACCAGGGTAAAAGCTGGCGGGATGTGGTTGTGCCGGAAAGCCTGGGGTGCGTGCATATGAATATCACTGCCCTGCAGGATGGTTCGCTGGTTGCCCTTTACCGCAGCCGTTGGGCAGACAATATCTATCTCAGCCGATCCACCGATGGTGGTGAGAGCTGGACAGCGCCTGAAGCCACGGTGTTACCTAACAACAATTCGTCAATTCAGGTGACGACGCTGCAAAGTGGCGAACTGGCGCTGGTGTTTAATAGCATGAGCGCAGCCGGGGCAACGGAACGTCGCGCGTCACTCTATGATGAGATCGATGACGGTGACGGCAGAAAGGAGCCTGAAGCAACCGGACGAAGCGCTTTCTGGGGGGCACCACGTGCCCCAATGACTGTCGCAATTTCCGCCGATGGCGGCAAAACCTGGCCGTGGCAGAAAAACCTGGATGAAGGTGACGGTTACTGTATGACAAACAATTCTCAGGAAAAACTGAACCGTGAGTTTTCCTACCCGAGCATTAAACAGGATGCACAGGGTACCTTACATATCGCGTATACCTATTTCCGCCAGGCGATTAAATATGCGCGCGTCACACCCGACTGGGTGAAGGAGTAAGCAGATGATTATCGGCAATCTGAACGCCCTGCCGCTGGCAGGGTTACCCGAACCCTTACTGGCTCTGCTCCGGTTACCCGACTGTTCTCTTGAAGCACTGGCCGCAAGGGATATCGGTAGATGGCAGCCGGAAAATGCAGCGTGGTTTTGCACGATTCAACAGGCCACCACCCAGGACGCCACACTGCGTCATACGGAATACCACCATCTTTGGACTGACATTCAGGTGATGCTGGAGGGTGAAGAGGTCATTCATGCTGGCACCCAGTCCATTGCCAGGACCGGAGATGAAGAGCACAAACCCGATTTGTATATCGCGCAGCCAGAACTATTACCGGTTAGCATCACTTTGCGTAAGGGAGACTTTGCGGTCTTTTTGCCCGGTGAACCCCATCAGGCCCTGTGTGCCGCAGGCGCGCCAGTAGCCGTTCGTAAAGCCGTCTTTAAGGTACCGAAATCGATGTCAGGAGGTTGAGATGCGTCACGCTATCGTTACAGGCTACAGTTCTGGCATCGGCAAAGCGATTACTCAGGATTTATTGCAAAAGGGCTGGAAAGTTACGGGGCTGAGCCGGACGCAGGGCGAGGCCACCTTACCCAACCTGAACGGCATCGCCGTTGATCTCACTGATGCCGATCAACTCAGGTCGGCAATCAGCGGGCTTGAAACGCCGGATGCGCTGATTCACGCCGCAGGAATGATCGTCGCCGCCCCGCTGGGCGAACTGGACGGAGCGGCCAGCAAACGCTTGTGGTCGTTGCACGTTCACGCAGCCGAAGTACTGATCAATCACTTTGCGCCAACGCTTAAGCCAGGCAGCAGGATCGTCATTATCGGCAGTCGTACCTCGCGCGGTGCCGCCAATCGCTCGCAGTATGCGGCAACCAAAGCGGCGCTGGTTGGCATGGTCCGCTCATGGGGAATGGAACTGGCTCCTCGGCAAATTACGGTGAATGTTGTCGCTCCCGGCGCAACCGAAACGCCGATGCTGACCAAACCTGAACGGGCCTCATCCGCCCCCATCCTGCCGCCAATGGGACGCCTGATTCAGCCAGAAGAAGTGGCTTCACTGGTGAGTTATTTACTCAGTGAACGCGCTGCTCCCATCACAGGGCAGGAGCTGGTGATATGTGGAGGCGCTTCACTTAAAGCCTGATTCGCCGCGTGGTTAAACCCGCGTTTACCGGCTGGTTTAACCACGGCTGTCGCGCTTATTCAGGTGAAATGACGTGAGCCCTTCCCCTTTTTTATTCACATTACGTCACGGGCTTTGCCCGCATAGCGATCTAAAACTCTTCCGGCTCGCCGGGTAGCGGTTCGGTCAGTTCCTGCCCTTTCACACCCGCGTACGTGATAATCAGTTCAGCAGGACTTTCCAGCGTAAAACCACGATGCGCACTGTTGATGGTTTCATTCAACGCTTCACCAGCCTGAAAAGTTTGCTGCTCACCCGTTTCTTTATCCTCCACCACTAACGTCCCTGAAAGGACAAACGCTGCATTGGGCATCGGATGAGTATGCCAGGGCAAGGCGGTTTGCGCCGGAAGGGTTAAGCGTATGACTGTCAGTTCGGGTTGTCCCTGCGGATAAGCGTCAATATGTTGGCCATTCCATGCCTGGCAACTTTTGAGCAGCGTTACCGCCTTAATTTCTGATGCTGATGCGTTATCGCTGTTTTCACCTGACATCGTTTCTCCTGATAATGACGCCCCGGGCCGGGCTGAGTGACTCGTTTAAAAATAGCTGATAATTCGCCAGCACACTTAATATCAGCAATTGAAAGGCGGCGGAGACAGCGATAACAGCGCTGATGTTTTTTTATCCCAATCAGAGCATGATGGTTATATCTTATAGCGACGCGTAAGTACGCAATACCGTGAATTTGTATTAGGCTTTCGGCATCAAATACTGACGGGAATCCCTACACATGAAAGGTTTATTGACGGCGCTAATCGCCAGTTCCGTATTATTATTGTCCGCCTGCTCGCCTGATAACGATCATAAAGTGAAAGTGGCTATTAATACGGGTCCTGATGAAGCCATCTGGAAAGAAGTACAGAAAGTAGCCAAAGATAAGTATCAGCTGGATGTTGAAGTGCTGAACTTCAATGATTATGTTTTGCCCAATGAAGCACTGAATAATAAAGAAGTGGATGCGAACGCCTTTCAAAGCCTGCCTTACCTTGAAGAGCAGTCAAAGGAGCGCGGCTATAAATTTGCCGTTGTGGGCAAAACGTTTGTTTTCCCTATCGCTGCCTATTCGCACAAAATTAAAAATATCAGTGAGCTGAAGGATGGCGATACCATTACGATATCAAATGAAGCCACCACGCTTGGACGCAGCCTGCTGCTATTACAGGCTCAGGGGCTGATTAAGCTAAAAGACGGTGTGGGTTATTTACCAACATCGCTGGATATTACCGATAATCCCAAACATCTGAAGCTGGTCGAAGTGGATACACCACAGCTTACCCGCACGCTGGACGACCCAAACGTCACCCTTTCCATTATTAATACCAACTTCTCTGCGCAGGCAGGGTTATCTGCTCATCGCGATGGTTTGTTTATGGAAAGCGCCTCTTCGCCGTACGTTAACGCCCTGGTTTCACGTCAGGACAATAAAGACAGCGATAAGATTCAAAAGCTGAAAGCTGCATTTCAGTCTCCTGAGGTCGCAGCAAAAGCAGAAGACGTTTATAAAGGCGATGCCATTAAAGGTTGGTAAATCCGATAGCCTGGGGCAAGCCGCGCAGCAGGCGGCCTGTTCCAGGCATAACGTGCCGTCAGGCGGCAGCGCCTTTGGTTTGTGCGGACAAATGCCCGGCCCATAAGCTGGCAATCCACCGGACCCCTTTCGTGGTAAACCGCGCCTGTGAGAAAGTATGCTGATTTTCTGCCGTTCCTGCGTGCAGGGTAAAGTAACCCGCCTGCAGATGGTAATGCTGTGGTGTCAGTGCGCCCTTTTCACGGTACATGATATTGCGGTCGAGCAGAAACTGACGAAAATCCGTTTCTTTCACTTTCAGCATTTTACACAGCTGACGAAAACCGAGCGCGGTGTCCACATTCACGAAATCGTCGAAAAAGGCGGCTTTTGGCGCAGATTCGGCCAGTTGCTTTTCTGCAGCACGGCGCTGTTCAAACTGCTCCGCCCAGGCGCGGGCCGCCTCGGCGGGATTCGTGAAATCAGGGAGATGAACGCGTTCTTCACGCGCCTGCCAGCGATCAAGCGCTTCCGCGGTAAAGCCAGGCGAAAGCCGGGCCACCGCCAGAAGGGAATCGCGTTTATTCAGGTGATATTCCTGGCGCATTTCGCCCTGGTGTTCATAGAGATTGACCAAAAGTGGCTGGGACAGGCGCTGTGCCGTTTCAAGGCTTTTGATTAACCGTTTAACTTCACCATGTGTATTTCCGGTCATTTGAGCAATTTCCCGGCTACTCATTGTGATGGCATGATCCGTTGCGTTGAAAGTTTCTGTCGACATCATCATGGGCTTTACCCCCTAATCATTCCAGACAACACCCAGCGGGCAGTGGAATAATTATACAATTACCTGTTTAAATATCCAGTATTATTTTTAAGCAACATCATAAATGGAATGCGTTACACAATCGAACAGCGATCGCGATACCGGAGGCACGCAAAGCATGGTCCTGCGCTTTTCACCTTGCCAGGGAACCCGGGGCACACGCGAAAGACCGCAAAAGCGAGTGAAAGGTAAGCACACGGGGTTTACATCGGTTTATACTGTCCGCTATTCATCACTGAATTCAGCCGGATACTGCTGTCCGGCAGCGGGATCGATGTCTTTATGATGTGTGACTGGCAATGGTACGCATCAGAGAATTTATAGTCATTCGGGAAGATGAGCGCATCTGCCGATCTCTCAGGAACCGGATGTCACGTTGACTGGAGTAAGTTATGCAACCGTTAAGAGTCGCCTTCATCAAGGCAAACTGGCACAGCGAGATTGTTTCTCAAACCCTGGCTGGATTTCAGCAGGAAATGGACAACAGCAGCACGCCCTGTGAAATCAAAACCTGGGATGTGCCTGGCGCCTTCGAAATGCCGTTACTGGCACAACGCCTGGCACAAACCGGTAAGTTCGATGCAATCGTCTGTGCGGCTCTGGTCGTGGATGGTGGCATTTACCGCCACGATTTTGTCGCTCAGGCCGTCGTGAACGGACTCATGCAGGCACAACTGGCCACCAACGTGCCCGTGTTTTCCGTCTCACTGACACCCCATAATTTTCAGCCTGCCGATGAATTCATTCGCTTCTACACCGAGCATTTTGTGAAAAAAGGCAAAGAAGCGGCACGCGCAGTCCGTCAGATTCACGCCATTTCACTGTAAACGCACGTGGTTTTGTCTGTTTAACAGTCTGTTTATCACAGCCAGGCGGCGCGCTTATCCAGAGTGCCGCTATTTCAGGAGACAGTATGGAAGCCCCACGCCAGCCTTTACCACCGTTTACCGATGTACAACAGGCCATAACGAAAGTGCGTCTGGCCGAAGATGCCTGGAACAGCCGCGACCCCGAACGCGTTTCACTGGCTTACTCGCCTGACAGCGTCTGGCGAAATCGCGATATCTTCCTGAGCGGACGTAGCGAAATCGTGGCGTTTTTGCGCGAGAAATGGCAGCGAGAAGCCGAGTATCGGCTGATAAAAGAGCTGTGGAGTTTTCACTCAAACCGCATTGCGGTTCGGTTTGCCTATGAATGGCATGACAGCGCGGCAAACTGGTTTCGTTCTTATGGCAATGAAAACTGGGAATTTGACGAGAATGGCTTCATGGTCAGGCGCCACGCCAGCATAAACGATGTGGCGATTGCCGAGAGTCAGCGTTTGTTTCACTGGCCTCAGGGCCGCCGACCGGACGACCATCCTTCACTCAGTGATCTTGGCCTGTAGGCAATTTCCGTGAAACATGTCTGAGATCCACCTGACGCACCTTCTCGCGTCGGGTGAGACAGAAAAGAACAGCACCATATTGTCTGAACCGTTCACCTTCAGGCTGTAAACAGCAGCCCTGACTTTCACACTACCTGGGCATTTTAGTTCCGGCAAGGCTGTTCACGCCGACAATTCAGGTCAGTCACATCGGACTGACCCTCCCGCCTGATGCCTTAACCTTGTTCCTGCGCAGCGTCGTTTGATTTAGGCTGCTCAACAAAGGTCGCTTTATTGCGCGTCACCGTGTAGGCCACTTTTTTCACGTCGTTAGGTGACGTTGTCACCTCAAGGGGATCAATGGTTACGCGTCCCAGACCAAATAAGGTACGGACGTAACCGCCGACTTCATGTTTACCCGCCGGGACATGCAGGACTTTACTTTCGCCATTCGGCAATTCGCCAGCATCTTTACCATCCACGGTCAGGTAAATATGGGAACCGTCGTCAGCACGCGTAATCACATGAGAGACATCAATCTGCGTTTGTCCTTCGGCAAAAGCGTCAGCAGGATTGGCGGCAGGCTGCTTTTTAGCGCAGCCTGACAAGGCAGTGGCGACCGCGAGTGCGGCAAACAGATAACGATAACGCATTGTGGCTGTGTGACTCCCTGACAAATGAGCACGTTATTTTAGCGATTTCAGAGCATGATGGAAGCCCGCAGGCGCTCGGCATGCTCTGAATTTTGTCAGTAAGCAATGCGAAGAGTAACGAGAAACGGCCTGACTGAACAGAGGTCGCCTGGCACAAGCGTGCCAGGCCTGATCGCGATCAGCTAAAGACCATTCCGCCATCAACCAGGATAGACTGGCCGGTAATATAATCCGAGTCCGGTCCTGCGAGGAAGGCTACACAGGCGGCCACATCGTCGGGCTCGGATAAACGGCCCAGTGTGATTCTTTTGGCGAAGGCCTCGGTACCATAACCTGCAGGCTGACTTGCGGCTTCGGAAATTTGCCGATCAATTTCTGCCCACATGGGGGTTTTGACAATGCCCGGACAAAAACCGTTTACGGTAATGCCCGCCGGGGCGAGATCCCGGGCTGCCGTTTGGGTCAGACCGCGCACGGCAAACTTACTCGAACTGTATATCGCCAGTTCAGGATTTCCGACGTGGCCAGCCTGGGAGCAGGCATTAATGATCTTTCCGCCGTGCCCCTCCGCTGCAAAGGCTTCAACCGCGGCCTGCATCCCCCAAATCACGCCTTTCACGTTGACGTTGTAGACTTTATCAATGATGTCTTCCGTGATGTCCTGAACAGGCGTGGACGGCGCAATCCCGGCATTATTGACAATGACATTAAAGTCGCCCAGCACTTCACGTGCCTGCTCAACCGCGTGAAAAACCTGATCACGCTTTGATACATCAACCTTGATGGCTAATGCACTGCCCTGCGCTTTTTTAATTTTTTCCGCGACCTGAGAAGCGGTATCAAAATTAAAATCCGCTACCGCAACGGCAAAGCCATCTTTCGCCAGGCGTAACGCAATGGCCTCACCAATGCCCTGGCCCGCACCTGTTACCAGCGCCACTCGATTTTTCATCATCATGTCCTCCGTTCCTTCGTGATTAAAGAAGCTGACTCAGATGGAGTTGTCCCATCAAAAGGGGGTTATCCGCATAATCCACCGGTACAGCCACAACCGCCGGCCCCTGCACATCCATTGCTTTACGCAGTGTCGGCTCAAGTTCAGCTGCGCTGGTCACCGCAAACCCCGCGGCGCCAAACGCCTCGGCATAGGCTTTAAAATCAATGGGCCCAAAATTGACACCGGACACACGTTGATATTTTTTCTCTTCCTGCATCGCCACCATGTTGTAGGCATTGTCGACCCAAATAATGTGCAGGATATTGGCGTTGAGCCTGACCGCCGTTTCCAGCTCCATACTTGACTGGAGAAAACCGCCATCCCCTGATACCGACACCACTTTACGTGACGGATCGACAAGCCAGGCACCGATAGCCCAGGGCAGCGCAACGCCCATGGTTTGTTGTCCGTTAGAAATCATGATTTGACGCGCACGGAAGCTGTAGAGGTAGCGGGCAATCCAGATATGAAAACTGCCCATGTCCACGGTAAGACTGACGTCACTGTTGATGATGTCCTGCATCGCCCGGACAATACGCAGGGGATGAAGTGCAAACTGATTCAGACTGGCCCCCTGAAGCGCCAGTAACTGTCGCTGTTGTTGGCGATCGTCCAGTATGCTGGCAGCCTGCTGACTAAGTTGTAAGGGTGAGGTTATCCGCGTCGCCAGCTTGCCCACGGTTGCCGCGATATTCCCCACTAACTCAGCATCAGGTATATAGCGGTTGTCGGTTTCCGCCGGGACGACATCGATATGAATTAACGTCGCATTACCGGTATTCCACATCGCCGGTTCGTACTCAACCGGGCTGTAGCCAATCGTGATAATCAGATCCGCCTGCTGGAGGAGTTTGTCACCGGCCTGGTTGTTGAAAAGACCCACGCGGCCAGCAAAACGGGAAAAGTGCTCCTGACGTATCGCGCCTGCTGCCTGATAGGTGCTGGTAACAGGGATATGGCTGCGGTTTAACAGATCGTGAATGGCCTCGCTGTTCTCAGGCTGGCTTGCCATCAGGCCAAGCAGAATCACCGGATTTTTTGCTTTGGCTATTTCACGACTGACCGCATCAATCATGACGTCGGGTGCCGCCCCCAGGGTGATACCGCCTTTGCTGGCCAGGACTTTGCCCGTCACCGGCTGGTCGACAATATCCTGTGGCAGGCTGACAAACGCACCGCCTCCGCGACCATGCTCCGCATGGCGAAAGGCATTTGACACGCATTCAGCCAGTGCGGAGGGATCGGTCACCTCTACCGCATATTTTGTGACCGGGCGGAACATCGAGACGGTATCCAGGCTTTGGTGGACCTGCTTGGCGCTGTCAGAGCGTTTGACGGCGCCCCCCAGCGCCACAACCGGATCGCCTTCACTGGTCGCGGTCGCCATACCGGTCACCAGATTGGAGCAACCAGGACCGGAGGTGACCAGCGCCACCCCTGCTTTTCCGGTCAGTCTGCCCACCGCAGCGGCCATAAACGCAGCATTGGCTTCATGCCGCACGGGAATGGTCTGAACAGACGAATCCAGCAATGAATCAAAGACTTTATCGATTTTTGCACCCGGAATACCAAACACATGGCTGACGCCCTGTGCTTCCAGTTGCGCGACAACCAGGTCGGCGCCGCAGGTCCAGAGGGTTGTATCTGAGAGGGTTTTCATATTCAGGCCTCGTTGTTAGCTTTCGACAGAACGGATAGCGTCATCCAGGTTTTCGGGCGTCAAATTGGCGTGCAGGAAATCACTGTTTTCCGGCAGGTCGATGACCAGCTTGCTGATGGCGCCAAAGGTCAGCGTGCCCTCTTCAAGCACGTAGTCGAGAATGTGACCGCCTCCGGTTCTGTCGTCGGTGATAAAATGTTCGTGGTACCCGGCGACGTTGATGCCCTGCATGTACTGTGGCGTACGGAACCCGATAAGCTCACCGCTGCGATGAGAAAATTCAAAGATGGGCTGATTGCCGAGCACTTCTGGCATCGAGCGGTATGGGCGGCACTGACACGGAACGGTACGGGTTTGTACCGATGAAAAGTGGCCGCTGACACGTAAGGCACAGAACTGATTGTCCGAGGTGATTTCACTGTCAATTAACTGGTGCAGCTCATGACGTGGAACAGCACGTTCGAAAGTGTGTTTATGCTGAGGCTGGAAGAAGGTCATAACCGCAAAGGGCGTTTTCTGCTCAGGATGGGCAGGACGGGCGCTGCCATCCGCCCGTAACTGATAAACATTGCTGTCGAATGCAATCAATTCTCCGTCGAGCTGGTTGAACGTGCCCAGGCCAAAGTCGCCCTTACGCAGTAAATCTGCAATTCGGGTTTCACCTTCGTAAACACCGCTCAGAAGTGCACTCATCAAAGAGGTTTGATACATAACACTTTCTGGCATATTTTTTTGCAGTTTGTTCACCGTATCTTTAAGTTGATCCTCGCAGGAACAATCAGTTACAAAATTGCTCATTGGATGCCTCATGGGTTAACTGTTAAGCCGTGTTAACATTATGGTGGTCCCGTTTGCCGACAGAATCCAATAGCAAAACCTGTTAACTTTGAGACGTTTTTAATATGGAACTGCGCCATCTACGTTATTTTGTTGCGGTCGCACAGACTCAACACTTCACCCGAGCGGCTGAACTACTGGGCATTTCGCAGCCGCCGCTGAGTCAACAAATTCAGCGCCTGGAGCATGAAATTGGTACCCCGCTGTTGAAGCGGCTGACACGTGGTGTGGAACTGACAGAGGCTGGAAAGACTTTTCTGACAGACGCGATTGAAATTGTTCAGCTGGCCGATTATGCCCTGGAGAAAGCCAGAGGCGTTGCCCGTGGGATGAGCGGAAAAATGTCATTAGGTTTTGCGAGTTCGGTGGCGTTTAATCCTCGTGTGTTCGAAATCATTCGGCACTTTAAAGCCCGCTATCCTGCACTGGAATTAATGACCCGCGAAGAAAACATGTCTTTACTGATACAGGATCTTCAGGAAGGACTACTGGACGCGGCGTTTATTCGTTTACCCTGTGAAAGCAGTCGGTCATTTAATTTGCGGGTTATTTCGACCGAGCGGATGGTGTTGGCACTACCTGCCGACCATCATCTGAAACATAAAACGGCCATTGCGCTGAGTGAGTTGGCAGACGAAACGTTGATTATTTTTCCACGTGAAGTTTCGCCCAGTTTGTATGAACTCATTGTCAGTGCCTGTTTACGGGCAGGTTTTTCATCTTCCTCTTTCCAGCAGGCCCCGCAAATCAGCTCTTCGCTGGGGATGGTCGGCGCGGGCTGCGGGATTGCGCTGATCCCTGAATCCATGATTTGCGTACAGAATCCCCACATTTGCTTTCGTGACATTGCAGAGAATACGCTCTTTACTGATGTCGCTTTTGCCTGGCGGCGTAATAATGCGTCCAAGGCCGTGAACCATTTATTAGCACTCATTCCTGCGCGTTAAACACTCACCGATCACTCCTTCCGATGGCAGAAACGAAGCGGGAAAAATAAAAGATGCAGTATGAAAAGGGGGAAATAAACGCTGCGAATATATCCCCCCTGATGCATCACCGGGGCTATTTCATGCTGCCTTTGTGTTTTCACATAAATGAAATTTTCATTCGCATTAGCTGAATTAATGCACCACATTGGTGCAAAAAAGTCAATGCCATTTCTAACATTTAATTAACTTTTTGAACCTTCTCAAAGAACTGATAAATGGTTGATTTTTTAGTTTATGCATCTTTTATGCATTTCTTATGCAACCACCGCGGGGATTTTACCCGGTTTATCTGCACTATTATTCACTCTTATTCAGCGTTAATCGAAATAGCATAGCGATAATGCGTGCCGGGCCGACATCATATTTTTTCTGGCAGTGATAAATTATATATGCGCTGAAAAGCGTGTTGTTTCCACGGCTCAACACAATAAATAACGTCGATAAGAAAGGTTCTGTATGGATAAGTTATCTTACGCGTCTGACAGTAGTACATCCGCCTGGTCTACCTACCTTCAACAAATCGATCGCGTTGCCCCTTATTTGGGCGATCTCTCTCGCTGGATCGATACGTTACGTCATCCTAAACGTGCCTTAATCGTTGATATTCCTTTGCAAATGGATGACGGTACGATTCGTCATTTTGAGGGTTACCGTGTTCAACATAATCTGTCACGCGGCCCCGGCAAAGGCGGAATCCGCTATCATCCGGATGTTGACCTGAATGAAGTCATGGCACTCTCCGCCTGGATGACCATCAAATGTGCCGCTGTGAACCTGCCTTATGGTGGTGCTAAAGGCGGGATTCGTGTAGATCCCTTCAAATTGTCTGAAGGTGAGCTTGAGCGTTTAACCCGCCGCTATACCAGCGAAATTGGTATCATCATCGGTCCACAAAAAGACATTCCGGCACCCGATGTCGGTACCAACGGTAAAGTTATGGCCTGGATGATGGATACCTACTCCATGAATCTGGGCACCACCGTGACGGGCGTCGTGACAGGTAAACCTATTCACCTGGGTGGATCGCTGGGTCGCGAAAAAGCCACCGGTCGCGGCGTTTTTGTTACAGGTCGCGAAGTGGCGCGCCGTGCCGGTATTGAGATTGAAGGTGCGCGCGTCGCCGTTCAGGGTTTCGGTAACGTTGGCAGTGAAGCGGCACGTCTGTTCAGCCAGGCTGGCGCACGCGTCGTAGTGATTCAGGATCATACCGCTACCCTGTTCAATGCCGACGGTATTGATATGGATGCACTGACGCAATGGCAGGCCGAAAACAAACAGATTGCTGGCTTCAAAGGCGCACAAGTCATTGATAAAGAGGCCTTCTGGCACACGGAAATGGATATTCTCATTCCGGCAGCCCTTGAGGGTCAGATTACCCGTGAACGCGCTGAGACCCTGAGCTGTAAACTGGTACTTGAAGGTGCCAACGGTCCTACCTATCCCGATGCTGACGATGTGCTGGCAAACCGTGGCGTGATTGTGGTCCCAGACGTTATCTGTAACGCCGGCGGTGTGACGGTCAGTTACTTCGAATGGGTGCAGGATATGGCCAGTTTCTTCTGGAGTGAAGACGAGATTAATAAGCGGTCTGATAAAATCATGACTGAAGCCATGATTCACGTTTGGGAAAAAGCCAAAGAGAAAGACTGCTCTCTGCGCACCGCAGCCTATATCGTTGCCTGTGAGCGTATTCTGATGGCCCGTAAAGATCGCGGTATCTATCCGGGCTAAGCCAGTAAAAAAACAACCCGCGATGTGCGCGGGTTGTTTTTATTCAGCGGCTTTCACTTAACGGAATTGCTGCACCGTCTGGGCCAGCTGTTGCGCCTGATCTTCAAGCGAACTGGCTGCCGCCGACATTTGTTGCACCAAAGCCGCGTTTTGCTGCGTTGTTCCGTCCATTTCATTTACCGCAATCGTCACCTGACTAATTCCTCGCGCCTGTTCATCTGACGCGGCAACGATTTCGTTGATGATACTTTGTACAGAGGAGACAGCCTGGGTCATTTCATGCATCGTTTTGCCTGCCTCATTGACCAGCGTGACGCCGCTTTGTACCCGGGCACTGGACTCCTCAATAAGCGCGGCAATGTCTTTAACCGCACCGGCACTGCGTTGCGCCAGGTTTCTGACCTCAGAGGCCACTACCGCAAATCCGCGCCCCTGCTCGCCCGCCCTGGCCGCCTCAACGGCTGCGTTGAGCGCCAGGATATTGGTCTGGAAGGCAATGCTGTTGATCATGGTCGTGATATCGCCAATTTTCTTTGAGCTGTCATCAATTTGCGACATGGTCTGTACCACCTGGCCCACCAGGTTTTCGCCCCGGCTGGCAATGGTTGTCGCATTTCCGGTCAGGTGCGTAGCCTGCTGGGCGTTATCCGCGTTCAGGCGAACCGTGGCGCTGATTTGTTCCATGCTGGCTGCTGTCTCTTCCAGTGCTGCCGCTTGTTGTTCGGTGCGCGAGGCTAAATCCAGGTTGCCGCTGGCTATCTCACTGGCCCCCTCTCTGACAGACGCGCTGGCATCTTTAATCTGGCCCACAATGGATTGCAACTGGCTCTGCATGGTGTGCAGGGCGTAAAACAGGCTGGCGTTGTCACCGTGCGCGACCTGAATATCATTGCTGAGTTTGCCTTCCGCAACGGCCAGCGCGATGCGGGCTGCTTCTGCAGGTTCGCCACCAAGCGGGCGCATTACTTTGCGATTAAACAATAACCCCAGTACGGCACCTACCAGCAGGATGCTCACAAGCATTAAACCGATAGCCCAATAGAGCTGGCGGTTCGCGGCGGCCATGACCTGGCTGACAGGGGCGACAATTCCCACATACCAGGGCTTATCGCTGTTGCCTGTCACCACCGGATACCAGGTGTACATGGCTCTTTCACCCAACACCGGATCATCATGTTCGACGATCTGACGGGTAAAATTGTCTTTGTCGCCTTTCCATTCCTTACCGGCGTCATTTTTGACAGGTGAAGATACCACTTTGCCACTGTTCGAAAGCAACAGCGCATAACCCGTCTCCTGCCAGGGTTTTATCTGGTTAACTTTTTGCTGTAATGACGCAAGCGAAATATCCGATGTGACCACCGCCATGAGCTTGCCTTGATCGATAATGGGTGAGGCAACCGAGGTCAGTAAGGTTGGCACGCCGTTGTACGGGTAGCTGTAGGGCTCTATCAGGGTATCTTTACGCGACTGTTGAGGGACCAGATAATAATCCCCCTGGCCAGGCGTCAAATAGGAGAGCAGCGGATGCATGGCATAGTTGCCGGACTGATCGCGGTCAACAAACCAGGCATAGCGGCCCTGAGGTGGCTGTCCTTTCTGACCAACAAACTCCGCATCGCGACCGTCAAACGCGTCAGGTTCAAAAATCACGGACATAGAGAGATAGCCAGGGTTGGCCCTGAGGGAATACTCCATAATTTTGTCGGCAATTTTCCGGTCATTAACGCCCGCTTTTGGTAAGGCAATCAGGCTTTGGCCAAGGCTGTGTGCCATATCGCGCGCGTAATTCAGCTCTTGCTGAATCTGCAGACCGCGACTTTGTGCAATCTGTTGAAGATAATTTTCCGCTAAGTTTTTTTGCTCTTTTGCCGATTGCCAGCTCAGGACGCCAATGGTGACGGTAAAACCAAGCGTAATAGTCAGGCCACCGGCAAGCAGCATCTGGGTGCGGGTGGTCAGTGTTTTTTTTGCAGGTTGAGAAGTCATGCGGATTCCCCTGAAATCGATCGGCTTAATTGACTTCCCTGCCAGACAGACGCTTTTATGTTCCTTAAGGATCTATCGGCGCTCAATAAACGAACTTTAATTCTCATGACTTAAGTCAGACCTTAATCACAACGTTCATCATCAGGGGGAAAGCGCATGATTTCGAAAGAGAACGCAGAACATTATTTCTGGGGTGAGCAGTGTGAGGGTTGGCATCTGCTTAAAAGACACGATCTGAGCATTATTTATGAGCAGATGCCGCCTGCAACACATGAAATACGGCATTATCATGTGCGATCGCGGCAGTTCTTTTTTGTGCTGGAAGGCCAGCTCAGCCTTGAGGTGGACGGTGTGATGCATCATCTGCAGACGCAACAGGGAATTGAAATTCCCCCCGGCGCAAAACATCAGGCTCGCAATATCAGCGATAACAGCGTCACTTTTTTAGTCATTTCTCATCCCACAACGCGTGGCGATCGTCACGATGTCGTCTGAACACCGGGCGGGAAAGTGAAATTTTGGTAACTTATCGCGATGATTTTGACCTGAAACAATAAACTGGCGGAAAAAATATGTCAGTTTGTGCCCTCTTTTTTGGTGGGATGAAAAACCGGACTTATTCATGTGGAATCATACTGGCTGGCTTCACAGCTCTGCGCTTTGTTTTGGCTGGCTTGCAAGATATCTCCATCACTACGCTTTTGCCATCACACATTTGACTGGCTGATCGTAATGCAGGCAAGCACGGCGCAAACCAGTCAGTGCGCGCGAAGCGTTATGGGGAGAGCGTTGTGCGGGATAACAGGCAGGCAGTTCACAGGTAATGAACTGCCAGGAATGAACCATCAGGCCGCTTTAACGGCGCGGACTTTTTTCTCACTTTGCGCAGTCGCGTCAGCTGTTTCTGACACATTTTGCGCCGTGCCAGGTAATTTGCTGGTGCGAAGAATATGCTGTACCGCGTCTTTTTGCTCTGCCAGCAACAACCCTAAGGTTTCAGCCTGCGATTCGTCCATATCGGCCTGGTGTGCCAGTAACCAGTCGGTGAACGCCTCTGCCATATCCAGCATTTTGTCGTAGGCATCGGCCTCTTTCTTATTGGCAAATGTCATCTTCTCTTCACCCTTTCTGACTACTACAAATTTGGTTTCGACAGCCATTTTATTGCCCTCACATACTGTTTATTTATACAGTATAACACAGTCGGCGACGTTTTCCAGTGAAGAAAAGACACAACGGTTAAACCTGCCCTGCTTACGCCATTCGGTGTGCATCAGGCCAGTAATTCTTCCATAAACTCAGCCAGCGCTTTACGGGGATCGTCCTCTTCCGACACGATCATTTCGATTCCCCATTGCCCCAATACTTCTTTTGCCACCGGGTTATTGCGATTGGTAAAAAGGTAAGATTTGGGTCGGGCGGTTGCCAGGCCTGTGCGCCCCCACATTTTTGTCAGCCGATAGAAGAGCAGACGAATATTAAAATCACTGATGCTGTAGCCAACAAACAAAACCGAATTGCCCATGACATCATGGGTCAGCTTGATATCTAACGGCGAATCAAAATAGAGGCGTTCAAAGTAGCTGCTTTCATCCAGTACGATAGAAGTATCGTCATCAAAGTCGCCATGAAGTTTGATGATATGACGTTTATCTTCGGTGAGTGAAACCAGATCGGCTGCATTCGCCACTTTTGAATAAGGCACGCCATGGGCCTCATGCGCGGCTTCCAGCCACCGATCGTAATTCGTGGTATAGATGCGTGAAAAGTTGCCCTGAGTGATCATGGTATGAATTTCAGAGCTGCGGACATCAATATCAGGCCGGTGCCATTCGCGATCCATCCAGCTTCGTAACGGTCCTAACGAACCTTTTTTCTGCTTGTAGTACTCAGCCAGAGAGAGGTGCGTACCGTAAGTATTAAAAATTTTCGGATCGTACCCCAGTTCATTAGCCAGATGAGCGATAAGCTCATGCCATTCAGGCAGGCCGAGATTACGGGAAAGACCGGCTCCGGCAAACAGAATGAGCTTGCCGGAATCGTATGCGCGTTTGAGCTCAGGTTTCATGCCACGCCTCGTGCAGTTTTTAAAAAGGCAGCAAAACGATCCAGCGCAATGCGACGGTTGGAAATTTCGTTTTTCTTCTCGCCCATCTCAGCGAAGGTTTGATCGTATCCTTCGGGAATAAAGATACAGTCCCACTGGAATCCATGGGGACCGGCAGGTTCAGGTGCAATAGTGCCGCGCAATTCGCCGAAAAACTGGTACATTTTGCGTCCGTCGCAATAACCCAGTACGGTTTTGGCGGTTACACCCTGACTGTCGAGGCCCTGTACCAGCGATGCAAAGCGATCGGCACCGAGGCGATTCCAGAAAATACGCGTCAGCCCCGCAGGCAAACCATTCAGGCCATCCAGATACAGCCCGGTGTGCTCAACAAAAAGCGGACGTCCGATAATAGAGAAGGCCTTCGTCAGTTTATCTCGCACTAAATCCAGTTCATTTTCCGTTTGAATTTCTTCAATGCGACGCGCGATGGGTACGACGTCCACGCCCACAGGTTCCAGTATTCCGCGGACCTCCGCCAGTTTTTGCTCATTGGCCGAAAGGAATCTGATTTTCATGCTTCTTCCACGTTGATTACGCTGCCTCAGTCAAATTTATCATTGAGACAGAACAAGAGGTCATCGCTGGTGAGTGTAGCGCAAATTCGCGCCTTTCTGGCGTGAACATTTGCGCAAAACGCGGGGTTACAGAGTAGAGCGGATAAAACAGAACAACGCAGGACGTGAATAAGTCCGAATAAGGCATGATGTAAAACACCGCTCCGTTTAATAAGCACCCGCTGCATTGGCTATTTAAAGACACACAATCTTTTGCGCATCGTCTGCGTTTTTGCACCTTTCCAAAGCGCGGAAATA
Organism: Pantoea sp. BS_8; assembly: GCF_041954965.1. Classification (NCBI taxonomy): domain Bacteria; kingdom Pseudomonadati; phylum Pseudomonadota; class Gammaproteobacteria; order Enterobacterales; family Erwiniaceae; genus Pantoea; species Pantoea sp. BS_8. The sequence continues at coordinate 100,140 of NZ_JAVAXU010000005.1, forward strand.
CCGTAAGCCACAGAGAAACCGGCCGCGAAGTTCTTTCAGGGGCTCTGTTCGCCAGCCAGACTGATGCAGGCGTCATCATAGTGCTGACAGTATCAAGTCACTGACGTTTTATTTTCCATCCAGTGCCTGACAGATGAACCGAAAATATTACGCATAGCATAAGCCGTTTATCCTGCGCTCTCTGTTCCGTTCGTCAAAGCCGCATCACTCGTCAGGGGCTGAACTTGTCTTTCACTGGCAGAGAGTGCTCTGGCGAGGCTGTATAAAAGAATCGGGAAGAAAGTCGGACGTGACGCCCTGACAAGGACCTGTGTATTTATCGGTGGCAAAGCTGTTTTGCAAACGGCAGCGATGAACGTTTATATCTTTTATTGCTAATGTACGGCATGTGCAGACCAGTGCCGCCCTTCACACCGACTGTTCACCCTTCCGGCATTTCAAAATTCATCCTGAGGAAAATGATAAAGACGCCGCACTACGCATGTTTTTGTGAAAAGCGGTTTTGAATGGTTCCAGAAACCCCCTGCACGTTATTCTGTCAGACAGAGCGACTCACTTTTCAGACGTGGAATGAAAAGCATCCCATAGCGGAAAAGATGACAATATCCGCCTTAGCGAAAAGTGCAAGAATCTAATGGCAGCAATACGTTGTGTTTTCATAAGCAAACGGCATCACGTCCGCAGCCATATAAATGTTGTTGATCTGATAAATTCTTATAGCGACGATAACCTCTCGACTGGCTTTAAGTACAGTGACGGAGAGAGGCCATCAGGATGATATTAGCTACCCGTTTTTATTCTTGCCGTCACTTGTCAACGCTCCGCTTATAGCTCTGCTTTACAGCACGAAATGTGTGATTAAACCTTAAGACAGACAGGCGCGCGTACCCACAATGTTATCCATCATAGCGATCTATATTGCGCTGACTAACCGTGTTAAAAGAAGGATTTGTCCTGTAAGAAAAGTTGCAGACTTCAGTAATCGTCTGGCTTCACAAAAACTAATCCCGTGAACAGGAATGAACAAGACGGTTAACGCATTATCCGGCGATTAAGACACAACCATTTTGGAGCAGAATGAAGATTAGGACAATTTATCATGGGGAATTATTAACCTGACGTTATCATTTACCTGCGCTGGAATGAAGCGACTTTATTATGCCGTAATATCCCTGTAACTGGTAAGGAGGTAATGCATTACACACTGATTTTTATTGCTTTTTTAAGTAAATAAATGGGCGTTATTTTCAATACGTCACCGTAATATGCTACCGTTTATCACCTGGACCTCAACGAAAAAGGCGCTGACAATGCGTCTGGCATTTAAATTTTATGTATGTTTAATGCGTTTAAAATGCCGTAATAATCCTAAGCGGTAACAAATTTGTACATTTCAGACAGAAGAGATATTTCTTTCCTTGATTATTTTTCGTAGAATGACCCTGTTTAAATATTCGCTGTAATTTAAGGATTAACCAATGGATGCGCTCAAAGCATTAAATAACCTTCGTATTCTACGCGCACAAGCCCGGGAAATTGAGCTTGATGTGTTAAATGAAATGCTCGAAAAGCTTTCTGTCGTTGTCGCTGAACGCCGTGAAGAAGAAGAAGCTGAGCAAGCTATGCTGCGCGAGAAAGCAGATAAGTTAGCTAAGTATAAAGAAATGCTGATGAATGACGGCATTGATATTTCTGAACTGGTTGATTTGCCCACAGAGACAAAAACAAAAGCTAAGCGCGCACCTCGCCCTGCTAAATATCGCTATACCGATGAAAACGGTGAAACTAAATCGTGGACAGGCCAGGGCCGTACACCATCGCCAATTAAAAAGGCGCTGGACGCTGGCGGTTCGCTTGACGATTTCCTGATCTGACAAAATGCGCGGTATTGATTTCGATACCGCGCATTTTATTGGAAACATTGTTTTAAGAGATTATCTGCTCATCATCATTATTGATGAACTGGCTAATTGTAGCGTCTCATTCTCATACCGATGAGGGAGATGATGGTAGCTGTCGCTTTCAGTAATACGCTCAACCGTTTCTGAATACCGCTCCAGCGCAGTCCGCATTTGCACAACATAATCATGCGTATCGTAAACCCGATCGATTCCCTCTAATGCATGATTCATAATTTTTCTTGCCACATCGTTTGGCGTGTCCAGCGCGGCGAGTTTCGAACGTGCCGTTCGACGTAAATCACGCGGCGTGAAAGGTTCCAGCCCTAATCCCCGAGGCGCACGCAACATCCGGCGTAGTGCCTGATTCAGCGCACCTTTCGAAAGCGGCTGCATGACATCACGCGGCGCAGGTACGAGCCAGGGAGAAGCCGGATCGCTGGCGGCAATTAAGGCCTCAATACAACGGCGCATTAACGCTGAAATGGGTAAAGTATGTTCGCGCTGGGACTTGTTACGTGTTCCCTGCTTCCATAATCCGGATTGCAGATTAAATTCTGATTTCCGCGCCTGAACCACTTCGTCAGGCCGACGGGCACTGACCAGACACAGGCGTAAGGCCCAGCGTACCTGTTCTGACAACGACCAGTTATCCAGACCATGCCAGAAAACCCAAATCTCCGCGTCTGACAGTTGCCGGCTTCGTGGAGGTGACGCACGGCCCGCAATATCACGTTTCCTCAGTGAAGCCACGGGCGAATGCGCCAGGTAACCCTGCATTTCGGCCCAGGACAAAAACTGTTTAGTCAGAGCAAAAACGCGCCGGGCTTCCTCTTTTTTACCTTCAGAAATCAGGACGTTATAGAGCCTGTTTAATCGTAAACGCGTCAGGTTTTTTAGCGGTAAAGTGCCAATATTCGGCAACACATGCCTGAGTAATGATGATATGGCAATTTCGGGACGACGTCGGGTGACAAGCAACGACAGTTTTACCCACACGCGGATAACCTGCTCCACTGTTCCTTCGTCGCCAAAATTATCCAGATCAGACAAGGAAGCATGTCTGATCTGATTGAGCCAACACATAACGTGACGGCCCACATGCGGCGATGTCATTTCTGTCAAAATTTCTGCCACTGCCTCTCCTGATCGTAAAACTGTCGGCCAGATTCTACCTTCCAACAGCCTGTGACTCCAGACCTGTTAAGTCTGGAGTCACAATGGTAGCGCTGTACGCTTTTTAAGAAATTCATTAAGGAAAAGACTCTTATTCTTTTTGAATGGATTGGTTATTAAACCCGCAGAGAACAACGCGATAAATGATGGATTATTTCCACAATAGCGCTATTTCAGAAGATAAAGACGATGAATGGGATACGTCAGCTAACTGCAAAGTATGCGGTCAAAAATTCCACGATGCGTTTTGTGTCTTCGACAGCTATTCGCTGTACGGAGATCCGGGCAGGAAACCTCTACGCACGTTCAGATGAACAGGCGCTGTAATAGCAAGTGAGACAGTTTCACTAATATCAGGAGGCGCAGATAAATTACGGGGTTCTGATCGTCGTGCTACCGCTTCATGAGTGCGCCCCCTGCCATAAATTATGAGGCGCACCGCCAGCAAGATCTCTGCAATACCTGCCTCGGGATACAGGAGAGATTAACGATAACAAGGCACTCTCGGGTTGACCATGTGGTCAGAATGCATTTGATACAGCGGCACTGCACTCTTACATTGAAAATGAAACAATTGCGCGTAACACCAGCCGCTTCAGCTCTTGCTAAACGTATAGTTAAAAACTCGTCCGTTTTGAGTTTGCACAGTAAGCGTCTTTCCCGCCGATGTATCCAGGGCTCTGGCCTGACTGTATTTCCACATCATGACCTGCTGCCCGTTGGGATAAGGTGATTCTGTATCAGGCGGTCCAAACATACGAATGAGCTCCGCGCGTGTCGTCTGACCGGGTTTAATCTTCTGAATAGTCGCCGTATCGAAATTGTGTCCCACAGAGTTAGAACATGCAGCAAGAACCCACACCAGGCCCATGATAATTAGTGATCGCATTACGTTGTTCCCGGAGATGAGTTTGACATGCGTTGCATCGCGCTGTGTTACAAGGGTTGTACTATCTTCTTATGATATCGGCAAAATAAGCATTCACTGCAATAAATGTCCGAATGCGTATTATGGCCTACAGACCGCCCGATGGCGTACTAAAATTCCGTACTGGCATGTCGACATTATTAAAAACGTTGCGTGATGAATTACCGCTGCTCTCTGTCAATACGATTTCCGGTTTCGCCACCGCGAGACAAAGGCTGAAGGTGACGGCTATGGCCGTGCTGCATGTGGACGACTCGCCTGTTTACCCTGACGACATTCGTTAATTCTGCTGCCTGAATGACATCGATAAAGCCCTATTTTTCAGTCTGTTAGCCAGACATCACTCTTTAAAACACCCATTCAATTTCGTATGCCACCCAGGATTGATCGCCACGTCATGCTGAACGTCAGCTTACCGGCAAAAAAATGCAGGCCGTTAACTGGCCTGCTCGCGTTATCCTGAAAATGGTTGAAACGATTTTTATGCCTGTAAAAAGGGACAGTTGCCCCTTTGTACAGAATAAAAAAATCACCTGTTAGTTACACTGTAACTTTTTTGGTCTGGCAGACAGTCGCTTCATTTTTTCAGCGAAGGCCTTAGTACACAGGCGTTCTTATAGACTCTCCAGACTCAGTGGGAGCCAGTTACCCTGTGCATAGCGTGCCAGACCGGCCTCCTCAAAGCGCCAGAGATGGAGCCAGCCGTTATCGAGCAGTTTCCGGATAACCTCATGCTTACCAATCACTGCGTCAATGGCATTTTGCGGCGCGTCGATAACAACGGTCAGGCGCAACGGCTCGTGCATCCAGTGCTCGCCGTCATGGAGCGACTGACGTGATAAACCGATCCGCAGATCGCCGCCATTGCCCTCAAAGACACCGATGCGGCCCCCCACTACGTTGTGCAGCACCTTATTGCCGCTCCCCAACCTTTGCGGATCGCATGTTGACGCGTGGTACTGCCAGTTGATCCAGTGCGTGACCAGCATGGGTGCGGTCATCAGGCCTTCCAGTAGACTGCCATCACTATCCTGACTCGCATCGTAGTCATGCAGAAAGCTGCGCCCGCCCAGGACTACGCCACGACTTCTGTGACGAGGGGCAATAAGAAAGGCTGCGTTGCCCGAAAGACCCCATTCGGGACGGGTTTGTGCCCCGTCATTAGCGCGACGGCGTAGTTGTCCGAGCAACACATCTTCGGGCGCACGCGGGTCCAGCTTAAGGGCGGGTGCCCGCTCGCGGCGGACCTGATCACTGGCTTGATTAAAAATCGGTTGCAATCGCTCACAGCGGGCGCGCGCACTTTGCGGCAACAAATCGAGATCAAACCACTCGATTTCATCGGTAGTCGTGTTATGCAGGGCGGCCACAAACGTCGTAGAGTCCGGAATCACTGTTCCTTGCGCTTGCAGCCCCTGGCGAACCTGTGGTTCGTTAAGCAATTGCGCCAGACTGCGTGCATTCACTTCACCGGTCTGGCCACAACAGGCACCACAGTCCAGTGCCGCTGCGTGGGCATTGTTAGCTGACTGGCTGCCATGTCCAACGAGGAGCACTATAGGTGCCAGATGCTGTTCCAGGCCCATGGCATGAAGAACCCCGGCAGCGAGCTTAACTTTAGCCTCAGTATCCAGCCCAACCAGTTGTGGGCGGCACGTCTCCCGAAACCGCGCAGGTAAGCCAGCAAGATCATCTCTGGCACGTGCTTTATTGCCCGGGCGTAACCAGTTTACCAGCTTGACCGAGTAGCCCAGTCCAACCGCTTCCACAAACGAGAAGGCAGCCCCCGGCCAGCGGCTAATCGCATTCCATTGATCGGCCATGGCAAATCGGGCGTGACGCGAACGACTGGCCTGGCTTTGCAGTGCCGCATCGGCTTTATATTGCGAACCCGCCTCCACGATACGGTCAGCGACCTCCAGGGAAGGCGCAAGTAAGCCGGGTAACTGGGGACGGCGGGCTTGCGTGCCCAGCGGTGTGTAGGCAACGGGAAGGCCAAAGAATCCTGCAAAACCGATGGTCTGTATACCAGCACTCACGGTCTCAAGCGCACGGCGCAACGGTTCACTGCGCACATCAATGCAGAAAGCAGCCTGTGCTTCGATTGCCTGATGTTCCGTACCATGACCGTTTGCCGAGGCCAGCCGATGTGCCAACTCACGCTGATAGCCAATCTCCAGCGCCAGTTGCCATACTTCCTCAACCAGCATCGCCTGTTCCGCCGCCTCCAGCACCTGGTGAGCCTGTTTCCAGGCGTGCTGAAGCGAAGCAAGCGCGTGCCGGGTTGCTGCATCATCTTTGCATTCCAACAGGATTACGCCCCAGGCTAAGCGAATCGTCAGCAACTCGCGCAGGTGTGGGTCCTTACCCCCCGCCAGTCCCGCCTGCCAGCTCAGAAAGGCACACCAGGAAGCCCACCCATTCACGGTAAGCAGTACCGATTCCAGATAATCCGCCCATACAGCTTCAGGCAGGCCCAGACGTGCGATAAGCCAACGCTCCGCATCGGTAGCATTATCGGGTAAGGCATTGATAGCATTTGTGATATGGGGCAACCCCATTAACAAACCGATACCCTGATCGTGTCCCAGCGTATCCCGCCAGAAGGCATATAAGCCCTGTCGCTGAGGTTGCCAGTTCGCCTGATCTTCATCGAAGTAGGCGGCGCAGGTTTGACCAACCTGGTGCGTGATAGCCTGCCGCCAGGATAATCTCTGGTGCCGATCAGGATCGTTGTCGAGCACGTCGATTAGCAGCGGCAATTGCACTGGTGAGGTTCTTGCCTGTAACGCATCCAGGCACTGTTCAGCCGTCAGACCGGTCGCTTGTGCTTCGGGCAGTTGATGTAGCGCCAGATTGAGATCGGCAAGGCTGATACGGCCCTCGCGCCAGGCCAGGAACTGCTGATCGCGCGATGGGAATACCTGGATACCGCCGAGTACCGCCATCCGGGCGGCGACCCTGCGTACCGGCATGCCAATACGCGACCAGTGAGGGTTGACAGCAATGGCGCGATCCAGCGGCCATGTAGGTGCAATCGCCTGGCAGGCCTGGCTGCAAGCCTGCTCAATTGCAGCATGCCGGGAACAGGCGTTTTGTGTCGATTGCGTCAGGCTCGCCGAACCGGTTTTTTCGTTATTGACTAAGGTATCCATCAGTAGGCTCTCCAGTTTATTCGTATGGTTCAGCTCAGCCTGTCAGCAACAGGCGCGGTTGGCACTTCAGGTTCAACGTGTATGGAAACCCGGGATGTGAGGTTAGCTGGCCATAAGCGCAGCGCCAGACGTGTGAAGGCTTCGTCAAGGTAAAAACCCGCATAGCTCCATTGACGCAAGCGCGACAGGTGTTGTGGCTGCTTTTGCAATAACACCTGACAGAGATACAGGGCCGCCATGCCTGCCAGCGCGATCAGACCCAGACTGTCATCCGGCATATCCTGCAGGCCAAGCGGCAGCGCATGTGCTGACAGCGCAACTGTCGTCAGACCGATCACCGTGACGCACCCGAAAAGAAGCTGCGCCGACTTTCCAGACCCGCCCTCTGAAGCCTCGGGTAACCACAGTAACGGTGCCCAGGCCATACCAAGCACCACACACCACCACCAGGGCCAGGCGGCAAGACCTGAGAGCATCAGCACCAGAAACACGGCGGTAATTGTCAGCACGGGGGCAAAAAACACGCTAAGGGTGGTGGGCAAAGCGGCCCGGTGCAAAGCCTGCAGGCGAGTGTCTCTTACACCTTCCGAGGCCGACAGGAAAGCATGGGCTTTATAGAGTGAATGGCCAATCAGATGCAGTGCCGCCAGCGTATAAAGGCCAAGCGCGCATTCGAGCAGCATGAAGCCCATCTGCGCAACGGTTGACCAGGCCAACCGCACTTTAATACTGATGCGAGTCAACATGACAATGCCTGCCAGCACAGCGGTCGCCAGCGCGAAAATCAGCAACAGGATGCGCGCAGCGTTTGCCTGATCTAACATGGGTGCGAAGCGAATAAGCACAAAGCCACCCAGATTGACGACGCCAGCATGCAAGAGCGCCGATACCGGTGTTGGCGCCTCCATCACCTGTATCAGCCAGCCATGCACGGGTAGCAAGGCCGTACGAAGAATGACCGCCATTACGAGCAGAACGGCACTCGCCTGTAAGGACAGGGACATGCCATGCTGAGCGATATGCATCCCCAGAGCTGACAGCGAGAAACTACCTACATCCCACCAGGCGAGCGCGGCAGCGCCAAGCAACATCACGTCAGCCATGCGATCCGCAATGTGCTTTTTGTGTGCCGCAAGCCGCGCAAAAGGCCGATCGGGATAAAAGCAAAGCAAGTGCTGAAGTGCCACACCGACTGCGGCCCAGGCCGCGATGAGCAGCAGCCAGTTATCGGCGATCACGAGCAGATGCACGCTGCACAGCACAACGGCCAGTGCGCCAATATAGCCTCGCTGATTGGCTTCCCCTTCAAGGTAACGCGCAGAAAATGAAGCGATAACCTTACCCAGCACTTGTACCAGTAAAGCCAAAACCAGGCCAAAAGAGGTTGCCATTATTACGCCCGTCCATTGCGTACTACTGATGCCCGCGGCAAGACACAGTCCGGTTAAGGCAATGGTACTCAACGAAACTCCCTGTAATACACGCCAAAGCATCGGCATGGTAATCCAACTAAACCGCGTCAGCCCCGCTAATGCGGCCATTAAAAATGCAGGCGCCAAAAAACAGACCAGATGCAGAACATCAAGGATATTCATTGTATTTCCCTCATACGCTTAATTAGCTGTATGATCATTGACCTGAACTATTCTGTAAAATATATTTATTTGCACATTTCAATATTAAAAAACGAACAATGAACCTCAACCAGTTGAATTTTCATCACCTTTATTATTTCTGGCGCGTGGCCAGGCTTGGGCATCTGACGCGGGCTGCCGAAGAGTTGGCCACCTCGCAATCGGCCGTTTCGGTGCAAATTCGGCAACTGGAGGATCGACTTGGAGAAAGTTTGTTAATCCGTAAAGGTCGCCGTCTGATGCTGACAGACACAGGTCAGCTGGTTATGGCCTATGCCGACAACATCTTTGGTCTGAGCCAGGAGATGTTGGGACGGTTAAAAGGCACGTCAGCCGGTGTTACGCGGTTACGCGTGGGCAGCGTGGCAACGCTGTCGCGAAATTATCAGGAAAACTGGATTCGGCCCGCGCTTACCGACCCTGCCATAGTACTGACACTGGAGTCCGGATTACTGGAGGGCCTGCTGGTCAGGCTGACGCAGCATAAGCTGGATGTGGTGCTGGCTAATGAGACGGTACCTGCCGATCCCGATCGTCCGTTGCGCTGCGTGTTCCTGGGCAGCCAGTCTATCTCCGTCGTCGGCCCCGCGAGCAAATGGGCGTCACAAAGCCTGCGCATCCCGGAAGACCTGGATGGCGTGGAGATTGCCCTGCCCGGCCCGCGCCATGCCCTGCGTGCGCAATTTGATGCTTTATGTTCTAAGGCCGGCGTGACGCCAAGACTGCGAGCCGAGGTGGACGACATGGCGATGCTGCGTCTGATCGCCCGCGACAGCGGCTGGCTCACCGTGTTGCCCGAGGTTGTGGTTCAGGATGAGCTACGCGCCGGCATTCTTGTCTCCGTGGGCCAGTCAGACGAATTGCAGGAGCGCTTCTTTGCCATCACAACACCACACCGGCATCGTATTGACGTGCTGGAGCAACTGCTGGCAGGGGCGCAAAAATTACAGGTGCCCAACTAAGTATCACGCCGATTGCAGGTTGCCTGGCAATGTATTGAATCGCCAAATAACTAAAATTATGAGGTTTCACACTAAAATATAAATATGCATTGGTGTAAAAGATACAGACGAAAGTCGCGTAAATTTCACACATTTTCAGATGCCCAGGAATTTTCATTGCAATTTCCACTGCAGGCATTACCCTGTATATAAAACGCATACACTTTATATACAGGATGAGTATGGGCATCGTAAAAATATCCGACGTGATGCATGAGAATCTTCGTATTGCCAGTCAGGCAATGAGCCGCTCGATCAACTCGCAGGCTGAGCACTGGTTAAAACTGGGCATGCTGGCCGAGCTCTATCCGCAGTTAACGCAAAACGAACTGGCGCAAACGCTCATTCGCATAGAAATGAACGGCGGTGCCGATATTCGCCAGGTGCTGCCTAAGAGTGACCTGGCCCCACAGGGAGAAGTGTAATGGGAACAGTGAAAATACATTCCGCCGAAGAAATCGAAAAAGCTCGCGCGGCAGGTCATGCTGCAGCACAGGTGCTGGCCATGATCACATCGCACGTTCGTCCAGGCATTACGACGGAAGAGCTGGACGATATTTGCCACGATTTTATTGTTAATGAACTCAACGTGACGCCGGCTAATATCGGTTATCACGGTTATACGCGAACCACCTGCACCTCTGTAAACCACGTTGTCTGTCACGGCATCCCTGCGGCAAAAAAACTGAAAGACGGTGATATCGTGAATATCGATGTCGCCATTATCAAAGATGGCTGGTATGGCGACACAAGCCGCATGTATTTTGTTGGCACACCGTCCGTGCGCGCCAAACGCCTGGTCGATATCAGTTATCAGTCGCTGGTTGCCGGTATTAAAACTGTCCGTCCTGGCGCGACCTTAGGCGATATAGGGGCAGCCATTCAGCGCATTGCTGAAAATGCCGGCTTTTCGGTTGTCAGGGAATATTGCGGTCACGGCGTCGGCGAGATTTATCATACCGACCCACAAATTTTGCATTACGGTACGCCCGGTGAAGGGATGCCCTTGAAAGCTGGTATGATTTTTACTATCGAGCCGATGATCAATGCCGGAAAGGCGGGCACCAGCGTGCTTTCCGATGGCTGGACGGTAGTCACGAAGGATCGATCACTCTCCGCACAGTGGGAGCATACCGTTGCCGTTACCGATACGGGTTTTGACCTGCTCACGCCCTGGCCCGAGGGAACGGGCGATTATCCCGCTATCTGAGTCAATAAAGCCGCCCTTAACAGGCGGCTTTATTTTTGCGGTATAAGATATCGCGCCCTGTGCTTAAAGACCTCGCCATAACTTTAAACCATTACGTCCTGAGCGCTTAACGTCATATAACGCTTCATCGGCACGGCGCAACCATTCGTGTATCGAACTGGCTTTTTCTGCACAGGCAATACCAATACTGACTGAACAGGTAAAATCGGGCGAAGCAGGCAACCGTAACTGCGTAATGCGCCACTGAATATGCTCAGCGAGTTTGACGATGCCAGCGTCATCAGCATCACGGACAATGACGCCCAGCTCATCGCCACCGAACCGCGCCGGTGTGTCTTTCATTCCCACACTGTCGCGCAATAAACCTGAAATTTCCGCCAGAAGAAAATCCCCTGCTTCGTGACCATAGGTATCGTTAACATGTTTGAAATGGTCAACATCGATCAGAATCAGATAGGCTTTACTGTCTCCACGGCGGGTACGAAGAAATTCGCTTTCGAGTCGGCGCTCAAAAAGACGTCGATTAGGAATTTGCAGACCCGGATCCATTAATGCAATACGTTCAAGCTCGCGATTTTTTTGACGCAGCATATACGTCAGATTATGGGATACAACGCTTAACGCCAGCATATAAAAGGTCGCCAGCGGTAATGTCAGCCAGGCTGTACGCAGGCTGAATGTCATTGATACCGGCGCGCCTTCAAGCGTCCAGACCAGAAGAAAGGCAAAAAGAAATGACTGAAATGCGGACAAGAGCTGTGGCCAGCCGCCTGCTGCGTAACGGTCGGAAATTAATACTGCCATGATCACAAAACACGGCATGGGACTCAGCGCCAGCAACGCGACCCAGATACCGCCAAACGCCGCATCAAGCGTGAGATTCATTCTTTCCCTCGCGGTTGAATCACGCGCGGAAGCCGCAAGGCGATAGGCCAGAGACGGCCAGAGGATGACATTACAGATCAGTAACGCAAAAATGGAGATGCCGTGACCCTGTTCGACTAATACAGAAGCGATTGGCATGGCACATAAAATCGTCCCTAATTGACGCATTGCGAACATGCGACGAACAAATCGCGTCGATCGCATTTTGAGATGATTATCATCGGGTGAGTAATAGGTCATTCGAAGGCGTAATTAGCAGTCTATATAATGCAGTTTATCTACAAAAAGAGCAGGCAGCATGACTTTTTAAGATTCTTTCCGCTTTATTTATTATTTTTTCTGACGAGAAAATTTTAGCTGCCCGCATTTTAAAAAATACGTTTAAGCCCAACGCGCAACATCACCTCATTGTCATGCATCAGGCTGTCAATTTAGCAATACATTGCCGCTATCTCCTGCGGCCCTTCGCGACCGACGCAGACCAGTTAAAATCGCTGACTTCACTGGCAGTCAGTGAGGACGGTTTCTTTTTTCGGACAGGTTTTTTGTTTTCCTTTTCTGCTTTTAACTTTTCTTTAAGCAATTTATCCGCCATCACCTGCTGACGCGCTTCAAGGTTAAGCGCTTTCTCTTTTTTGACGTCCGGTTCTTTACCCGTACGTTGGCGGTATTTTTCAATCAAATGATGAAGCACTTCATTGACGGCAAGTCGCTCTTCATCGCTGAACTGATCGATGGAAATCATTTTCTTGTCATTCATCGTCGCTTTCCTCGTCGTGGGATCATCGGCAGTGTACAACAAGCCGGATGAATAAAAGGCATTTGCTTGCCTTTTAACGCATTTTAACCTGGAACGTGAGTATCATTTCGTCTCAGGACAGCTAAAATAAGCGAAAATTAACAACGAGAATCTGGATAATGAAAATCCCCCTGCCTGACGATCACAAACCATTTATCACCGCACTTCTGGACGAACCCGTTGACGTCATTGAGATGCACTCTCCCCACGCTGAACACATTGATCGCGCTTATACTGTCGCGCTACAGCAAAAAAATCATGAGGCTGAAGCAGACTGGAAACGGACGATCACGTTTCTGGCCCTGTTCGTTTTTCTCTATGCGGCGCTGGGTGCATCACTGACGCTGGACCTGAGTCCCGCCGGGGCGAGTCACAAAAGTATTGAATACGCGTTAGAAGCCGTGCCGGTGCTTATCGCCTTTTCCGGCTTTTTTATTTCTGTGCTTTACCTGTTTCTTGTGCGCGCGGGGTCACGTCAACGCCGTAACTGGCAACGAACACTTTTGATTCTGGAAAGGTATACCACAGGTCATGTATTTAAACTGACGCATCAGCAAGGCGCGGGTACCAGCAACTACTCGCTTTCATCCATCATGCTGGCGCTCGCGATGTTCATTTGCCTCACATGGTTAATCATCTATAACTACCTTACCTTCACTACCAGCGGTGTGTTTGGTAGCGTCATTTCACTGTTTATCAGTACGATGGTTTATGTCATTTTGGATATTCAGCTCCTGAAACCGTGGCAGTCAGAGGCTGAAAACGATCCCTCCGGTGTTGATGAAAATAAAGCCGATCGCTAACCTTCCATGGCCCGATATGCATCGGGCCAGCCTTTGCATCTGGCAGGCGAAACAGGCACATAGGTTAATGCCATGGATAACCTAAAACGCTTAAAGTATGTTGTAACTATATTATGCCTCGTTGATGCTCAGCTTACGTTCAGGCTCGTCAGGGAGGCTGCTCACGATGAGTGAGCAGCCCCTGAAAACATCGCTACAAGTGACAACGTCACCTATGGTTTCCGCAAGACTTGATTTGGGTTGGTTGATGTCTGATTAGTGAAATCAGTCGAATGGAAATTCACGAGCCAGAACGCGGGCAATCACATTCAGCGCGCCCTCGTCCGTATTACTCTCGGTTTTAAAACGCGCGACAGCCGAGACAGCCTCACCCGCATTGGCCATTGCAAAACTAAAGCAGGCCTGACGTAACATCTCGATATCATTCGCGCTGTCGCCGACAGCCACCACTTCACAATCGCTAATGCCCCATTTTTGCTGAAGCAAAGCGATACCGTGTGCTTTATGGCAACCCGGAATAATCAGGTCAATAAAGCCATAACCGCTGGAAACGGGATGCATGATGTGATCGATTTCGCCCAATTGGGTATGCAAACGCGTCATCAGGCTTTCAATCCCTTCGTGCGCCAGATTGAGCGAGAACTTAAAGACAGTGTCATCAATATCGTAAAGGTTGTCGCGCTTCTCGAGTCGGTAATAATGATTTTTTAGCATGCCGATCACGCTATCCGGCATGGACGCATGAACATAAGCACTTTTGCGGCCACAAACAACGACGCTGATATCCGGTTCTCTGGCCAGAATATCGAGTACGCTGTGTACCCTTTCTTTTGCCAGCTCGCCACAAAATATTACTTCATCGCCATGCGACACCCACGCACCGTTTTCTGCCACGAAGGCAATTTCATTTTTGATGTCAGGAAAATATCGCTGTAACTGGTAATACTGATTGCCGCTGGCGACCACAAAATGAATACCTTTTTCTTTGAGCAGAGCATACTGGCGTGAAAAGCGCTGGACATTGTACTGCTTGTTTTCATCAAGAAAGGTACCGTCCATATCCACTGCAATCATCCTTACTGCCATTTTACTCCCCCTTTGCTCCCGGCCTTAACAGGCTAACTGTGTGGTTAAGCTTACTCGCTGTAAGGATTATTGAAAGTTACAAACGCTGAATTTCCGCCTGTTATGGCAAATTGTGCCGTCGCGCCCAGATTGAAAGTTAAAGCTCTGTTAATAATGACCATCATCTTCGAATGAAGGTTACATAAATTTCATTCGAAATAACATCATCTGTTAAGAGGTTAATCTATGCGCGAAGGACTTCACTACACCCCACTTCCTGAGGACGTCTCTGCCTCTATCCGTAACTTTAAGCAGCGCGCACGTGAGCAGATCGGTGACGTTGAGCGCGTATTTCGGCAAGTCTGTCAGAAAACAGAAGAAGCCATTGCCGAAGCCAGGCTGGAAGAGGCTCAAACCGGGAGCGCCTGGCCCATCGTCACGGGCGAGGCGATAGCCTCAGGCACGGTTTCCCCGGAAACGCGGGCGCGTATCAAGCGGCGCGGCTGTGTCGTCGTCCGGCAGCATTTCCCCCGTGAGCAGGCACTGGCCTGGGATGCCGACATATTGCGCTATCTGGATGAAAACCAGTTTGATGCACAGTACCGCGGGCCAGGAGACAATTTTTTCGGCAGTCTTGAGGCATCCCGTCCAGAAATTTACCCCATTTACTGGTCTCAGGCTCAAATGCAGGCCCGTCAACGCCCGGAAATGCATCAGGTACAGTCGTTTCTGAACCGGTTATGGACCTATGAATCGGAGGGGCAGCGATGGTTTGATCCTGACGTGAATATCCTCTATCCAGACCGTATTCGTCGACGGCTACCGGGCACCACGTCAAAGGGACTGGGTGCGCATACCGATTCAGGCGCGCTGGAACGGTGGCTGTTGCCTGCTTATCAACGCGTCTTTCACGCCGTTTTTAACGGGGATATTGATCGCTACGATCCCTGGAATGCCGCTCACCGCAGCGACGTCGATGAATACGATGTACCGGACACCACAAAATGTTCTGTCTTCCGCACTTTCCAGGGCTGGACCGCGCTGTCCGATATGATCCCGGGTCAGGGTTTACTTCACGTTGTGCCCGTCCCCATGGCAATGGCCTATCTTCTGTTACGTCCACTGCTCTCCGATGTGCCGGAAGATGAACTGTGCGGTGTCGCACCCGGCCGCGTCCTGCCTGTTAATGAAAAATGGCATCCCCATTTGATGAAGGGCTTATGCCCGGTACCGGCTATTACCGCCGGCGATTCCGTTTGGTGGCATTGTGACCTTATTCACGCGGTCGCGCCGGTCGAAAACCAACAAGGCTGGGGAAATGTGATGTATATTCCTGCTGCGCCGATGTGCGATAAAAACCGCGCGTATGCGCATCATGTGGCGCATGCGCTAAAGCAAGGTCATTCCCCTGCGGATTTCCCACCGGAGCATTACGAAGCTGACTGGAAGAATCGCTTTACCCTGGCCGACCTTAACCCACTCGGGAAACGCAGCCTGTGCCAGTCCTGATAAAAAAGAGTAAGCGGGTTAATGCCCGCTTTGGTTCAGTAGGATAAAGGGAGCCGGTATGAATACGCGCCAGGAAAAAATTATCGAACTGGTCAATGCGCGTGGCAGCATCACCGTCAGTGAACTGGCTCGCGTTGTCAGTGTGTCTGAGGTGACGATACGGCAGGATTTAACACAACTTGAACAGCAGCGCGTGTTACGTCGCGTTCACGGTGCAGCCATCGCCCTGGACAGTGATAATGTGAGCACACGGATGAACACACGTTTCAGCATCAAACAGGCTCTCGCCCGTTATGCCGCCGGACGCGTCAATGAGGGCGAATCAGTTTTTATCGAGGGCGGCAGTACGAATGCCTTACTGGCACTTGCGCTTGCCAGTCGAAAAAATCTGACGCTTATCACCGTCAGTCACTATATCGCTCATCTGCTGAAAGAAGCCGATTGTGAGGTCATTGTGCTGGGAGGCCGGTTACAAAAGAGCAGTGAATCGATGACCGGGCCACTGACGCGTTACTGCATTCAGCAGACCCACTTTCATAAAGCGTTTATTGGTGCTGATGGCTGGCACCCGGAAACCGGTTTTACCGGTCGCGACATGCTACGGTGTGACGTGGTGGACGCTGTCCTGGCAAAAGACGCTGAGAGCTATGTCCTGACAGACAGCAGTAAATTCGGACAGCTTTATCCCTATCCTTTATCGCCCGGTTATGCGCCGCGTCATGTCATCACGGAACACGGCTTGCCCGCGGATACCGTGAACCGGCTTACAGAGCAAGGCACCGAGGTGATACCGGTGACGATCGCTTAAAGGTGGCTGACGGTTTCAGGGTGCGACGCTGACAGAATCGCGCGAAACCAGACTGGCGATAAAAGGCTTACGCTGCATTAACTCGCCGCCATCGAGCATGGCGACCAGCCGGTTGATAGTTTCATTGATCATGTCGGTAACCGGAAACTTCATGCTGGAAAGCGAGGGAATCACATACGGAGCCAGCGGGATGTCATCAAAACCTATCACCGAAACTCTGGCCGGTACAGCAATGTTGTTTTCCGTGAGTTGTTTAATGGCACCAATTGCCATTTCATCGTTGCTGGCTACGATAGCGCTGAAAAACTCGCCGCCGGCGAGCAGGGATTTGACCGCCAGCATGCCGCTTTGTGCGGTCCACTTACCCTGCACAATCAGCTGGGGATTAGGCGCAATGCCCGCCGCGCTTAATGCAGCCTGATAACCGGAAAGTCGTTCCTGACTGGTAGGAGAATCCAGCGAGCCGGTGATAAACGCGATATCACGATGCCCCTGTTCAAGCAGATGATTGACAGCCAGCCGCCCTGCTGCCTGCTGGTCGCTGAATACACAAAAACTTTCATGAATGCGCAGGCGGCGATTGATTACCAGAATGGGTTGTTTGTGGTCGGAAATAATAGCATCCAGTTCATCAATACTCAGAAAGCGCGGATAGATGATGATGCCATCGCAGCGCAGATCGAGCAAAAACTGAATCGCCGCGCGCTCCTCAGCGGCAGTGTGCTTCCCGTCAGCCAGAATTAACTGACGATTCTGCTGCTCCATAATCCTTGCGGAATGCGACATTAACTCGCTGAAAATATTGCCGCTGTACAGTGTGTTAGTCACCACCAGCCCTATGGTTTGTGTACTTTTATTTGCCAGATTACGGGCCAGTAAATTGGGCCGATAGCCTGTTTCAGCGATAGCCTGCAAAACGTGTTCACGTTTCTCTTTGCCGACGTAACCGTTGCCCGACAATACCCGGGAAACCGTTGCTTTTGAGACACCGGCGCGTTTTGCCACTTCTGAAATCGTTGTCATATGAGGATCGCCAGAATTCTCAGCCTGAAAGCAGTCTACCTAAGTCTTTCATTATTTGAAATATTTACACGCCAGCCCACAGGGCGCGCCAGATCATTGACAGTGACCTTAATCACAGAAATAACACAGGGTGATTATTGGCGCTTGTGTCAGCCCCAAAACAGCTTCATGATTTTGTGAAACCGGTTTCCTATTTTGCCGTGCCGATCGTCAGTGGTCACGCAACGTTCCCCTGGCGAAAGACGTAAAACAATAAGGCAGCCGTCATGAGCGGAAACCAGAACGCACTTCCCTCTACCCTACGAGAGAAACATCATGTCAGGAAATTATGCCGGGATTTCACAGGCCATCGTTACCGCCTTAGGTGGCCTGAACAACATTAGCGCCATTACGCATTGTATGACGCGCCTGCGTTTTGTCGTGAAAGACGACGACAGTGTCGATCTGGCGGCCCTGAAGGCCGTCAACGGCATCATGGGCGTCGTGCATACCGATACACAGTATCAGGTGATCATCGGGAATAATGTTGCCAAAGCCTATCAGGCCGTTCTGGCGCTCGGTCAACCGCAGGCTGAAAGCGCTGCGCCAGTTAAACGTCGTATCACGCTGAAAAGCATTGGTGCCGGTATTCTCGATGCGCTTGTCGGTACCATGTCACCACTGATTCCGGCGATCATTGGCGGATCGATGGTCAAACTGCTGGCCATGATTCTGGATATGGCGGGCGTTTTTGACAAAGGCTCGTCCACGCTGATCATCCTGAACGTTATCGGGGATGGGGCATTCTTCTTTTTACCGGTCATGGTAGCGGCTTCTGCCGCACTGAAATTTAAAACCAATATGTCACTGGCGATTGCTATTGCCGGCGTCCTGGTGCACCCCACTTTCATCGATTTAATGGCCAAAGCAGCTCAAGGCCAGCATGTCGAGTTTGCTTCTGTTCCGGTGACGGCGGTGAAATATACCTATACGGTGATCCCCGCGCTTGTGATGACGTGGATTCTGTCCCATATCGAACGTGGCGTGGATCGGATTACGCCTGCCGTCACCAAAAACTTCCTTAAGCCGATGCTGATTGTGCTGATTGCGGCACCGATTGCGATTGTATTAATAGGTCCCATTGGCATCTGGATCGGCAGCGGTATCTCTGCGCTGGTCTACACCATTCACGGCTATCTGGGCTGGCTTTCCGTGGCCATCATGGGCGGGCTGTGGCCGCTACTGGTAATGACCGGCATGCACCGGGTTTTTACCCCTACCATCATCCAGACGATTGCAGAAACAGGTAAAGAAGGCATGGTGATGCCTTCAGAAATTGGGGCCAACTTATCACTTGGCGGTTCGTCGCTGGCCGTCGCCTTCAAAACGAAAAACCGCGAATTACGCCAAACGGCGCTTGCAGCCGCGGCCTCCGCTATTGTGGCCGGTATTTCTGAGCCTGCTCTTTACGGTGTCGCCGTGCGCCTGAAACGTCCATTAATCGCCAGCCTGATGAGTGGCTTTATCTGCGGTGCCATTGCCGGAATCGGCGGGCTTGCCAGCCATTCAATGGCTTCGCCAGGATTATTTACCAGCGTGCAGTTTTTTGATCCGTCCAACCCCCTGTCGATTGTCTGGGTCGTGGCGGTAATGGTGCTTTCTGTCGTGCTGTCGTTCATTCTTACTCTCATTCTGGGGTTTGAAGATATCCCTGAAACGACCCAGCCGTCTGCGCCCTCGTCCGTCGTCACCGCAGAAAAAGCGAACGCGGTTAACGCCAGTTAATTAATGATTACAGTATCAAAGAGGATGTCATGTCTGAGTCAGTATTCCCGGAAGGATTTTTATGGGGCGGTGCCCTGTCCGCAAACCAGTCAGAGGGCGCCTTTCTTGAAGGCGGGAAAGGATTAACGACCGTTGACATGTTACCGCTTGGCCCGGCACGCATGCCGGTGAAACTGGGGCAGGAAAAACGCGTCACACTGCGCGATGATGAATTTTATCCCAGCCATACCGCTATCGACTTTTATCATCGCTATCGCGAAGATATTGCGCTGATGGCAGAAATGGGATTCACCGTCTTTCGCACCTCTATCGCCTGGAGCCGACTTTTCCCTCGTGGAGATGAATTAACGCCCAACGAGCAGGGGCTGGCGTTTTACCGTGATCTGTTTACCGAATGTCGTCGCTATGGCATTGAGCCACTGGTGACGCTGTGCCATTTTGACGTGCCGATGCATCTGGTAACGGAATATGGATCGTGGCGTCATCGTAAAATGATCGCGTTTTTCGCACGCTATGCACGAAGCTGTTTTGAGGCATTCGACGGCCTTGTGAAATACTGGCTTACCTTCAATGAAATTAACATCATGCTGCATAGTCCGTTTTCAGGCGCTGGGCTGGTGTTTGAACCGGGTGAAAATACCGAGCAGGTTAAATATCAGGCCGCCCATCATGAACTGGTTGCCAGTGCGCTGGTAACGAAAATTGCTCATGAGGTCAACCCGGCCAACCAGGTAGGCTGCATGCTGGCAGGCGGCAATTTTTATCCCTGGTCAAGTAAACCCGACGATGTCTGGGCGGCACTGCAAAAGGATCGTGAAAATCTGTTTTTTATCGATGTGCAGGCACGTGGCGCCTACCCAGCGTATTCCGCGCGTCTGTTTCGAGAGAAAGGCATTGAGATCATTATGGCGGAAGACGATGCGGAGATCCTTAAAAACACTGTCGATTTTGTTTCATTCAGTTATTACGCCTCTCGCTGCGCATCTGCTGATATGCATGACCAGAACAGCAGCGCAGCCAATGTCGTCAAATCGCTGACTAATCCGCACATCGCACGCAGTGAATGGGGTTGGGGCATTGATCCGCTTGGACTTCGCATCACCATGAATATGATGTACGACCGCTATCAGAAACCGCTGTTTTTAGTCGAGAACGGTCTGGGTGCACGTGACGAGTTAACACCAGAAGGCGAAATCATAGACGATTATCGTATCAGCTACCTGCGTGAGCATATTCGCGCCATGGCTGACGCGATTGGCGACGGTATTCCCGTACTGGGTTATACCACATGGGGCTGCATTGATTTGGTGGCGGCTTCAACCGGTGAAATGAGCAAGCGCTATGGTTTTGTCTATGTTGATCGGGACGACCACGGTAACGGGACGCTGGAAAGACGCCGGAAAAAATCGTTCTGGTGGTACAAGAAAGTCATCGCCAGCAATGGCCGCGATCTGGATTGAGTCGGTGTGCAGCCACGAGACGTGGCCAGACGCGACGGCGGTGAAGCATTTAAAGGGATAAGGCGACAGATAATACTGTCGCCTTCTGGTCCGGTTATTTTTGCAGCAGCCAGTGTTCAATCTCGCTGGCTGGCAGCGGTTTAGAAAAAAAGTAGCCCTGAATCTGGTCGCAACCATATTGCTTCAGCAGACTCAGCGTCGCTTCGGTTTCGACCCCTTCCGCCAGAACCGTATAATTCAGCTCCTTCAACATCTGAATAATGCTTCTGACAATCACTCTGGACGCCTGATCGTTGTCCATGCGGTTAATCAGAGACATATCAACTTTGATAACGTCTAAGGGAATTTCCTGTAAATAGCTGATGTTGCTGTAGCCTGTGCCAAAATCATCCAGAGAGATAACAAACCCCTCGGTTCTCAGCGCTTCCAGGCCGTTTATAGCAACATGGCTTTCTGTAATGAGTTCATTTTCAAGGCACTCCACGCCCATAAAGGACGTAGGCAAATCAGCAGCCTGCATTTTACTGGCCAAATCTGCCGCAAAGCCGGGGCGTGAAAAGTCACGTTCACTGACGTTAACTGAGACAGGAATTAACTGATATTCCTGTTTCCACGTTTTGAGTTGAACGATGACACGATCGATGACCCAGTCCGTCAGCACCGAGATCAGGTTTGTTTTTACAGCCAGGGGAACGAAATCGGCAGGGAACAGCTCGCCTCGTTCCGGGTGATGCCACCGGATCAACGCTTCCAGCCCCACGGTTTTGCCGGTTTTTAAACACACTTTGGGCTGATAAGCCAGATAAAGACCTTCGTCTTTTTTCAGCGCCTGTGCCAAATCATTCATGATGAGAAAATCATCCGTGCGGCGCGAATCATAAGCATGATCGAAGGTCATGGCACCGCAATTCTGATAAATGCATTCATGCAGTGCGCTTACCGCCTGACGAACGATTTCATTGGCATCTATCTCTCGGGAAACAAACTCTGTTTCACCTGCATAAACGTCGATATCGATCGTGATATTATCCGCTAAATCCGCCTTCAAATCCCTGAGAACATCAATCGTGCTTTGTGCCGTGTACCCTTCAAGATAGGGCTGGATGAGGGCAAACCGACCCGGTGCAAATGAATAAAGCATATCATCGGACTCAAGTTCGAGGCGCGCACTGACCAGGCCGGCGATTTGCCGGAGCAGGTTTTCTACCGGCGCGATACCAAAGGTGCGCGAGAGTTCATAAGCATGCGGAATATCAATGCAGTCGATAAGAATAAGGCGGAAGCGTCGATCAGGATTGCTCACGGCCAGCTGCTGCATATCACGCAACAACCGCGGGCGATTAGGAAGATGCGTAATCAGGTCAGTAAAACTGGCCAGATTCCAGGCATCCAGAAATGAGGTGACCAGCCTCGCTAACGACTTTAAGGTTTCGAGTTGCGCATCGTTAAAGGTATGGGGTTGCGTATCTGTGACGCATAACGTGCCCAGAACCAACCCTTCAACATTACATAATGACACACCCGCATAGAAGCGGATATGCGGCTCGCCTTCCACTAACGGATGGAAAGAGAACCGATTGTCTTGCAGTGTATCCTGAATGACCAGTTGGCCGTCGCCATCAATAACATGTCGACACAAGGAAACATCACGTGACGACGCTTTAAGATTAAAGTTGCGGGAAACTTTAATGTATTGATTTTTGTCGTCAATAATTGAGATAAAACTGCCCGAAATGCCGAGTGCCTGCGCGGCAAGCTGTACAAATTTTTCCAGCACCTCATCCCTGGTTACATCAGGTGACAAAAGTGCTTTAACCGCTTTAAGACGATTTTCTTCATTGCCACTTTGATTATCGTGCACAACAGCCTCCCCATGTGCGGGTGCAAAACGCAGAAAACAATTTAGCCTAATTTTAAATATTTAGCGCCACATTGACCGACAATTTATAGCAAACAAGAGGCCATGCGAGACTGTATAACATGCAAGAAAAGGTTTTAAGTCATTTTTAACCGTAAATGTCACAACGTTCTGCGTTATGCCCGACACGCAGGCGGCACTTTTGGTGAGGAGACGACATCGCTGTCAATGTTCAGGCACAATAATCGATCAGCTTACCCCATTAAGGGTATTGGTCCACATTAAGCGGTTTTTTCTCCCGACGCTTCATCTTGCCACAGGCTGCCTCTCTCAGTAATGAATGCGCATTCAGTTATTACCTGTTGCGCGCCTGTAAGACTGCCGTTATGAAATATTACTTAAGCTTTTCTGTCAGAGATAAGAACTTAATAATGGCAAAACATCCTGACGGCACAGACGTTAATTAAATGCAAAATGTAAAGTTATGGAAGCAAAGATTAACAAACACGGTCGGGGGCTTCGTGATGGCGCGAGGAATACAGAACAGTTCAGGCATCTTAGTGTCTGCAGACACGATAAATGTCAGCAGACTTCTGGCTGAAAGCATAAGGAAATGGACGTTAGCCCGCTATCGCCGGCTACGGTATGCTGAACAGCTTTTCTTTTCGCTTATTAAACGACGCCCTGACGGTAATGATGGGCTGAAACGCTGATAATTGGTACACTTATTGCCTTGGCGGAACAATGCCAATGCTGAACTCGATTAACAGGTTAAACAACCCTGCCAGTTGGCGCCAGCAGGTCTGGGTTGCTCAGGAAATGAAGTATGCTGACTGACGATCAACTGAATTACATTTTCAGCCACCCCGACGAATTTTCAGATCAGGTTGTGGCAATGGCGAAAGAGATACGGGTTTACCGTGCTGCGTTCGCACAGCCCTATGCGATCATTGAACCATTAGGTATGACGTTTATTGGCGATGAAAATGGCGCGATGGTGTGGCATCCGAAACACTACGAAGAAGGCGATACGCCGCTCTACCTCAGACCATCAATGGAAGAATAACCGTTGTGACGCATTCATACTTACACATCTGTAAATCCCCGTCCTGGCACGCCCCCGTTCACCTTCATTCATGTCAACGCTGCGAGACTCATGTTACACACTGATCCTCCCTTAGTCAGCCCTGCTCTTCACCCTGTAGCATCAACACTTCATCTATCCATGTTTAGTTTGATTCGAGACACTGCCTGGCGCTGCCATGATGCGTGTGGCGTGACCACCCGCTCTGCAGAAAGATAAGCGATTCGGTCACTTTTCATCGTCAACGCATACCGATGCCGTCCATTGTGGTTGTTAGCATTTGTCCCGGCTCTGCACTTACTGAATCACTGATGTGATGCGACAAGCGCGTGATTTAAGCGAGACCCAATCATCACAACACGCGATCACCGCTTTCAGCCGCCACCGGGCGAGTCAGAAAATGCGGGTTGACCGCATTTCTCTGGGCCCCATCGTTGCGGCTTCTGCGCCCATCAGTTTTTGTAAGTTGTTACTGGCAAAATAATGCAGGCAACTCAGGCAGGATGAGCGATAGTCAACGCAGGCACGCTGCTGGACAGGAGCGCTTTCCTGACGTCTGCGTCCAGATTAGCGTCAGTGACAATATCCGTCAGCGCATCCAGATGAACCACATTGAAAAGAGACCAGGCACCGTATTTTGAACTGTCTGCCAGCAAAACACGTCGCCTCGCATTGATGATCAAATCGTGTTTCAGAGCCGCTTTTTCTTCCGTGGGCGATGTCACGCCTTTCGTCATATCCCATCCATTACCACTCAGGAAAGCAATGTCAGGATTGATATTGTTCAGCATCTTTCGACCGTGATCGCCAATGCAGGACTGGCTGCTTTCATCGATTCGCCCACCAATGATGGTTACTTCAATCTGCTTAAACTCGGAGAGGAACAGCGCAATATGTAAGTCATTGGTGATCACACGTAGCGGCATATGGGTAATTTGCCGGGCCAGCTCAAACATCGTCGTCCCTGCATCAAGGATTACAGCATCGCCTGCTTTAATGAAGGTGGCTGCAACGCGCGCAATAGCATGTTTTTCAGGCTGATTCCGTGACGATTTTTCCAGCGTGGTCGGCTGCGATGGAATAAAGCGGTTAAGCGTTACGCCCCCGTGCGTGCGGCTGACCACTCCTTCCTGATCGAGTTTAACCAGATCACGCCTGATAGTGGCAGGAGAAGCGCCTGTGACCGAAACAAGCTGTTCAACCGTTACCAGATTATTTCCTTTCAGGTAATTCATTATCGATTCTAAGCGACTGTTTTCTTTCATCTTCACATTGACCAGGGCGTTTTCTTTTTTTGGATCATGCAGATATGATCGCAAAGTGCGATTTTTCTGTCCAGGTAATACTGAGAAGATGATTGACTCAGCTCACGGGTGAGTAAATACCTTTGGATTCCTCACTGCACGACTGAAGTGACGGTGATCCGCTTTCCTGCGCCATGCATACTCTCATCGCGAAAGCATTCTGTTCAGCATGACTTCTCAGCGAGCGACGGCGTGTTAATGCTCTTAGATGAATATAAGGTTTCGTCCCACTTCGTCTGAAACGAGGACGGTAAAAATTTGATGTGAAAGGCGAGATGACTGATTCAGGCGTGAAGTCGGGACAGGTTGAATGCGGTATCTGGAGCACTGCTGACGCAATCAAAACGGCAGCGGTCCCTGCTGCGAGTGATACGATGTCTTTATCGTGACATATAATATTAACCGGACCTTACATCGCGCTTCGATATTCCGGCCAGGCCACCGTGTCTGAATGAAGCGCACCTGAAGGAGCAAATAAACTGCCCTGGAAATTAATCACGCCCGCCGCTTCCAGCCACATCCACTCCTCCGCTTTCACGATGCCGGCAGCAATGACCGTAATCTCTAAGGCAGAGCAACATTTTATAATGGCCTGAACCACGGCTTGTTTCGGACCACTGCGGTGAACATCGGAAGTGATACTTGAGTCAATGCGAATCCGGTCGGGCTGAATATGTGTCAATAACGAGAGCCCGGCGGAACCGGCACCAAAATTATCGACGGACAGACTGATGCCCGCAGCCTTAAGCTCCCTGACGGCAACCGAAAAAGCTTCCACGCGTGAAATAACTTCCGTTTCGCTGACACCAATCACCACCTGCTCAGGGACCAGCCCTGCAGCATTTATGGCCGCAACAATGGTCTGAACCGCATCAGGTACGACAACCAGCGTCATAGGCAGCAGACTGACATACAGCGTCATCTCGTCCGGGCAGGCCCGCCCGGCCATCCTGAACGCTGTAATCACCGCGTCAAGATCGGCATCATGTAACTGCTTTGACGAATCGCGCTGTTCAGTACGACGAAGCCGTGCGTCCGCTATCGCCTCAATCGCCGTTACTTGACGGGCAAGCGGATCGACGACGGGACGGAAAGTAATACCCGATACCGAAGGCGTCACCTTGCTGGCAGTGGTGCTTTCCGGAATGAATTCCCAGTATTCGGAGGGCAATACCTCGAAGTAATTCTCTTTCTCACGCGCCTCAACAAAGGTACGCAGG
Organism: Pantoea sp. BS_8; assembly: GCF_041954965.1. Taxonomy (NCBI): domain Bacteria; kingdom Pseudomonadati; phylum Pseudomonadota; class Gammaproteobacteria; order Enterobacterales; family Erwiniaceae; genus Pantoea; species Pantoea sp. BS_8. The sequence continues at coordinate 126,724 of NZ_JAVAXU010000005.1, forward strand.
AACTGCAACGCGCGGTCAGCATAAGTTAACTGGTACTTCGACGTGCCTTTATCCAGCACCGCCTGAAGCACAGTGGAACGATCATGCTCACGTAAATCAAATAATTCCATGCCGGCATTACCGAACCGACGCGAGGGCGCATAATCACGCATCAACTCGACCAGGTTATGGTGACGTCGATCAGCACAAATGCGCTGATAAATGGCAAGCACGCCCTCTTCCGGGCCTTCCAGTAACTGGAAAAAATGCGTGCCATTGAACAACAGAATACCGGTCACATCATGAGACGCATTCAGTATGCTGGCATCATCCACCATTCCGGGTAGCGTCTTAACAGGAACGTCATCCGAGATATGGCTGCGATAAATTATTGTGGTCAGCAAAGGGCATCTCCAACATCAACGTGATTGTAGTCGTCAGCTTATCAGTTATTCCTTTAACATGCAGGTCTCGGTGCGCGGACTGACGCAATAATTTACATTAAATTGCATCAGGGATGAACGGTGATGGCGCGCGAGACAAAATAACACAAGGTAAACCCGGAAAAACTTCTCATTAATTATCGTTACTTTTTCAGCGGGGAACGATTGCTGCCCTGACCTCTTTTAAAAGAGATATTTTCTTAACTGCGAATGAGTGCGCTTTTATTTATTTTTAACTCTATGTTTTAAAAGGTTTTAACCCACCTGCCGGTGACTCGCGCTTCTGGGCTTGCAGATTTATCCACCTGAAGCCGGCCCGACATGCCGCACGGAGCACGTCGGGAAATGTATCGCAGCCAGAAATTTGCCTTATAAAAAATCGTAAGCGAAAATAAAATCTTCGTCCGAGGCTCCAGGGTTTCTGTTCTTTCCTCACCTGCCGTATTAATCAATACGCATTAACTCAAAAAAATGAACGGCCTTCACCCAGGACGTAAAATGGTTATTCCATGACGGTTTAACATCGCAACGCATTAATTGCTTTCGCCTTTTATAGTGATTGGCTTTTATTTTTTAAAATCAACGTACAATTATTTTTTGCAATATCATTCAGCATATGGGCAGGAGCGGCAATGGCTCAGGAACCTGGCGACAAGGAATATCACCGCACCAGAACAACACAGTCACTGCGCTTCTCAGACAGAGGCCGGGATGAGGTGCTGAAAAAGTTTTTACGTCTGGCATGTCAGTTAGTTGGTATTTATGGAAGTTATATCGCTGTCTTAAATGACGATAAGCATAGTGTGCGTGCCAATTACAATATTGAGCTGAGTGACACGACGCGCGAACAGGCCTTATGCCGGCATGTTGTCGAAAGTGATGCGACGGTCATTGCACCTGATACCCGACTTGATCCGCGTTATGCCCATCACCCTTTGATTGTCCATGCCCCTTATATTCGCTTTTATGTCGGTACGCCGCTGAAAAACGCTCATGGACAGATACTGGGAACGCTATGCCTGACGGATACGGTGCCACGGACTTTTAGCCACCAGCAGAAACAGATCATTGAGTCACTGGCTGGATTGGTTGTTGCCTTTCTTGAAGCCTGGCATTCGGCGGCCTTTATCGAACCTGTTACCGGCATGGCCAATCGGGAACGTCTCTTTCGCGACATTCTGCATCTTGCCACGCTGAATGACACGGCACTGCGCCGTCTGGTGCTTATCGACTGTATTGATATGTCACGCGCCTACGACCTGTCCCGGTCACTGGGCATGGCGTCGCTGGAGTCCTTGCTTAAGGATGTCGCCACCCTGTTAAGGTTACGTCTTCGGCCTGCCAGTGGTGAGTCGATTTACACGATCGCGACTGGCCGCTTTGCGATTTTGACCCGTGCAGAAAGCCACGTTAGCGCAAAATGGGTTGAGGAACGGTTAAACGGAATTCATGCCGATATGGGCGACGGCCTCACTATGGCGTTGGCGACCTGTACCGCGCAGATCGACTTTATCGCCGGCCAGACCTTCCCCCAGGACGCTCTCAGACGGGCAGTCAATGCGCTGGAACGCGTGAGCGGTCCGTCCGTTCGTCTGTGTGATGCTGTTAGTGATGGAATTAAAGACGCGAGTTCCCCCGCTGATTTCACCTTAATGCGTGATCTTGCAGACGCGCTGCGGCGCAACCAGGGACTGTATCTGGTTTTCCAGCCCAACGTTTGCTTGCTCAGTGGTAAACCGGTTAGCCTCGAAGCGCAGATCCGTTGGCATCATCCCCAACGTGGAGAGCTGGCAGCCGATAACTTTACTTCACTGGCCGTTGGGACTGAGCTGGGCACAACACTCACGACCTGGCTGATTGACAGCACTATTGCCCGGCTTAAACGTCTACGTAATCATCCTATTCAGTTACCTGTCACAATCAGTATTCATGAGCGGGATGTGACAGATCGGGCGTTTGCAGAAAAGCTGGCGGAAAAAATGCTTAAGGCAACCTTACCTGTGTCAATGCTGGTCATCAAAATCGTTCAAAAAGAGCATATCATTGACAGCCCCTCAGCCATGCTGGGCCTGGAAATGCTAAGACGTATGGGATTCACAATGACATGGGAATATATCGCGAAAGGCTATCGCAAAATACGCTATCTGCGCGGGATGCCGCCTGATGTTATAAAACTGGATAAAACACTGGCCAACCAAATTCATGCAAATATTACTTCCCGACTTATCGCACACAGTATTTTTACGACGCTCAAAGAGCTCAACCTCCTTGTTTTAGCCCACAGCGATCGTCCCGCCTCTGTGGTCACCTCAGATAACAGTGAGGCTACCTATGAATATTTCAACATTAAACCCATGACAGAAACGGAACTCGATCCCTGGCTGAAATGGAAGTTACCGGGATAAGCGTTTTCTCCCCGTTCTGTACTCGTGGACTATCCTGCTGGTATTTATTTTCTGGCCAGATGGCGTTTCGTATCACGGGCCTGGATACGCGCTTCTGTGGGTGAGGGAAACAGATAATGGTACAGATCGCGATACAGGCTCAGATGTTTCACCACGCCCTCATGGATAGTCTTGGTAATATCGTTGATTAAAAAATCGCAGGTGGTGTTGAAGTTTCCCATTTTAAAAAAGGCTTTATCAAAAACCGTAATAATGCCTTCCCATTTCATCTGATATTCATCTCTGATCGGATCATGAGTTGCAATGAACAGGCCTTTGTGGGACTTCACACCATGTTTGCCCACATAGGTGGTTTGCGAATCGTAGCCACGTTTACTCCGCCAACGGCAAAATTCATAAGGCACATCATAATGGGGCAAAATAAAGTCGGGACAGCGGAAATTCTCGTCGCTTAACAGGCCATCCAGCGTCACCGTGAAATGCAAAAAATCCTGCATAAAATCGAACTGACGCGTCTTGGTTAAGGTGACATTGATGGTGAAATTGCCTGAATGCACATACCAGTAGTTAGTAAAGCCGTTGACCAGAATACAAAATACCTGCCAGTCGCTAAGCCGCCGGTCACCGGCTAATCCTCTGAAACGACTTATCATTAGCCTTGCTTTGGGATGCTGATACGCTTTGAACAACGGATCATTCATACCTTTCAGTAACATCAGGCCCACTCCTTTGTAATTTAGCGTATCCTGCCATGCCATTTTACTACTGAAAAGGTGCCGTCATCTGATTATGCGACGTTGCGCTTTCCTTTTGGGCACCGTCTTACTTATCGTTCTGTGATGCCGTCTGTAGCCATAAGCATCAGGCTGCATCATTGAATGTGCAGGCAAGGCTAAATTTTGCAAAAGGAAAATAAAGACGCGTTCAGAGAGATAATTCAGAAGGGATAGAGGGCTAGTGCGCGTTGCTGATGGGTCTGAACAAACGCATTTTTTAATTCACAGTAAACGTTACTCTCCCCCCGGCAGTCACGTTGCGCGGCGTATTTCACTGCCGCATAGCTGTCGCGGATGTCTGGATATTTTCGCAAATAATCCCGAAACGCCAGATGCCGGATGATATCTGGACTGCCCTGGATAAAAGCATGGACGTGATGCGTACGGCGGCCCTGAAGGCCCTTGGTATAATAGCGTCTTCCTGGCATACCGTTTTCGCCACGCGCCTGATAGCCAGAGGCGCACAACGCTGACGTAATGTCAGACGAATCATGAGTAATCACTTCCAGCAAAATATCGATGATCGGTTTGGCCGCTAATCCTGGCACCGCAGTGCTACCAATATGATGAATAGCGACAAGGTGTTTACCCAATCTCGCCGCTAACACAGCCGCCTCAGCAGAGAAATGATTCGCCCATTCAGGGCAATACTCACTCACGATTATCTGACGCCCGTTTATCATTTCGCTTTTTAGCGCCCTTTTTTCTTGCGACCCGGCTGCGTAAATCGCTTGCGTGAAGCGGGATTATCATCAGCTTTTACGCCCGATTTAGGTTGGCTATTCCCTGGTTTTTTTGCAGGAGATTTTTTCTGCGGCGTCTTTTTTGCCGATTTGTCATCAGAAGTGGAATTTTCGAGCAGCTTAAACAGTTCGATTAATTCATCATCCGTCAGATCGCGCCATTCACCCAAAGGAATACCTTTGAGATTTACATTCATAATGCGCGTGCGTTCCAGTTTGGTGACTTCATACCCAAAGTGTTTGCACATACGACGGATCTGCCGATTAAGCCCCTGTACCAGCGTAATACGAAACACGTAGGGTGCTTCTTTCTTCACTTTGCACTTTTTGGTTACCGTGCCCAACATGGGAACGCCGGCTGCCATACCGGCAATAAATTCATCGGTAACGGGCTTATCAACAGTGACGACATATTCTTTTTCGTGGTTATTGCCTGCACGCAAAATTTTATTGACCAGATCGCCATGATTGGTCAGGAAAATAAGTCCCTGCGAATCTTTATCGAGACGACCGATGGGAAAAACGCGTTTACTGTGATTAACAAAATCACTGATGTTATCGCGTTCGCCCTCTTCCATTGTGGTGATAATGCCTGTGGGTTTATTCAGCGCAATCAGCACCAAATCATCTTCATCACGAGGCTCAATCAGCTGACCATTCACTTTTACGACATCGCCAGCAAAAACCTGGGCACCAACGGCTGCGCGTTTACCATTGATGAAAACGTTGCCCTGTTCGATAAAGCGATCGGCATCGCGGCGGGAGCAGATTCCGCTCTCACTGATGTATTTATTGAGTCGTGTTGATGAATGCGTCAGCATGGTTCCTCCAAAAACGCGCACTATACCTTACCCGCTCTCGCTTGCGAAGCAGAAGGCATTAAACTTTTGGCCCCTTCATCGGCCAGTAAAATCGGGCCATATCCTCTGCGTTTTGAACCTGAAAGTGCAGGCAGACGACGTGACACATCAGTCTCATCCCGCGCCTTTTTCGATGGCGCTGACCCGGGCCTGATCGATGCGACGCTCATAGGCCTGCACCGGACAGGTGCTAAAACCGCGCGCTCATGCCAAGGTTCCAGGTGACCTCATGATAATCACGCGCGCCCGCCACCGTCGACACAGCGGCAAAAGCGCTAACCGCATCGCCGATGGGGACATTGGCCCCTACAGCTATATCCGTCCAGTCTTTATCCTGATTCGAACGGCTTTGTCGGAAAGCCGTTCGTGTCGATTTCAGACCTGCACTCACCGACGTATCCGTGTCGCCAAACTGATGGTTATAACTGACCTGTGCCCAGGGATTGATTCCTAATCCCTGGGTATCAATGCGCCACCCCACTGCCCCAGTTTGTGAATGCCGTGTTTGATCGGAGAAACGCATCGCACTGCTGCTGTCGCCGCGTTCCTGATAACCGTCGGCCCGCACATAATCCAGCGCATAGCTGACAACAGGCCCCGTGGTAATCGTCTCGTTTAAGGGAAAATCCCAACCGGTTTGAACCCGCGTGCCCATCAGCTTTCCACTACTGCTGCCCTGTTCAGTGCGGACCGCAGGGCCAAGTTTTATCTGACGTTCAATGCTGTCGTAATCCAGATCCGCATAATGGATATCGGCGTTGACCCACAGTCTGTCCATCAGTTGTAGCTGGCTCCAGAGTGCCACCATGTTGCCGTGCAGCCGGTAATCATAACGTTCAGAGGGATGCTGTCGTTGGCTGGCCGTTGACAGCAACGCCCCTGCCTGCAGGTTGTCGGTCAGCTGATAACCCATGCCGGCTGACAGGTTTGCGGTATCTGTGTCGCCATCATTAAAAACATCACGTTTGTTGCGCGCGTGCTGACCGGCGTAACCGCCAAACACAGTGAATTCTCCGGCTTCAGCGGGTTGCCTGCGCTGCTGCTGGAGATGACTGTCCAGCGTGTTATGCACATCCTGCAGCATCGTCAGCGGTGCCTGCGTCAGTACCGCGACCTGGGCTGGTGCATCCAGGATTGACTGAATGTAGTCAGCAATCAGGGCATGCACCGCAGGGCTGGGATGAAGACGATCGGCAAACAAAAAAGTCTGTTGCGATGAGAAACCCGCTGTCGACGAAGTACAGACGGCGGAAGAGGTGCCCGGTGGACAGGCCATGCCTGCGGTGTTAGTAAGACCATAAAGCGCCGGACTGGCGATCACTTCATTAAAAAGCCCATTAATATCGACCCGAACAATATTCCCCTGTGCAGCCGCCAGCGCGTTTTCTTCCTGCTGATTGTAACGGGCCGTCAGAGAAGCCGCCTGATCGCTTAACTGCTGCCAGGTGGCGAACAGCTGTTGTGCGATCAGGTCACGAACCGCCGGTATGGCAGAGAGCTGCGCAGCGGCCTGACCGAAAGCCGTCTGGATAGCCTGCTGCCGTTCCGCCGTAGTGAACGTGGTCGCCGCGTTCAGTGACTGAAACGCCGCCGCCACCGCTGCGGAACCGGCCCCCTGAAGTATTCCTTCTATCAGGGCAGGCGTCGCACCGACATTCGGCACGGTTGGCACTATCACCGTACCAGCGCCCGCATTCAGTAACGCGCTGACCTGGCTGGCGGCCGCACCGGCGCTGTTGTCAACCAGAGAAAGCGCCAGCGAGGGGCTGGGAATGAGCGTGGCAGCGGCCAGGTCATTCCCGCCGATCCAGTGAATATAGAGCCCGTTGGAATCGGCCCGGCCATTCGTTGACGACAGATAGCGGGCAACCTGATCCTGGGTATTAAACTGCGGATTGAGAGCAGGCACTGCCACAGCACCGCCTGCCGCGTAATTACTCCCGCCCTGAGAGGACGGCTGCAGCATCAGTCCCGCGTCACGGGCGATGATTTCATCATAGAGTGGATGACTGGCAGAATCGTAGGTAAAACGGCCGACGTTGCCTGTATCACTCAGGCTGTCGCCAAATACGGTAAGACCGTCCCAGGCCATCACCGCTGGTGGGCTTACCAGGATGGCAAGCGCGACGAACGACACAGGAAACCATGCACGATTTTTCTTCATGACCAGCTCCGTTCAGGAAAATAACAAGGATGGATAAATCAAAAGAACAGCAAATAAACATCACGGCTGAGTAATAGCCGCAGATTAAAGAACGCTCCAGACGAAAGCTGACGTGAGTTCGCAAAAACGAAAAATTTTTAAGCCATTCCGAAAAGTGTCAGCCACTTTTGCAAACCCGATCACGCCGGGTATTGAGGAAACACATCCAGGCGATGCAGGGTGAGCGAAAGCGTTAAGCTGCGCCAGCCATGTACTGGCTCAACTCTCCTCTTGTCGTGTGACATCTGAACGAAGGATTTATTTTTTTATGGCAGGCTTAAGACCACGGTAGAAATCCTGTAGCCGTTTCATGGTCTTAGTCGTACGATCTGGCAGGGAAGCGGCCACCGAGAGAATCAACATTTCAAGGCAAACCATCACTGTGCCGTGTAACGGGATGCGCCCTTTTTCCCCGCCGCGTGGCACGTCAATAACCACATCCGCTTCCCGGGCAAAGAAGGCGTCGGTCGCATGGGTGAGAAGAATTATCGGAATGCCCAGCCTTTTGGCCTCACGCACCACTGTTGTTCCTTCGCGATGTGCCGACTTTTGCGCCATCATGATCAGCACATCGCCCCGTTGCAGCGCCAGCATCTGTTCCGCCAGCGCAATACCTGAACGGTTAAGTGAGAAGGCCGGCAAACCGATGCGATTTAACAGGCGGGCGGTGTAGTCAGCCAGAATACCCGAGGCGTTAATCCCGAAAACGGCCACCTGGCGGGCTTCACTCAGTAACCCCGTCGCTTCGGCCAGCGCCTGGCGGTTTTGCTCAGAGGCCAGTACCTGACACGCATGGAGATGCCCCTGCAATACGAAGTCTATCGACGACGAAACATCCCGCGTCATAGCATTGACGGTGCTCAGCATTTTCTCTTCTGAAGAGAGGCCGGGACCAAACCAGGCCTGAAGGACGTTTTTCAAATCGCGCAGTCCTGAAAAACCCAGTGCCTGAATGGCGCGAATCACGGTCGCATCCGATGTGTTGTTCGCGCGGGCGATATCCATGGCAGTGCTGTCCAGAACCGTTTCCCGGTTGGTGTGAAGATAATGTGCAACAGCCAGCAGGCGGGGTGAGAGTTGCTGTTCCCGCGAACGCAAACGCTCGCCCAATATATCTGTACGACTTCTGGCCTGCATCAAGGAAGCCTGTCACGCTGATTACTGTTAAAAACACCGATGAGATGAAACACTCTCACGCCCCCGTTAAATCCTGAACGATAATGTGTGAACCTGACAGGGTAATCCCCTTCGACGATACTGTTCTTGCTTCGCCTGCGCTAAGCATGTCCCGCACGGCTGTAGTCAGCAAGCCTTTTCTCCCTCACGAACAGCAAGGTTATGCTTCTTCCCATGGATACACTTCACCAGAATAAGTTTTTTAATTCATTAAAATTAATGACTTAACAATATAAAAACAGTTAAATCATCGTTAATACACTCTCCTGGAAATGTAGTAAAAATAAATGTTTTTATATTTACTACTACATCACTCAATGGTTGAATGATTCTCAATTACAAAACAGTCTACCAGGACGGACGCAAAAACCTCCGCCTGAAGGCGAAAAAACCCCACGTTTAACGTGGCCTTTACGTTTATTTTGTTTTTGATGATCAGCGAAAAAATATAATGAAAACACGTCCAGGCGAGAGTAAGAACCTCAGATTTCAGCAGGCTTTAATAGTGGCGATCTGTTCCAGCGCCTGGCTTCCGGCCGGTAACAGCCTTGCCGCCACCGGGGATGATACCGTCACCGTCACCAGCGATGCTGACCGTGAAGAGGGCTATGCAGCCACCACCAGCAGCGTTGGCAGTAAAATGCCGACGGCGCGTCTCGACGAGGCCCAGTCTGTCAGTACCGTGACACAACAGCAGCTTGATGATTATCAGGTCAGCAATCTGAGCGATGCGATGCGCTTCGTCAGTGGTGTTGCGGAAGCCAACACGTTGGCAGGAACAGAGGACGGTTTCGTTCGCCGTGGCTTCGGTAGCAATTCTGATGGCTCGATATATCGCGATGGTATACGAAGCAGCCAGGGGTTAAATCTGGATGCGACCACGGAGCGGGTTGAGGTACTCAAGGGATCGGCATCTCTGCTCTATGGCATTCAAAATCCGGGCGGTATCATCAATGTCATCAGCAAAAAACCACGCTATTCATGGCAGTCTTCCGTCAGTGGGCGCTACGCAAGTGAAGGTGGTGGAGCCGGTACGCTCGATGTCACCGGCCCGCTGGGTAATGGTTTTGCTTTCAGGCTCATCGCAGAGAAGCAGCGTCAGGATTACTGGCGCAATTTTGGCAGTGATGCGCATTCTCTGCTCGCACCGTCATTGCAATGGTACGGTGAGAAAGCCAGCCTGTTGGTCAGCTACAGCGACTATCGTTATGACATTCCTTACGATCGCGGTACCGCTTTTATTAATGGCGCACCACTCGATGTCGGTTACAAACAGCGACTGGATGACAAAGCGAATCATGCCTGGGGACGTAATCAGGCACTGAACGCGCATTACGACTGGCAGTTCAACGACAGCTGGAGCACGCGCCTGACGCTTGGCTGGAATCAGCGCCGTTATGACAATAACGAAGTTCGGGTCACGGCGATTAATCCTGCTACCGGCGTGGTTACCCGGCGGGCCGATGCCAATCGCGGATTTAATCAGCAAACCAAATATCTGTCATGGGACGTCCTGGGGAATCCGGAGATATTCGGCATGGCGCATGCGCTGGTCTTCGGTACGGATTATGAAATGAACCAGACGTACCGGGCGCACCAGTATCAGGGCAAAAATGACCGCCGCTTTAACTACCTCAACCCCACTTATGACCTGCTGTCACCGGTAACCGACAGCACAACCGAAAATACGGCAAATGCTAACAACCTTAACCGTATCCACAGCCGTTCGGTCTATTTAAAAGACAGTATTTCGCTTACTCCAGACTGGATTGCGGTCATTGGCGGACGTTATCAACATTACGAACAACGCGCGTCAAAAGGATTTAATCCGGTCGTTGAAACGCTGAATGATGAGGGAAATACCTTCCTGCCACAAACCGGGCTGATTTATAAAATCACACCGGATGTTTCGCTCTATGCCAGCATGAGTAAATCGTTCACTCCGTCGACGGATGTCGATGATGAAGGAAACGTCAGTAAGCCTGAGCAGGGCACCACCTGGGAGGTTGGCAGCAAATGGCAACTCTCTCCGCGCCTCTTCGCCTCGCTGGCGCTGTACAGAATCGATGAAAAGCGGATGACACTGAACATCAACGGTACTAACCGTCCGATCAACAAGGCGCGCTCGCAGGGCGTTGAGGTTGAGCTTAATGGTGAAGTGGTCCAGGACTGGGATGTCAGTGCCAGTTACAGCTATGACAACGCTGAAATTGTCGATGACCGGATTAACCCGGCGAATAATGGCAATCGCTTACAGAACGCACCAGAGCAGTCCGGTGCGCTTTACCTGAGCCATAATCTGATCGTCAGCAACGTGCCCGGTGATTTTCGTGTCGGCGGCGGCGCCCGCTATGTTGGCAGTCGTGCTGGCGATCCTGACAACAGTTTCACCTTACCGGATTATGTCGTAGCGGACAGCTTTATTGCCTGGAACAACGCGTTGCTGGGCAAGAAAACACAGATACGACTGAATCTGAATAACCTGTTTAATAAACACTATTACACGTCGAGCGGCGGAAACCTGCGCGTACGTGAAGGTGAAACCCGCAACCTGATGGTACAAGCCCGTGTTGAATTCTGATTTCTGTAAGCGCAGCCTGCTACGAACGCTCCTGCTGTTGGCTGTCACCTTCAGTAGCCTGGGCTGGGGCAAAACCATCACCGATATCAACGGCGATAAGGTCACCGTTCCCGATCATCCTGTGCGTATTGTGCTGGGCGAAAGCCGGATGCTTTACACCTACGCACTGCTGGAACCCGGCAACCCTTTCAAAAGGCTGGTCGGCTGGCCCGAGGATCTGAAAAAGTACGATCGTCAGACATGGGATATTTTCGCGCGTCAGTTTCCTGAAATGCAGCATATCGCGTCATTAGGTCAGGAGGGATCAAATGACATCAACCCTGAGAAGGTGATCGCATTACAACCCGATGTGGTAATTTTGCCGGCACTGACGCGCAGCAGTGAGGCCGGACAACGGCTGGAGCGCGTCCTGAAATCCGCGCATATCCCGGTCGTGAAAATCGACCTGCGGGTGCATCTCCTTGAAAATACGACCCGCAGCGTAGCTATTCTGGGAGAGGTGCTCGATCAGGGTGAGCGAGCCTCGGCTTTTAATGCGTTTTATCAGCAACATATGCAGACCCTTGCGCAGCGCCTCGCTCAGTTTCGCGGGAAGAAGCCCACCGTACTTCTGCAGTTGCATCTGGGACGTCGAAATGAATGCTGTGTGACGTCGGTAAACGGCAGCCTTGGTGAGATACTGGCGTTTGCCGGCGGCGAAAACATTGCCAGCAAAACGGTTTCCGGCGTTTTCGGCCGGTTGAATGAAGAAACGGTGATTGCGTCAAATCCGGACTTCTATTTTGCAACGGGCAGCGGCGATCGTAATGATACGTCCGATCTGCGTATTGGCCCTGCCATCACGCAGGCTGAAACGCGCGCCTCGCTGCGGCAACTGACCGCGCAACAAACGGGCCTGAAGTCGTTGCGGGCGTTGCAGGACGGCCACGCGGCGGCCCTGTGGCATAATTTTTACCTCAGCCCCTGGCACGTTGTCGCGGCAGAATTTTTTGCCAAAACGCTTCATCCCGCGCTCTTTAACGATATTGATCCTGAAAAAACGCTGCGCCAGCTGTTTACTGATTTTCTGCCGGTTCCGTATTCCGGCACCTATTTCTGTCAGCTAACACCCAATACCTGATCACGGATTGTCCGGCGGCGTAATGGTGACGCCGGACAACGCAACGTCTTAACAGTGATTTTTTACCCGTACGATGTCGGCCATGACAGACAGCGCGATTTCCGCGGGGGTTTTACTTCCGATAGCCAGACCAACAGGCGCAATGATCCGTGCGAGCTCATCGTTATCCAACCCTGCAATGGTCTGTAAACGCGTCTTGCGCCTGGCCGTATTTTTAGCCGACCCCATAATGCCAATGTAAAACGCATGAGTGTTGACCGCTTCCATCATGGTTAGCTCATCTATGCGCGGATCGTGAGTTAATGAGACGATGGCTACCGCAGCATGCGCACCGTTGAGCTCCAGCCAGCGCGCGGGATGCTGAGGGACGATCGTAATCGTATCCTGGCCCGTAAAATGACCTTCCAGCTCACTTAACATCTCTGAGCGATGCTCACATACCCGAACATGAAAGCCCAGGATGTGTGCCAGCCGGATGCACTCAAAGGCCACGGTAGAGTAACCTGCCACCAGCAATTCCGGGACGGCACCAACCGGTAACACGACCTCTGGATGCTGATAACGAAGCACCGGCAGCGCCGCCGTCATCGCCATAGTTTGCCAGGTGGCACGTTTGCTCACAGTGACCGTTTTGAGCAGTCGTGTTTTGCCACGCAACGCCTGATGCATCGCTTGTAACATCTGGCCGCTGTCGTTATCGGCAACCAAATATTCCACCAGCACGTCGAGGCTACCGCCACAGGGCAACTGCACCTGCGTTTGCCTTCCGTCTTCACCATAACGGACAACCTGACTGTGGATGCGGTAATGCCCCTCAGCCAGCCGTGCCAGAAAGTCTTCTTCTATACAGCCGCCGGAAAGCGAGCCGCATCCTTCTCCACTGTCACTGATCACCATCATCGTGCCAGGTGCGCGCGGTGAAGAGCCCCAGGTCTGCAACACAGTGCACAGCCAGACGGCCCGTCCCGCATGATGCCAGCCTAATGCCGTTTCAATCACTCGTTGATCTAACGTCATCATGGGCTGCACCTCATTCGCCGTAAATCATCCGGATAATCAACATCCTCCAGGCAACCGCGATCCCGAAGTGGCACGTAATGTACAGGATGATGTTGTAACAGTTGCTGCGCACCAGTATCACCGGTCAGCTGGCGCAGCGCGGGGAAAAAAGCGGCCGAAAAACCCACAGGATGACCAGCACGGTCGTCAACCCAGGGACGCACCAGCGGATACGTGCTTAACGCCCTGTTTACCGCCCTGTAGCTTGCAGCGGTAAGCCACGGCATATCGCCCAGCGCCACGATCACGCCATCATAATCCGTGCAGGCACTGACGCCCGCCGCTATCGACTCGCCCAGCCCGGCGCTGGCACACAACACCCGCACCGCATCACCTAGCAGAGAATGAATGGCCACGTCTTCGGGACGCGATACCACGACCACCTCCATTCCGCTCGCCCTCGCCTGATCAAGCGTATGTTTCAGCACGGCTTTGCCATTCCACGCCGTCAGTAGCTTATGTTCGCCACTGGCATGCCGAAACCGGCGGCCCATCCCTGCCGCCGTTAATACAATGGCCGTTTTCATCTCAGCGCGTTCCTTCGCATGTTTAGAGAATCTTATCCAGCGTGATGGGCAGATCGCGGACCCGCTTGCCCGTAGCATGGTAAACCGCGTTACTGATCGCGGCCGCCACGCCCACGATGCCCAGTTCACCAACCGTTTTGCCGCCCATCCGGGTCGCTTTATAATCCGGCAGGCCAACATCAATCGTGGTAATCGCCGGGATATCCGCGTTCACGGGAATCAGATAATCGGCAAGATTGTTGTTCAGCACTCTGCCGTTGCGCGGATCGATAATGCCTTCCTCAAGCAAGGCCTGTCCCACGCCCATAATCATGCCGCCAACCCACTGACTGCGGGCCAGTTTGGGATTATAAAGCCGGCCGCTGTCAAACGCCGCGACCATACGTTTGATCCGGATGGTGCCAAAGTCCTCGTCCACTCTCACTTCGACAAACTGTGCACTCCAGCTGTGTGCGGAGACGTCTTCCGGGCGGCTCATTTCACCCAGGCTACCGGTCACACTGTCCCGTTCCTCGGCAGACATATCCGCAGAGAACGTGCCGCCTTCGACGCACAGCACGGATGCGTTCGTCAGGCTGACCAGTGCACCAAAAGAAACAGTCTGAGAAGGGTTAGCGGTAACACAAATCGCCCCGTTCGCCAGGCTGAGTTCATGCGGAGGGATGCCTTTCAGAGGCGAGCCCGTTAATTCGCTTGCGAGCGTGACTAGGCGCGCGCGCATTTTTTTGGCGGTGTCATCAACCGCAGCCGTCAGGTTTCCTGCCAGCTGAGAGCCCCCCGCAACGCCGGCTCGTGGCAGTTGCGTATCGCCCAGTTCAACTTCAATGCAGTGTGAATCTATTCCTAGGATATCAGCGGCGGTTTGCGCCAGAATCGTGTACGTCCCGGTGCCGATGTCAGCTCCCGCGCACTGCACAACAATCTGCCCCTGAGAGGAAAGCAGGATTTTTGCCTCAGCCGGCATGGTATTAACCGGATACGTGCCCGATGCCATGCCCCAGCCAATTAATTCACGCCCTTCGCGCATCGAACGAGGCGCCATAATGCGTTTATCCCAACCGAAGGCTTCCGCCCCTTTTTCATAGGCTTCTTTCAGACGACGTGAACTCCAGGGCAACCCCAACTGATAATCGTGATCTGCCCAGTTGCGTAAGCGAAAGGCCAGCGGATCGAGATTTAGCGCATAAGCCATTTCATCCATCGCCACCTCAAGCCCGAATGCGCTGGGATTCTCACCCGGTGCGCGCATCCAGCCTGGCGTGACGGTATTGATGGGCCTGACCTGGTGCTGCGCCGAGAGATTTTCAATGGCGTACATGCGCCCCGTCACCTTACTGCAGTTTTCAGCGAAGACATCAATCAGTGACGTTTCACTGAAGCTGCGCAAAATCACCGACTGAATTTTCCCGTCGCGTGTCGCTCCCATCTCCAGCTGCTGTGAGGTGGCAGGACGCCCCCCCAAGCCGGTGAAGGTTTGTGGCCGCGTCAGTGACACCCGAACCGGACGATTAAGCGCGCGCGAGGCCACGCAGGCCAGCGCTACGTGCGTATAAGGCACCGGCTTAGAGCCAAAACCTCCCCCCACATAAGGCGAGATGACGTGAACATCTTTTGGCGAGATCCCCATCCATTCGGCGATTTCAACCTGCGCCCCTGCCACCCACTGGCTGGGTTCCCAGACGGTTATGCGGCCCTGCTCCCAGTGTGCAATACAGGCATGGGGCTCCATCGGCATGTTATATTCGCGTGGCGTGGTATAACGCTGATTAATCCGCACGTCTGCACGTTCCATGGCGGCCTGAGCCTCACCTAAATCGATGTCCTGCTTTGTAGTCGGCTTAGGCTCCACCCCTTCATCCGTCGCCGAGATCAGAGCAGGCGTCGTCTCATAGTGGATATCGACCAGGGAAGCGGCATAAGTTGCCTGTTCAAATGTCTCTGCTACGACCAGGCCAATGTTCTGACCATTGTGAATAATCACATCGTCCTGAATGGGCGTATAGGTTGTCTGCGCCGCACCGCCATCAGCGATAGCCGTCGGCTTATTGATTCTGAGTGAATTAAGATGTGTATAAACGGCAATCACACCTGTCGCACGTTCCGCTTTGGCCGTATCGATATGTGAGATGCGGCCACTGGCAATTGTCGATTGCAGGACGACGCCATGCAGCACGCGGTCGGGCTTATGCTCTACAGCATAACGGGCTTTTCCCGTGACTTTGACCTTGCCCTCACCGCGGGTTCGCGGTGTGCCAAGACCGGAAGGGCTGGCAGCGGCGCGACGGTGAGGATTGACGCTTTGCTTATCCGCGGACAGCACATCGTTGTCGGACCGCGCCAAGCCGTTGTTATGTTTTGTCATGCCTGCTCCCCCGCAGCCAGCAGCGCGCGGGCAATCACGCGCGGCGTTAACGTTATTTTGTAAGCGTTGTGCGCCAGCGCGCGCGTTTCCTGAGTGATTAACTCTGCGGCCTTATACAGGCTTTGCTCCTCAAACCGCTGTCCGGTTAACGCATGCTCCACATGACGGGCACGCCAGGGCTTGGTTGCGACACCACCTAACGCGATATGAACGGTCTCTATCCGTCCCTGCGCAAGCGTTAATCCCACGGCCGCACTCGCGCTGGCGAATTCGTAAGAAGTCCGATCGCGTACTTTCAGGTAATGGGACTGTTTTAATGCTAAGGAACGGGGAATCTCGATGGCGACGATAATTTCATCGGGTTGTAAGGCGTGCTCATGCTGCGGCGTCTCGCCGGGCAACAGAAAAAAGTCGTCAACCGGAATGCGCCGCATATCCTGATGGCTGTTTTGGACAATAATCGTCGCGTCAAAGGCCGTCAGCGCGACGGCCAGATCACCAGGATAGACCGCCACACATTGTTCACTGCCGCCCAGAATGGCGTGACTCGCATTGATGCCGTGCAGCGCTGCACATCCGGAACCCGGCGTGCGTTTATTGCAGGCGGAAAAGGTGGCCGGATCGCGGTAATAGGCGCAACGGGTACGCTGGCAGAGATTGCCGCCGATGGTTGCCATATTGCGGATTTGAGGCGACGCCGCCTGCCACAGACTGCCATACAGCGCGGGGGCCAGGGCCTCACAATCAGGATGACTGGCCAGTTCACTCATGGTGACCAGCGCCCCAATGGTGATTTTATCGTCGCCGAATTCGAGCGTTGACAGATCCGACAAGCCGGCAATATCGGTGAGGAGTGAGGGAGTCAGTACGCCACATTTCATCAAATCAAGTTGCGTCGTTCCGCCCGCGATAAGCTGATTGTCAGCGTGCTGTTTAGCGCCTGCTGCATCCGTTACTGACCGGGCAACCTGCCAGCGAAATTCGTTCATCGTACGTCCTCCGCCATTTCAGCTGCAGCCTGCTTTATCGCATCAATGATAAAAGGATACGCGCCACATCGGCAGAGATTACCGCTCATGTATTCACGAATCTCGTCGTCTGAGCCTGTATGACCTTCTTTAATACAGGCGACCGCAGACATAATCTGCCCGGGCGTGCAGTAGCCGCACTGAAAACCGTCATGTTCAATAAAACAGCGCTGTACCGGGTGCAGCTCACCCGATGCCTGTTCCAGACCTTCAATCGTGGTGACGGCTTTTTCTTGCGTCTGAACAGCCAGCGTCAGGCAACTCAGGACACGCTGACCGTTCACCAGCACTGTACAGGCGCCGCACTGGCCCTGATCGCATCCTTTTTTAGTGCCGGTCAGATCAAGATGATCGCGCAGTGCATCTAATAATGTGACGCGAGGATCGACCGTTAACTGCCGGGTCTCACCATTGACCTGCATCGTGAGTGGTATTTTTTCTGACATTATCTGTTTCCCATGGTTGCAGGGCCGGTTACGTGATATGAGGCTTATCGCTAACGGGCGAAATTAAAAACGTGAAGCGCGGATAACCCTGATGTTTACATGCGTATGTCCGTCATTAGGTTTAGCACTTATTTTTCGGGTCGGAGATAAAAACAAGAAGAATGTCTGCTGTGCTTGACGCTGACCGTCCAGACAAGGGTGACGGTCAGCGAAACAGCGAAGATTAATGGGCAGGTAAACGTGGGCCTTTAACGTGCGCGATCAACAAACTGATCATAAAAACGAAAGCGAATAAGACAACGATGGTCGGTGCTGGGGCACTGTCGATAAAAAATGACAAATATACACCGCTGAGCGATACCATTACGGAAATGAGAGCGGCCAGAATCAACGCATGTGAAAAACGACGTGTCAGTAAGACAGCAATCGCGCCGGGCGCAATAAACAAAGAAATGGAAAGAATGATGCCCACCGCTTTTAACGTCGCCACAATCGTCAGAGAAACCATGGCTAACAAGCCATAATGCAGCCAGCGCACCGCCAGGCCACAAGCCCGCGCCTGCTGGACATCGAAACTGAATACCATCAGGTCACGCCATTTCAGGATAACAAGTATTACCACTGTCGCAGCCATCGCCCCTGTCTGAATAATGTCATCACGGCTGATTCCCAGCATATCGCCAAAGAGAATATGGTCGAGATGAATCGCGGGTTTTAACGCAACAAACATAATCAGGCCGGTGGCAAACATGCCCGAAAAAACAATCCCCAGTACCGTATCCTGTTTGATTCTGCTGTTATCTTTAAGATAGCCGCTGGCAATCGCGCAGAAAAAACCCGCGCTGAAAGCGCCTGTGGCAAGTGGTAATGACAGCATCCATGCCAGCACAACACCGGGAAACACGGCATGGCTCATGGCATCCCCCATCAGCGCCCACCCTTTCAGAACCAGAAAGACAGACAACAGCGCACAGGGAATAGCAACGATACAGGCAATTAACAGGGCGTGGTTCATAAAACCAAACTGAAAAGGTTCAAGCCACATCATCATATCTCCTGCATCCGGCGACGCCGATGGTTCGCGAGTAAACCGTGCTTAGGTGCAAACACAAAAGCCAGCAGAAACAGCAACGTCTGGGCCACCACAATGATTCCTCCTGTCGCACCATCGAGATAATAACTTGCCCAGGCACCCGCAAAGCTGGTCAGGCTGCCGATGGCGACAGCAATAGCCAGTAAACGTGGAAAGCGATCGGTCAGCAGCCATGCGGTTGCGCCCGGTGTTACCACCAGACTGATTACTAAAAAAGCCCCAACCGTTTGTAATGCCGCAACGGTTGAAACTGCAAGTAAGGTGAAAAACAGTATCTTGAGCCGTCCCGGCTGTAACCCCACGGCGCGAGCATGGTTCTCATCGAAGAAAGCCACCATTAAATCTTTCCATTTGAAAAATAAAATCGTGGCAGACGTGATCCCGATAACGGCCAACTGAACAATATCCGCGGGGGCGATAGCCAGAATATTGCCCAGTATGATGGTTTGAATATTCACCGACAGGGGATTCAGTGAAACCATAAACAGCCCTAACCCAAAAAACGAAGAAAATACCAGACCAATAATGGCATCTTCTTTTAAACGTGTACGCTGATTCAGCACTAGCATGTTCCCCGCCGCTAATCCCCCCGACAGGAATGCACCAAAGGCAAACGGAAGCCCCAGCATGTACGCGCCTGCCACGCCCGGCACGATAGCGTGCGACAGCGCATCGCCGATAAGCGACCAGCCTTTTAGCATCAGGTAGCATGAAAGAAAGGCACACAATCCACCCACCATTGCGGCAATCCACATGGCATTCAACATATATTGATAACTGAAGGGTTCAAATAATAGCGTCATGGCTGACCTCGTACTGAACGCCTGTCAGGCGATGCGGGTAAAAGAGGCTTATCATCCATGACCTCACGCAGCTCACCCTCAACCATCGCATGGCGAAGTACACCGCTAAATGCCCGTTCGAGATTTGCCTGTGTAAAGGTGGTGCGCGTCGGCCCACTGGCCAGAACGGTACCTTTGACCATCACGGTGTAGTCACAAAACGCCATCACCGAACTGAGGTTGTGCGTTGAGACCAGCAGGGTTTTCCCTTCATCGCGCAGTTCACGCAACAGACTAATGATTTTGGCTTCGGTTTTTACATCGACGCCTGTAAAAGGTTCGTCCAGTAAAATTACCTCTCCCTGCTGAGCAATGGCCCGGGCGAGAAAGACACGTTTTTTCTGACCGCCTGAGAGCTCGCCGATTTGCCGCTCCCGGTATTCGAGCATATCTACCCGTCCGAGCGCAGCCATGACTTTGTCACGATCCTGTTGTCTGGGCCTGCGCATCAGACCCATGTGACCATAACGCCCCATCATGACAACATCCTCAACCCGGACAGGAAAAGACCAGTCGACCTCTTCTGCCTGCGGCACATAAGCCACCAGACTACGGCGTAAGGCCTGTCGCGTTGTCATACCGAGGATACTGACCGTACCTGCACGGACAGGAACGAACCCCATCAGCGCTTTAAAAAGCGTTGATTTCCCCGAGCCATTGACGCCAAGCAATGCGGCAATAGAACCGGCTGGCACGCAAAAACTGGCCTTGTCGAGGGCAATATGGCCATTGCGGTAGATTACCGAGAGGTCAGAAACATCAATTGTCGGCGTCATTGTTTTTTCATCCCATCATTAATGCCTTTCACCAATGTCTGAGTGGTGACCTTAAGTAAGTCCAGATACGTTGGTACGGGTCCACTGGCGGTACTGAGAGAATCGACATACAGAACGCCGCCATAGTGCGCCTGTGTTTCACGTGCTACCTGACGAGCCGGTTTATCCGATACGGTGCTTTCACTGAAAATAACGGGAATGGCATGTTTCTTCATCTGGTCAATAACCTGGCGTACCTGTTGAGGCGTCCCCTGCTGATCGGCATTGACAGGCCAGAGATAACGTTCTTTAAGCCCCAAATCGCGCGCAAGGTAGGAAAATGCCCCCTCGCTGGTCACGAGCCATCGTTTGTTCTCAGGGATGTCGGCGATTTGTTTTCGGAAAGGCTCAAGCGATGCGATGATTTTCTGCTTATAGGCAGCGGCGTTCTGTGCATAGATCTGGGCATTGGTCGGATCATATTTACTCAGCGCGTCACGAATATTGTCGACATAGATAAGTGCATTATCGGGCGACATCCACGCATGAGGATTGGGTTTGCCATTGTAAGGCCCCTCCCCTATCCCCATGGGCTCGATTCCGGCAGAAACGACAACGTCAGGTACGCCTTTCAGGTGCTGATAAAAGCGCTGGAACCATAGCTCAAGATTCAGGCCGTTAGCCATCACCAGTTGCGCCCCCTGAGCCCGCTTTATGTCTCCGGGCGTCGGCTGATAATCATGAATTTCGGCTCCGGGCTTAGTGATGGATGTTACTTCAGCCGCCTCCCCCGCCACATTTTTTGCCATATCGGCAATGACGGTAAATGTCGTTACAACTTTAAATTTTTCAGCGGCATGGCTGTTTGTTGTCATTGCAACACCGAGCATGACACTCAGCGCGGTTATCCAATACCTTTTAAACCTGTTCATCGTACTGTCCTCAGCTTAATGCGCAAATATAGCTCGTGCTAACTTGTATAGCACAAGCTATAAATCAGGGACAGAAACACTTTGTGAAGTTTTTTAATGAAATGAATGGAAGTTTCATTTTTTCTGACAGGAGATATGTAATTCGTTATTTTAAAGAGTAAAAAATAGATCCACCCCTCTCCAGCTAATGCAGATTTTCTGTCTAAACAGGTGCAGTGAGTTCGTGTAAGCGTACAAACAGCGCTGTACGGTAAGGCGGATTGTATTCTTTGCTAAAATTACGAATGTGGAACACATGCCAAAGGAGGTTATTTTGCTACTTTCACAACAGTATCTGACTAACACTATCATTGGCGAGGCTGCTCTGAACCTGATAGCAATTAATCAGGACGTAAGTGTTGAGTCCCTGGTGGATGAGCTCAGGGTAATGAAAGAATCTGAAGTTGATGAAAAACGACTTCTGCAACTGGCCGATGCAACAAAGTGGCTCATGGGATTCAGAAAAATCGGTGCACGCTCGTCTGCCGGCACAGGCTGGTCTGCACGCAAGCACCCTTTTTCAGCGTCTTCTGACAATGACTATGATGATATTTTCTTTAAATAGTAATAAGCTTGTTTTTCATCCCTGTTGGTGGGAAACAAGCTGAACCGTACGCCATAATTGTTAAAAAAGTTTAAACGCCAACCTCTATAACCCTCTGTTTTACCTCAATTAGCATTTTTTGCACAAAAATATTCCTTCAAGATCATCAAAATTCTGTACAAGTTTTTAAAACATGTATAACTTTCGCTTAGCGGCGAGGTATATTTTAACCACTTGAGGATATGAGCATGCGTCAGAACGGACATGCACCGGATAATGCCAGCGACATTGCCCGTTATTTTAACCAGGCCAGCCAGCCCTCTCAGCAGGAAACATTGGGCGAAATTGTTGTGGAACTCCTGCGCGCTGGTCAAACGCTCTCTCGTAAAGCTATATGCAGTAAACTTCTCCATCGTCTTGATGGGTGCGCTTCATCAGAACAACAGCAGCATTATCAGGCCCTGATTGGTTTGCTGTTTAGCCGTGAAGGCTGATAAATTTTGCATTAATCGTTAATTCGTTTTTAAAGTAAATTCTGATCGGACAGTACTGCGTTTAGTCACAGGGAGTGTACTGTCCACAGCTGACGCGGGAAGGTTAGCTGTCCCCGTCATCGTGACCGGACTATGGCCACACATTCGTAATCAGAGAAGCCAGTATGTACAGAAGTGAAGAAGAAAAAATAACGGATGTGATGATAGGTGAGGCCGTGCTGACCTTACTCAAGTCCGAAAGTCCGATTTCCAGCAATGCATTAATTGCCCAGCTTGAGGTGATGGCGGGCGAAACGGAAGATGCAACACGACTGCGTGCGATTAAAGTTGCCATCGTTGAAGTGCAAAAAGGAATGGCTTCTGCAAACAGTCGTCGAAGAGTGGATCTTTCCGAACGTGATAAGCACCGTTTAAACAATGATGGTCCGCCTGAAGGTTCTAAAAAGCACTGAGCTTAATGTTTGTGGCTGGTCATTCGGCGATGATGCGGTGTGATTGCAGACAGGTAAGTTACCTGATTAACCCTGATAAATAATAATACTGTCGGCTGACTTCCTGCTATTCAACTGACAATTTTCTTAGAGAATTGAGACTATGCAACAGAGCACATCAGATTTAGCCATCATCGAATTTTTCCGCAGTGAAGGCGATCACCTCGCCAAAGAAACTGAATTGCTTGGTCGGGTAATCAGAAATATTGTCAGCGATGAGAAACGCGTGACAAATAAAGCTATCATTCTTTACCTAATTGCTGAACTTGAGTGCACTTACGATGCAACTCAGACAGAACTGTTACGCAACACACTGGAGATTGTCGTAGGCCGTACTCCGGACGACGCAGGCATTTAATGTTCATGCCAGGAAATGAAATCATTAGCATTTCCTGGCTCCCCCTACCCTGCAACACCTTGATATAGCCATAAACATTAATGCATTTTACGCGCAAAAAAATGGATGGCGCGCTTGCAAAGAAGTTTAACTCTCTTATCACCGCTGTCCTGACTCATACGAAATAGTGCATCTGTAATTTGATGAAACTGCACGGGCTCGCCCCTCTTTAAAAGCTCACTGACTACTTCTCCAATCAACGCACGAATATCGTTGTCCTCATGGTTATTCACATAACCTCCAACTGGTGTATATATATTCAGACTAACATTTTTATAATGTTAAAAACAAAGAAGATTACCGAAATATAATGTAAGCGAAGCGGTAGTATTGCGTTATGATCTTGATTTCCTTCCGGGTTATATCTTTTTGAATTAATATACTTGGCAAAATTTCCTTCCCCGAATAAGTTGACAAAATACGACATTAAGTAAATTTATATTTCATGACACGGCAGAATAAGAAGAAAATTTAATGAGGCCTACGTTAGTGCTGAGGGTTAGCTTTCGGGTGATATCAAAGACAGGGCAGCTTAATCGCTGCCCAATGAAATGAGATGTTAAAACTTCCTTGCATTATTTAAGGCGATGAGGATTGCACTTGTTGCAAGGATGATCAGAAAAATACCTAATGCAATCATCGCATTGAATGCATAAGCTTTAAAAATAATTAACCCGACTATACAGCCCGACAAAAATGAAAAAACGGTAGTCAGGTGTGTGTGTAACTGCTTTTGAGCAAAACGTCTGTCGCAGGGCTCGGCACGAGAAACAAAAGATGACACGTACGTTCCGAGTGCAATACCGGCATCTGTAAGCGTCCCTGTGATATGGGTTGATCTGACACGGCCGTTCGAGAGTTGGGTTGACGTCGCATTATGCACTCCCATCAGGAATGCCAGTATCAATAAGACCTCATCATTATAGCTGGGAGAATAGAAAAGTTTTTCGAAAACCGAAGCAAGCGTGAGCGCTATCCCTTCAGCCAGAATGATCAGACAAAAAACCGTTCTGATTTTTCGCCTTTCTCCAGCTATGATAAAAAATCTTGCCGCTGTACATCCAATAACAAACGCCGCGATTAACCCGGCAAGGAATGTCAAACTGTCAAAATCTGACGTAAAAACTTCAGTAGAAATTTGAGAGGTGTTTCCGCTCATATGTGATGGGAAAAAACCAAATGCGCCAAGCGCCATCGCATTCAGTATCCCGGCGGTTGTGGCTAATGCCAGAGCAAGATAACGGTCTTCTGTATGTGAACGCAACTTCTTCTTTTTTATCAGCACCCGATTCCCCTACTGTTTTTACACCATTGATGATTTTACTTTTATACATTTTTATCATAGTAGAGTTTAAAAAACGCAGCGCTAAATACAGACAAATCTGCATGGGTAAACTGTTAATTGTATTGATATTTATGTGCTTTATGGGAATCGTGGTTACATGTAAAAAATTAAAAAGACTTTTCAGATTTTTTTACGCATCAGCAAAAATTTTCTTTGCATCCCTTTTTCTGATGTATTTAACACTGCTGCCAATTTATGGCAGGATACGCCCCCTGAATTAATCCTTCACAAGCCATATGTAAGATTTTCAAGGTCAAGTCATGAAAAGAAGTCACCGTAAATTTATTATTCCTGTGGTTATTATATTTGTTTGTCTGGCCTGGTGGCTCATCCCACATTATGATGCTGAACACGAGGCTTATTATGTTTCAGTGCTTTGCGCGGTGCCCCAGCAAAATGAACAACAGTTATACAAAGCAATGCGCACTGTCATTGAAGGCAGTAATTCTGACTATGCATTGCAAAAAATTCATTTTATTCCCGGACTGGCCAAACGCGTTATCGCTAAGTGGAAAAATCTGACGCCAGAGCAGCAGCGACAGGCCGCCAGCCACGACAGTCAGTGCCGACAGTTGATCACGACCAATAAATGATTACGCAAAAGGACACTTAATCATGCTGCAACGTAAAAATTACGCTGCGCTGGGTCAGATAACAGCGCCATATGTTCACGCCGTCAGCCATAATGGAACACTGTATGTTTCAGGCCTCACGGTACACGGCACCTCAGCAGGCCAGCATGACATAGCTGCTCAGGCGGAGGCGATATTTGATCAGCTTGAAGTTATTACCCACGCTGAGCAAACGTCGTTACAAAATTTGATCAAGGTGACCATTTTATTACCTCGTTTGTTGATATCGATTCGCTTCGAAAGGTGCTGTTCAAACGCTATGGGAGTGATCTTCCGGCCAGCTCACTGGTTCAGGTCAGCGCCCTCTTTGCACCTGAATTGTTGATTGAAATTGAGGCGGTCATTGCACTTTAAGAAAAGTTCGCCCTGCCCTTTTCATATGAGTAATATCACCAACTGGTAAGAACATGCTTTACGCACAGCATGTTCTTAATGTATTTCCATCTCCCATCCTTTTCTGACTTCACATCATTTCAGATAAGTGCGGTACATGTTTGCTCTGCACGTTGACGTGGTATTCCTCTTATGGCGCCGGCTTTTATACTTTCCCCTCCTGGCTATCTGGTTTTCAGGCATGCTCAACGCGAAAGATGCTGGCTGGCTATTAACATTGCAGCGATCGCGCTTGTATTCATACTGACGAAAGCTTTTTGACATGCCATACAGATATGCAACATTGTCGTTGCTATATGAATAACAAACCGAGTGGCTGACGTTTCGCAGCTCGCTTATCAATCTGTCGCATACCTGTCATAACCAGAATTGCGGTTTATCTGCATAAGGCTTTCTCATTCAGACAAACTGGCTGTGCCTGTCAAAAGGAACCTGATTAATTAATTCGTATTTCGCGTGGGCCTTCGTAAAAGGGATTCATTCAGAAACCCATGACATGTGAATTTCAGCCTGAAATCGCCAAAGAGAATCACTGACTACAGTGAATGTTTGAGTATTCACTGTAGTCAGTTCGCGTGAACAGATGACTGCGTTATTGGCACGCTTATTCTAGAAACAGATAAAAAGGACGGCTAACAGCGATGCTGCGGCGATGTTAAGATCGAAGCTAGTGGCAGCTCTAGACCACTTGATATTAAGGTCATTGAGCCGGCCTGAAAGACAAGCGCGCTGAACATGAATCACGGACAGCAATACGGGTACCGCAGGCTTGCGATATGCAGCAAGCCGCTAAAATGTCACGGTCATCTTAACTGGACGCGCATTTTATAGTGTCGTGATTTATTAATTTTAACTTTTACCCGATTTCGCTTTGCGGCCTTCCGGATTATATTAATTCTGAATTTCTTCAATAACGATGCGAGTCAGTTTCAGCGTGATGAGTTGTAAACATTGACTCAGGCGCGTAACCGCATTCACGGCTTAGCTTTTAGCTTCCGCCCGGAAAGGTTGACGACCAAATTTCAGCCTGAAATCGCCAAACTCATTTTGCTCACTGATTACAGTGAACATGCAGCAGGTGTTCACTGTAATCAGTAATTAGTAATTAGTAATTAGTAATTAGTAATTAGTAATCAACTGCATTTTTACATATGGCCGCTTCAGACTAAGCGAGAGATCTGATGTCATTGCCATACTCATCCCAGGCTGCGCACCGCGCCGTCAGTAAACGGCATATTCCTGACTAACAGCGGTACCAATGCGTGGCAAGTGATTCACTGTAATCTGTAGTGTGAAGCATCGGCAAGCGTCAAAGCCTGAGCAACATGCTCAGGGCACCAGAATACTGATTACAGTGAATTCAATATTAAAATCTGAGCTCCCATCGCTTTGTCCTTTTGAACATGATTAGCCGGAGCAGATGTAATAAGCCTTTCTTCGTTTTCAAAAAGTGAGATTAAAGCCAATGATTGTGTCACCTGTATTCTGGTGCCTGAAACGTTTTGCGGCCGATTCAACAGCAATGATACTGACGCAACACGCAGGCTTAAGCGGTTTTATTAATACAACGAGAATTTGCATCATCATTCACAGCGCCTTACAGAAAAAGGGGTGATATCATTTGTCTCACCTTTCCTCACTCGCTGGCCCCAGTCCTGCAGTGTGCGGGCGACTACAGGCTTCACTTTTAAAGAAAGGAGGGATGAGGGCGCTAATCAGCGTGTGAGAGAGATTCGGGCAAAATCGTGATGGTGCCATGCATTGACAACTTTGGCTTACTCATTACCAAATACTTTCCCGTTAGCACATCATCATACAGAGTGATTTATCCATCACAGCCTTAGTTATCCACTTTTTCTGTGGATAACTAAGGGATATTTTCTGTATATCGTCATTATTGATAATTTTATTGTTTATCAGATTTTCTCGCGGCAAATAAGTTTAGTGAGGATACGGTGTCAGCTCATATCGATGAGGTTTACATTGCTGGCAGTTTTAGAAAAATTTCAGGGTGAAATCGCCAAAATAAAAGCTATATAATACAAGCATATATAAGAGAAAATCGCAAATTTATCGCCGTTATAGCGTAACATCAAAGCATTCTATCACTCCTTCAAACTTTCCTTTTAGTACGAACAGTCGAGAGACAGCACGAAGAGCTGATAAAAGCGTAAGCGGTTGAACAAATATCATCCATAAGATGATTATAAGACCGGATTTCTGAACGTCAGGCTTTCATTACAGTCTTAAAGATCATGCACCATTTCGACCAGCACAACCAAGACCCGAAACAGAATTTCGGGCGAAATTTTACGGCGCTGAGATTAAAAAGAACTTATTTTTCAATATATTAATATCGGAAAGGAAGACTATTAAATGGCGATTTCAGCCTGAAATTGCGAGTGTAAATAGCAGCATAAACAAAGCAGGAAGGGAGGAAAGAAACCAGGCAAAGGCTATTTGCCTGGTCAGGGTTAGACGCTCATCGTGTCATGAATTTTTTCAGGGTTTCTGAGATCACTTTATCCAGCTCATCCTGCAGCTCTTTAGACTGGCGATTAAATTCATAACTGAACATCCTTCCTCGCGTTTTTTTACGCGCAAAACGATCTTTATCTGCGAAAGACCACAGCGCAATGGCAGTGGTTTTGTCTTTTTCGGGCTCTTTAATCAACGTCTGGCTGCCCTGACGGATTAAGCGAAGAATATTATTCTTTAGCTCATCTTCAGCTAAATTTTCACGCGCTCTGACCACATCGATTTCAGCAGAAATCGCATTAATCAATGCGTCAACTGATTGCCCTGTTTCACTGAGCTTGTCTGAAGCCTGGAGCAGAGCTTTATAATCAGGATAAGTCAGTTCAGATTGATTG
The DNA here is from genome assembly GCF_041954965.1 of Pantoea sp. BS_8. Taxonomy (NCBI): domain Bacteria; kingdom Pseudomonadati; phylum Pseudomonadota; class Gammaproteobacteria; order Enterobacterales; family Erwiniaceae; genus Pantoea; species Pantoea sp. BS_8. Next base: position 155,262 of record NZ_JAVAXU010000005.1, read on the forward strand.
GGGAAAAGCGAAATCAGATCGGCAGGCACACTCGCCGCCTGTAATGCACGGGTCACTTTAGCCTGAGACAGCCCCTGATTTTCAGCTATTTCTTTTTGTGAAAGTCCGCCTTCTTTAAGCGCAAGCAAACGCATGCCGACTTCACGTAAATTATGTTCGCGCGCCGTCTGTATATCCTGAGCAAGCTTGCGTGCCTCATCGGACGTGATTGCAGCATCGGTAACCAACACATCAAGACCGGTTTTACAGTGCAACGCTGCGGCCCGTCGCCTTGAACCATCCAGTATCTCAATACGTTCGTCCTGCATGATGCCAATGGCAGGAAAAAACTGCTGGAGTTTGATGGTACGAATAATGTCGCGTAATGAATCAGGTGTAAGACCAGACTGGTCGCGACCATTGGTTTCCATATTTACGAAGGTTTTAGCAGCCACTTCGCTGGCAGGTATATGATTAAACCTGAACACGGCGCGTTTCCCCGTCGAAAGCACAAAGGTTTGTGAGGGGAGTTCAGAGGATTTTTCGGTAGTTAACGGCGTCTGGCTGAAGGTTCGACCAATCGTTATTCTTTTTGCACTCATAAAAACCTCAGTTCAGGCGAATAAATTCGATGCGGTCAAAAACCGCTTTTGCAAAATCTTCAGCGGCAGAACGCGCATTTTTTAGCGCTTCGCTGCTGCCCACATAGGTGGATGGATTAGCAGATATAACGGTGTCAAATGACTCTCCACAGCGTTCAAAACCATCCAGTCGCGGAAGCGTTGCATCTAACATATCGCCGCCAAAAATTTCTTTAGCAAGACTATGACACAGCTTATGGTCAGCTTTATTCGAGAGTTTCGACATAAAGCCGATATTTCCCTGAAGGCGACACTCTGCCCCCGATTCTTCAATGATGCCAATCAACTCAGGTAAACGCGTCAGATATTTGAGAGTGGAATGAAAATCCACCTGTGCAGGCGGCACCGGCGTCATCAGAAGATCAGAAGCAGCAATCGCGTTTTTTAAAAAGGCATCCAGATGGGGACCACTGTCGATGAAGATAAAGTCGTAATCTTTTTTGAGTTTTGAGACAACATTGTCATAAAGCACTGAATGGACATTCTGTCCTGGAAGATGCGTGGCACAGAGCTCATCCCAGCTAGATGCAATAAACGCATCATCGATGGAGGCGGGCAGCACATCCACGCCCGGAATGATGGACGATACGATAAACTCATTCACCAGCTCGTCACGACTCACGTTCTGTAGCATGGCCTGCGCGGCCGTAGCCTCAACCAAACCGACTGAGCGTTCATGATTTAAAAACATGGTGGCTGAGGATTGTGGGTCAAGATCGATAACCAGAATGCGCAGGTCTTCATAGAGCAGGTGAGGGTGAGCGCGAAGCGCATGCGCCAGAGAAACTGTCGAAACGGTTTTAGATACGCCGCCTTTTAAATTTCCGACAAACAACGTAAAGGCTTCAGGATGGCGATCACGGTATTTCGGTACGCCGCGATGGTGATAGATATCAATGATATTCTGTATGGACATGGCGTATTTGACCGAACTTCCCGCAGCACGCTTATCAAACTGGTAGCCACTTTCTTCCATCTCATTGACAGCATAATCCACACTGGCGCGGGTTAATTTTGGCAGTTTAGCCAGCGCAGCCTTCGCATAAATCTGATAATAACTGTTTTCCTGTAACTCAAGCTTTTGCGCCTGAATTTGTTCAGTAAGGCTCAATAGCATCCGTTCAGAACGCTGAGCAACTTTCATGACCTGACTGTCATCGTTAGCCATACTTACTCCAGATATGTAGGATTTACGACTTTATACCTAAATCCTGCACATCGGGCAAGAATTTATCTTATAAACGCTATCCTGTGTTTAATGCTGAACTTATGATTTATGTGACGCTATACACATAATTTACTGTAATAAGCATCTGCGATGCGTTCAGGAGTGGACTATACAGGAGGATGAACTTAATCCGTCTCGCCCATACAGCTGGACAAAAATACCGTGAGGCTATCTTCGCTCGGTTTATACAGGAAAAGTAGAACGTCAGTACGTACAACGAGAAGCGAACATTCACTGTAATCAGTAAAGCCCGCCGATCACATGGGCGCAAAACTGCGTAGCAAAGGGTCAGCAGCTACTGCGCTTGTGGCGTCACTGCTGGCGGATGTATTTAACGGGCATCTGACCAGCAGGTGCCTTTTAACCTGTATTCGTTCACTGTAATCAGTAAAAGATTCACTGTATTCAGTAGCGGATGAGCGCCGAGCGTGTGGCCAGAATCAGGATGACAGACAGCCAAAACAGCACAGCAGGTGATTCAGCATCAATATCTATTACTTAGACTCAGCAGGGGCGTTCTGGACCCATCCTGTGTTCACTGAAGCAAGCTGTGTCTCAATGCTAACTCTCTAAAAATCAGACAGAGCGAACATATACATCCGCAATGTTCACTATAATCAGTATCCCTTCCAGTTGCCTGCAGATGAAAAGCCTGACCACAGAGATGCCGCTATTTGCCACACGACTTGCTTCTGTCGCAACAGATGTGGAAAGGCATCGACTAAAACATTCACTGTAATCAGTAAGTGATGCCGGGCCAGCTTTGAGGCCGGACCTGGCGATAAAGGCGTAGCGATACAGACCGTGACGAGCCTTTAGCGAAAAATAAACAGGGAAGGGGAATGACGTAAACATTCACTGTAATCAGAAGCAGAAACCCCATACCAGCGTGGCAGTCTTTGTTGTCGGGTAGAGAAGTCCGGAAGAGGTTTCATCAGCCCGCCCCCCTGAATATTCACTGTAATCAGTAACACATGCAGCCTTCAGAAGGAGAAAATGCTCATGGCATCATGCTGGAAGGCTATAAGAATGATACGCTTCCCTGTAACATTCACTGTAATCAGTAAACGCCCTGTTCTGAATCAGCCTCTGCCTGACATTGTGGTCCATCCATGACACGTCGATAGCATTCACTGGAATCAGTAAACGTAGCTGCTGCCGTCAGTAATCTGGATCTAACTTCGGAACGTTCACTGTAATCAGCAGGAACCTTGTGACGAACAGAGGACAGATTCACTGGAATCAGTAAATGCATTTTGTCGGCTTAACCCGTCATAACATTCACTGTAATCAGCGTTACCACTAACCCTGTCACTTTTTTACTGTGATTGTTTATTAATGCCAACGTGTTCAACCCTGCGTTGTCTAACCCAAAAAAAATACAAATAAAATCAATTAATTAACGACAATATTCACTATAATCAGTTATATCATTCTCCACAAACGTTCACTGTAATCAGTGAAAGGCAGGGCGCGAATAAACGCAGCCAGTATTCACTGTAATCAGCAAGGCGAGGCAAAAAAGGATAAGCAGAAAATTAATAAAATAATAGTAAGCGCACACTTACTTATAAGTCATTGAAATAATATTAAAATAAAATCAGATGGCAGACGTTCCAACAGCATAACTTCAGCGGCGTTACTGACTATAGTGAATGCTGCTGATTACAGTGAATGATTGTAGGTAAGGAGTGAAAGAAGTGTATTAACAGGCGTAGAGTGTCACTTTTTCGTTAAAAGTGACACTGCAACGCAAAACTTACTGATTACAGTAAATGCGCGCGCTATTCTTCAAATTCAATGTCTTCAAGGGTATCAATGCCTTCAAGATTGCCGATACCATCCAGTTTAGGCGTTCTGCTGTGGATAATGAAAAACACAGAGCGTCCGCGTTTGACTTCAGAATAGTCGAGATAGCCAATCTCTTTAAGCTGCTCCATTGCGCGTCGCACAACGTGGTTCTGCGTCGTAATTTTAGATCCTAAATTCAGGCGCATACGCAGGCGTGCCAGTGATATAGGCGCAGGGTTGGTGGGAAGGCTCTCAAGGAACGTATAGAGCGCCTGAGCCGATTCTTTACGTTTCAGACGGGAGATGGCGCGTAGCTGAAGTAAAACCTTGTGATCGAAGTTATAGAGCTCAAAAAGCTTGGGATCAGCTTGTATGCGAACAATATCTTTTTCACGATCATAGTAGGCAGACTGAACAAGGTGCGTGTGATAGGCCTTACCGTTTCCTTCAAAGGACAGCGTATTGGTCGCAATTCGCCGTAGGGATGCATCAAGCCGCTTACGTAAGGCAGCAGAAGAGTTTGCTGATGGTATTCCACACATTTTAACGAAATCGATAAAGGGCAGCGTGACCGTATCGCCCTGAGTAGGATAACGCGAAAAAGACTGGATGATGCCTGCCCATGTCTTGAAATCATTATCCATATCCAGCCTGGCACCGGTGATGGTAATCTTTTCATACCCTTCCGCTTTCACCAGCGAGAGGTTTTTAAGTTCTTTCGTCGCATCCGTGGACGCCATCGCGCCTGAAATCCCGCGCGCGGTGGATTTAAGCGTTGGTACAAACAGTCCCAGTCGCATCAAGGCAACAGGCTGAACAGTGTTATTTTTATTGGGATGAAGCTGAATAACTTCACCGCTGTTTTTAGTCACAGACAGAAAAGGCTCTAGTAACGCTTTGTTTTCACTATCTTTATCTGCCATGGGATAAGATCTTCATTCTGTGGATGAAAAGGATCGTTTTCTGATTACAGTGAACATTAGCACTGATTATAGTGAACTTTCTACAGTGTGTAGTGAATAAAGTACTGATTACAGTGAATAGTTTGCTGATTACAGTGAACACCAACCCCCTCTCAGCCCTTGTGTGGTGCGGCCTGCAGCGATCGGGGATCTCTTTGGATCTATTATGGATCTCTCTATGATCGTTATATAGGAACTATTCACTGTATAAGTGGATAACTCAGCGATAACAGATCATAGTGATGTTTCTCTGAATAGCGTTTTTTTTAAAAAAGATAAGGTAACTGCCACCCGTCCCGGACAAACGCACTCACTTGTACCTTCATTTTTCAGAAACAAGTTCATCACTATTATTCATTTTTCATCAGTATTACGACGGCGTATGGTGACAGAATTTCGTCATTACTAAGGATCACGATCATGACTGACTTTGCCATTTCGCGTAATCCCACAACGGGTGAAATTCTTGCAAAATATCCAATGCAAACCGCTTCTGAACTGGAGCAGACGTTAGACTCAAGTGCCAAGGCCAGTAAAGCGTGGCGGCAAAGCAGCATGGACATGCGTGTCAACGTACTTCGTCAACTGAGCGAACAACTTCGCCAGCGTGAGCCAGAACTGACGCGAATGATAACCCTGGAAATGGGTAAACCTGTTGCACAGGCAAGAGCAGAGATCCTGAAATGTGCCAGTTTGTGTGACTGGTACGCTGAATTTGGCCCTGCCATGCTGCAAGACCAACCCTCACAGATTCCCGATGCGTGGCAGTCATTCCGGCCAATCGGGACTATTCTGGCGGTAATGCCCTGGAATTTCCCCTTCTGGCAGGTTCTGCGCGGTGCTGTAGGGATGCTGCTGGCGGGTAACACTTATCTGCTTAAACACGCCCCTAATGTCATGGGAAGCGCAATGCTGATGGCAGAGCTGTTCGATGCTACAGATCTGCCTGAAGGCGGTTTTAACCTGATAAACGTCGATAACGAAGGCGTTTCAACCGCAATCCGGGATGATCGCATCGCAGCGGTTGCAGTAACAGGCAGCGTCCGGGCGGGTGCCGCTATAGCTGCCCAGGCGGGTGCGGCGCTGAAAAAAACCGTGCTGGAGTTAGGTGGTTCAGATCCTTTCATCGTGCTGGCCGATGCTGATCTTGATGAAGCCGTTAAATCCGCAGTCACAGGCCGTTTCCAGAACACCGGGCAGGTTTGTATGGCAGCGAAACGCTTTATCGTTGAAGCGCCGATTGCGGAAGCGTTTGAAATGCGTTTTGTTGAAGCCGTTAAGGCGCTTAAAATCGGCGATCCGCTGGATGAACAAACGTACATTGGCCCAATGGCCCGTTACGATCTCCGCGATGAACTGGATGACCAGGTCAAAGCGAGTCTGCGTGAAGGTGCACGTCTGGTGTTAGGTGGCGAAAAAATAGCAGGGCAGGGCAATTATTATGCACCGACGATCCTGTCTGATGTAACAAGTGACATGACAGCCTTCAGGCAAGAGCTTTTTGGGCCTGTCGCCGCTATCGCAGTCGCCCGTGATGCGGATCATGCGCTGGAAATCGCTAATAACAGCGAATTCGGACTTAGTGCAACGGTATGGACGAACAACACCGATCGTGCTGAGCAGATGACGGCAAACCTCGAAGTGGGTGCTGTATTTATCAATGGCAATGGTGCATCCGATCCACGCGTGACTATCGGTGGCGTGAAGAAGAGTGGCTATGGTCGTGAGTTATCGCACTTTGGCGTCCATGAGTTCTGTAATATTCAGACAGTCTGGAAAAACCGGCGCTAACCACTATTTTATTATCCCCTGAGTCTACCGGCGCAGCAGTGCGCCGGCTTACTGTCTTTTCCCATCGGATAACAACATTGATTTCTGCCTGACACAAAACAGGATCCTTTGCAGAAAAAGATCCGTTACGATTCTGCGTCATCGAACCAGCCGGGCAGGGGATCGGAAAGCGTCACCCAGTATCCCGGCCCCGCCGCCATTTCCTGAGGGGTTAACAAGGCGTGATCAAGCGCAGCACGCACTGCCGTTTCATCAATATCGATGCCGATAAAAACCAGTTCCTGTCGTGCATCGCCTGTCCCGTCTATCCAGTTGTCGGCAATAAACGCGAGGGATTCACTGTCCTGTGGCCATTTATCACGCGGGATACTGGCCCACCAGCTGCCTGCATAGCCATGCCGGGCTATCGCACCCGCCTGAGACCACGACGCTGCATATTCAGGACGGCTGGCCAGCCAGAAATAACCTTTCGAACGGATCACCCCCTCAAGCTGATGATTAACCGCATGCCAGAATCGTTCAGGATGAAACGGACGTCTTGCGCGATAGACAAAGCTACGAATACCGTACTCTTCTGTTTCTGGCTGATGCTCGCCGCGAAGTTCTTTTAGCCAGCCTGGTGCCTGAGCGGCCTGGTCAAAGTCAAACAGGCCGGTATCCAGTACCTGATCGAGCGGAACATTACCAAAATGGCTGGTGATAATGCGCGCCCGTGGATTCAACCTGTGCAGCATCGCTTTGAGCGTGCGTTGATCCTCATGGCTGATAAGATCGGTTTTGTTCACAATCAAAACATCGCAAAATTCAATCTGATCGATCAGCAAATCCACAACCGAGCGCTCATCCTCTTCGCCCAGTGATTCGCCACGCGCCTGTAAGGAGTCCAGTGAACGGTAGTCACGAAGAAAGTTATAACCATCCACAACAGTGATCATGGTATCCAGCCTTGCCACCGTCGACAGGCTTTCACCTTCTTCATCGGCAAAGGTAAACGTTTCGGCAACGGGCAGCGGTTCGGAAATGCCGGTTGATTCAATGACCAGATGGTCGAAACGACCTTCCGACGCCAGCCGTTTCACCTCCAGCAAAAGATCCTCACGTAGCGTGCAGCAGATGCAGCCGTTACTCATTTCCACCAGCTTTTCATCCGTACGAGACAGTGCCGCACCGCCATTACGTACTAAGGCTGCATCGATGTTGACTTCCGACATGTCATTGACAATCACGGCGATGCGCCTGCCTTCACGGTTATTGAGGATATGGTTGAGAAGGGTGGTTTTGCCTGCCCCGAGAAAGCCGGACAGCACGGAAACGGGCAAACGTTTGTCTGTGGGCGATGAAAGAGAGTGGCCTGACATGAAATGATCCTTAAATGGCGAATATATTATGTTATAACATAACAAAATAGCGGCCATTTTCAATATGCTTTGTTGGATTCAGGGTTTCCATTTCTTTGCTGTTAAGACTGAAAGCGAGCAGGCTGATGCGACTGGCTGAGCGTTAAACGGGTTCATATTTTAATTGTTATGTTATAACATAATTAATTCTGGGAAACATTATGTGGTAAACAGACATATCATGACACAATTCAAATACTGGTTTTTCGGTACGCTTACTGGCCTGCTGTTTGCGTCATTAAGTGCTTACGCCGATCGCAATCAGCCCGTTCGCATTGCCGCACCTTTCGAGATTAAAGGTCCCGATCCCGCCCTTTCAGGCGACATTCTGCTTCGTATGGATGTGGTGGAAACGCTGGTGGAAACGGATGAGAAAGGCAAGGCGGTACCCGCGTTAGCCGAAAGCTGGGACATTTCGCCTGATGGGCTGCAATGGCATTTTACGCTGCGGAGCAACGCCCATTTTCATGATGGATCGCCTGTTACTGCTGAGAGCGTCGTAAAATCGCTGAATACCGCCCGCAGTAAGCCAGGTTTACTCGACAAGGCACCCATTACGTCGGTCAGCGGAGAAGATCGGCGTGTGACGGTCACGCTGAGCGAGCCTTTCACGCCGCTGCTGGCAGTGCTGGCTGAAAGCCGTTCGCAAATCCTCGCGCTGAGTTCCTGGGACGATACCAATACCATTACGCGCGTCATCGGCAGTGGCCCTTTCCAGCTCGTCAGTTTTCAGCCACCTCAGTCACTGAGTGTAAAACGGTTTGAAGGATACTGGGGAGAGAAACCCAGCATTGAACGTGCCCGTTATTTGTCCGCGGGTCGGGCCGAAACGCGCGCATTACTTGCAGAAAGTGGTGATGCGGATTACGTCTTTAATCTGGACGCCGCCAGCCGTCAGCGCTTGTCACACAAAAGTTCACTACAGGTGCTTACCGTTTCCGTACCCCGTACGGTGATGCTGAAGCTGAACGTCGCTCATCCGTTCCTGAAGGAACAAACCACGCGCGAAGCGCTCAGCCTGGCGATCAATCGGAATGCGCTGGCTGCGGCCATATTACGCTATCCCGGTGCGGCAACACAGATGTTCCCGCCCTCTATGGCCGGGTGGCACAACGCGTCTTTACAGCCTCTGGATTATGCTCCTCAGCGTGCCGCCGCCTTACTGGCACAGTCCGGATGGATATCCGGCCGGGACGGCATGTTAACCCGCGCTGGCCAGCGCTTTACCCTCACGCTGCTGACATATCCCGATCGCCCCGAGCTGCCCTTAATCGCCATGGTCATTCAGCAACAACTGCGAGAGGTCGGAATCGAGGTCATCATCAATTCAACCAATTCCAGTGAGATACCCGCGCGTCATCATGATGGCAGCCTGCAAATGGCGCTCTATGCCCGTAATTTCGCCCTGACGCCGGATCCTGGCGGCACGCTACTTCAGGATTACGGTTCGCAGGGAGGTGACTGGGGCGCAATGAACTGGCACGACAACGCGTTTGATAAGGCGCTCAGCACGCTTTCACGTAGCAACGATCCCGATCAACGACAGCAGGCAAGAGCGGTCATCACCGCCGCATTACAGCGTGATTTACCGGTTATTCCGGTTGCCTGGTACCAGCAGTCAGCAGCAGTAAACGCGAAGCTCGCCGCCATAAAACTGGATCCCTTTGAACGCCATTTTGGCCTGCGTGAAATGAAATGGGCGGAATAATGCTTAAACAACTCGTCTGGCGCCTGGGTCAGGCTGCCTTTGTGATTTTTGCCGTCGGTATTTTAACGTTCGTTTTAGTACAGGCGTTACCGGGCGATATGGCCTGGCGCATTGCGTCGGGACGATATGGTTATGACCGGGTCGACCTGGCGGCGGTTACCCGCGTGCAGCAACAGCTGACGGACTTTTCCGCTCAGGGAAATGCACTATGGCACTGGATGTGGGATCTGCTGCGCTTCGATTTCGGGCGATCTCTCGTCTCAGGCGAGCCGGTCAGCAGTGAGCTGGGCTGGCAGTTAACACAAACCCTTGCTCTGGCCGGTGTAGCACTGCTGATGATGTTGATTCTCATTATTCCTGCGGGGGTCTGGGCAGGATGTCGGCCGGGCGGTGTTGTTGATCGGCTCATTAACGTGCTGGCACCCACGTTTAAATCGATTCCACATTTTGCCCTGGGTTTACTTCTGATTATGTTGTTTTCGCTGCGCCTGAACTGGCTACCCAGTGCGGGGCATGGGGAAGGGCAACATGTCATCCTGCCGGCGCTGACGCTGGCATTAACGCTGAGCGCGGTAGGGGCGCGTGTTGTCCGCGAGGCAACCTGTCAGGCTGTGAAAGCAGGCTGGTATCGCTGGGGAGCGCAAAAGGGCCTTTCCGCGCCGCACCTGTTTTTGCGACATGGTTTGCGCAATCTCAGTGTCCCTGTCGTCACCTGGATCGGCATGCAGTTCGTCTGGTTAGTGGAAGGTGTGGTGGTAATCGAAACTCTTTTTGCCTGGCCAGGTGTCGGACACGCGCTGGTACATGCGATTTTTGCCCGGGATGTTCCGGTGATTCAGGCCAGTGCGGTGGTACTGGGATTGACCTTTGTCACCTTAAATATGCTTGTTGATGGCGTGTGTTATGTCCTGGATCCCCGAGGTAAACGCGTATGACGTACCGCCAAAAAACGGGGCTGGTGATAATTTTAACCTTGCTGGCCTTTGCGTGGCTGATGCCATTGTTTGATCAGAACGATCCCCTGCAGCAGGATTTGCTGCAGATGTTAACGCCGCCCTCGGGTAACGCGTGGCTGGGTTATGACCATTTAGGGCGCTCAATGCTGGCGCGCCTGAGTGCGGCGCTGAGATTGTCGCTGGGGCTGGCGGCCCTGTGTGTGATTACAGCAATGCTCATGGGGCTGCTGGCGGGAATAGCCAGCGCCTGGTACGGCGGATGGGTCGATCGACTTTTCGGTATGCTGGCCGACATGTGTCTGGCGCTGCCGGGCCTGCTGTTAGTCCTGCTGCTCGCCGCAATCGCACCTGACGCGCCGCTCATGTTATGGCTGGGACTTTCACTGGTACTGTGGGTGGAATTTTTCCGTGTGACGCGCGCCACGCTGCGGCCTGTGGTCATGTCGCCAGCCGTTCAGTCATCTTCACTGCTTGGCTTCTCCATTGTTTATCTCTTTCGCCGACATCTTTGGCCGGCCCTGTCTCCGTTATTGCTGACACTGACCGTCTATGCATTCAGCAATGCCATTATGGCCGTATCGGCGCTGGGATTTATCAGTGTTGGCGTTCGTCCACCCACACCTGAGCTGGGCCTGATGATGACGGAGCTGTTCCCCTATGCCTGGGAAGCGCCCTGGCTATTACTGCAGCCTGTGGTTGTGCTGTTTATCCTGCTGGTGGGGCTGAATTTGTTGGTCAACAAGGAGCGCAAATGGCAAGCATCGTAATCAAACAGGTCGCCGTCTTCGCGGATACCTGCATTGTTGAGCCTGTAAGTCTGATCATCCATCCCGGCAGGCCCGTCACCTTCATTGGTGAGACAGGATCGGGAAAAAGTTTGTTTGCGCAGGCGATTTTCGGCGCCTTACCCGACGGACTGCGCGCTGAAGGAACGGTAGTCATTGACGGGCAGCAATATAATCTGCGAACCGATCTGACAGCACTCCGTGCGCTGTGGGGACACCGTATTGCCGCTCTACCTCAGGAGCCCTTGCTGGCGCTTGATCCGACGATGCGTGTGAAAGGCCAGACAGAAGAGGGTTATCGGTACATACAGGGGTACACGCGTCAGGGCGCGCAGCAGGCGGCAGGTTTGGCGCTGGACTCGCTGGGGCTGGCCCACGCGGCAAAGCGTTTCCCCTGGCAGCTTTCCGGTGGAATGGCCCAACGGGTGTGCTTTGCCGCTGCGCGGGCGGGCGGTGCCACTCTGCTTATCGCGGATGAACCGACGAAAGGACTGGATGTGGCGCGACGGGACGAAATTGGTGACATGCTCAACCTGGCCGTAGCCCGCGGCGAAGCCTTGCTGACCATCACCCATGATATCGCGCTGGCCAGGCAGTTAGGCGGTGACATTGTCGTGATGCATAAGGGAAAGGTGATTGAGCAGGGCAATGCCACGCAAGTCCTGAATGCACCGCAGAAGGCTTATACGAAACAGTTGCTGGCCGCCGAACCCCATGCCTGGCCACCGGCCACGTTGCTGCCCTGTGATGACACCCTCGTATTACGGGCCGAAGGGCTTACTCTGAAACGCGCCGGGAAAACGTTGTTCCGCAATGTAAATTTATGCTTTCGCGCCGGTGAAATCGTTGGGCTTTATGGTGAGAGCGGCAGTGGCAAAAGCAGCCTGGGAGATACGCTATCGGGCTTGATTAAGCCCGATAAGGGAACGATAACCCGACCGGGCAGGTTTCATCCGTTGCGTTATCAAAAACTGTACCAGGATCCTTCTGCGGTTTTTCCACCGGATATCACTATGGCCCAGATCATCGACGATCTGCTGCAGCGCCACACAATTCCGGTGAGGCGACGTGATGAGCGGATGCGCCAATTGGGGCTCGGACAGGCGTTGTTACACCGTCCGGCTTCAGGATTGTCAGGCGGTGAGCTTCAGCGGTTTTCGCTGCTTCGGGCGATGTTGCTGAATCCCGTGTTCCTGTTTGCCGATGAACCCACGTCGCGTCTCGATCCTGTGGTTCAGCAACAGACGCTGGCCTTACTGACTGACCTGGCCATGCAGCAACGCTGCGCCATTCTGCTGGTCAGTCATGATCTCACGCTACTTGAGAGGAGTGCACATCGGGTCATTTCCCTTGATGCGATTAGCCTGCCTGATGACTGAGGCAGAGCATCCTCAGATGTGCTCCATGACCAGCACGGCCAGCGTATCCGGCTTCAGCGCACGAAAAATATGTTCAGTGTCGCCGGGATAGCTGATGTAGTCGCCCGGTGCCAGTTCGACGGGCGAGTCTGTGGGCCCGACCAGCGCGCGTCCCTGAGTCAAGATGAGATGCTCAATGGTGTTCGGCGAATGCGGTTGCGAGCGGCGCTCGCTGCCGGGCTGGATGTGCAGCAGATAGATATCCCGTCGCGCACCGGGCGGACAGGTTGCCAGCAGGACGGCTTTATAATCCGCCTGCTCGGCGGCAACGGCAGGGCCTTCACCGCGACGAATAACCTGCAGGCGGTTCGCTTCCGGCTCCATCAGGCGGGCAAACGGAATATTCAGGGCAACGCAAAGTGACCACAATGTCTCAATGCCAGGATTACCGTTTCCCGCCTCAAGTTGAGAAAGGGTCGACTTTGCTATGCCAGCCCGACGCGCGACTTCTGCGAGAGTCAGTCCTGCCCGCTGGCGCTCTCTGACTAAACTGCTGGCGATAATATCAATGGGTGTACTCATCCTGCATCCTGTTCGTTATGGCGAACGTATCGTTCATCTTGTAATGCTGCTGCGGTCCGTTCATTATAATGGGTATATCGTTCGTTATGGGATCTAATCGTGATGCTGGATAAAAAAGAGACGCTGGACAAGGGCGTGATAAAAGCCATTTTCCTTGTCTGTCTTGCCGATGGCATTGTTGGCCTGTCATATGGTTCGCTCGCTCTTGCAGAGGGTTTTCCGTTTTGGGTGCCGCTGGCGTTATCGACGCTGGTGCTGGCGGGGGCGTCTGAGTTCCTGTTTATCGGTATCGTGGCGGGCGGTGGCAGTCCTCTCACGGCGGCAGCGGCGGGGCTGTTGGTTAATGCGCGTCATCTTCCTTTTGGTATCACTGTCAAGGATTTGGTCGGTCAGGGCAGACGGGGTCTGCTAGGATGCCACATCATGAATGACGAAAGTGTCGTGTTTGGCATTTCCCAGCCTACGCTGGCGCAACGTCGCCAGGCATTCTGGATATGCGGCATCAGTATTGGCGTGATCTGGCCTGTAACCGTAATGGCTGGCGCGGCGATAGGGCAGTTTATTCCGAATGTGTCTGCTATCGGCCTGGATGCGGTCTTTCCCGCGATCCTGATTGCGCTGATCTTTCCTGCCTTACGCAAAGCGCGCACCCGCATTCCTGCTATGACTGGTGCGTTTTTGTCGCTGGTGGTCACGCCTTTCGTACCTGCCGGTATGCCCGTATTGTTTTCCTTGCTGGGCCTCTTTACATGGAGATCGCGCAAATGAATCACGCCGTGATTATTGCAGGTATTGCGTTGCTGGCTGCTGGCACCTACGCCATCCGTTTCGCGGGTGTTAAACTCGGCAATCGTCTGCCCGTCAGTGAACGAACCCAAAACATGTTATCCGATGCTGCCACTGTACTGCTGCTTGCGGTTGCGGCAACCACCACGCTGTTTGAAGGCCAGCATTTTGCAGGGATGGCCAGAGTGCTGGGTGTCGGGTTTGCCCTGTTCCTTGCCTGGCGTAGAGCTCCGCTGATTTTCATTATTCTGAGCGCGGCCTGCATGACGGCGTTGTTGCGCTATATGGGTGTACCCTGAATGCGCTATTTATCTTGCCGGACCCGGCGATAAATTGCGTGTCAGCCTTGACGAACAGCGTCGCTTAAAATACAACTAGAACCCGTCAGGGGAGTCTCGCCAGAGAGACTGAGAGGCTAATAGCGCCATGCGCGGCTTAGCGACCCTTAGAACCTGACCCAGTTGATACTGGCGTAGGAAGACGGGCATCTGCGCATCGCGTAGATGCTTGCCGCAGAGCCTGTTTCTGTCAGGCTTGTGCTTTTTCCCTTCTTGTATCGCGGGTCTCTGAGAGCTAACAGAGAGGCCAATGTGACTATCCTTATTCCGTTTTTACCCCATCAGGATGGCGGACAATGAGCCGCTGGTCAGTGCTGGGCAGCGGTGTATCCGGACTCTGTATCGCGACGTTACTGGCCGAACACGGCGAGAAGGTTGAAGTCATTACACGACCGAATTGTCAGGCGGCGTCCTACTGGGCTGGCGGCATGCTGGCCCCCTGGTGTGAGGCAGAAAGTGCGCCTCAGCAGGTCGTTGAATGGGGACAGCACGCTGCAGCGTGGTGGGCAGCCCGCGTAAGTGGCGTTGAACAGCAGGGCACACTCGTACTCACGCCACCGCGTGACAGCGCCGAACTTACCCGGTTTGCCAGCATGACCACAGCGCATCAGTGGGTTGCGCCAGGTGACATCGAACCCGCGCTGGAAAACCGCTTCGCCCGGGGATTACTTTTCCCGGCTGAAGCGCATCTCGATCCGCGTCAGGCAATGCAACAGTTACGTGCACGTCTGGTCAGCGCGGGCGTCAGTATTCACGCTGGCAAGCCCAGCGGACGCATTATTGATTGCCGCGGTATTCATGTGCGTGAGGCACAGCCAGCCTTGCGTGCGGTGCGGGGCGAAATGCTAATCCTGCAAACGGATGAGATCACGTTTTCCCGACCTTTACGCCTGCTGCATCCCCGTTTTCCCTGCTATCTGGTTCCCCGGGCGCAGGGTCACTTTATGCTCGGGGCCACCATGGTTGAGAGTCAGGATACCAGCCCCATCAGCGCGCGCGCCATGATGGAGCTGCTGAGCGCTGCTTACAGCATTCATCCTGCGCTTGCCGAAGCGCGCATTATCGAAAGCGGGACGGGGTTACGTCCTGCTTATCACGACAACCTGCCCGACGTGCGTTATGAAAACGGCGTCTTTTCCATTAACGGCATGTATCGTCATGGCTTTCTGCTGGCACCGGTTATGGCCGAAAAGCTCATGCATCGACTTGCAACAGAGAGACTACTATGCGAATCGAACTAAATGGTTGTGCTATCGAGACGAAAGCCGGGACGCTTGCGGAGTTGTTAGAAGAGCAGGGCATTGACGCTGGCTGTGTGGCCAGTGCCCTCGATGGAACCTTTGTTCCCAGAGAGCGCTATGCCTCACAGTTGCTTGAGGCCAACTGCCGTCTGGAAGTGCTGTCGCCGATGCAGGGAGGTTAATCATGTTTTACGACTACACGGGCGAGTCCCGTTTTTTACTGGGCACGGCCGGTTATCCCTCACCGGATATTCTTCAGCAGGCTGTTGTGGCCTCCGGTGCGGATATCATCACGGTCAGTCTGCGTCGGGAAGGAAGTCAGGGTGGGGCCTTTCGCGATTTACTGAAAACGCTGAATAAGCGCGTGTTACCCAATACGGCGGGTTGCCATACCGTCAGGGAAGCCGTCACGACGGCGCATATGGCGCGCGAACTGTTTGCCACGCCGTGGATCAAACTGGAAGTGATCGGGCACGCGGATACCCTGCAACCGGATCCTTTCGCCCTGGTGGAGGCCGCCCGTATTTTATGTGCCGAAGGTTTTCATGTTTTTCCTTACACCACAGAAGATCTGATTGTGGGCGAAAAACTGCTGGAAGCGGGCTGTCAGGTGCTGATGCCCTGGGGCGCGCCCATTGGCTCGGGGCAGGGGCTACGCAATATTGACGGTTTACGCACCATGCGTGCCTGGTTTAAAGACGTTCCGCTGATCATTGACGCAGGGATCGGTGCTCCCAGCCAGGCGGCGCAGGCGATGGAGCTGGGCTTTGATGCCGTGTTGCTGAATACCGCCGTCGCGAAATCCCACGATCCGGTACGCATGGCGGGAGCGTTTGCCAGTGCCATTCAGTCAGGACATCAAGCGCGGTTGGCCGGCATGATGGAACGTCGGGATATGGCGGTCGCCTCCACGCCCGTTTTTGGTCTGGCGCAGTTCAGTTAAGGAGCGAAAATGTCGCGATATCAAAGACAGACTATGTTGCCCGAAGTCGGGGATGAGGGGCAGCAGGCGCTGGCTGCAGCCCGCGTTCTGGTCGTGGGCGCGGGTGGACTCGCGTCAACCCTGTTGCCCCTGCTCGCAGGTGCCGGCGTGGGCTATATTCGGCTGTATGATCATGATGTCGTGACGCTGCATAATTTGCATCGCCAGACGTTGTTTACCGTTGCCGACATTGGCGAGCCCAAGGTTTTCTGCGCGCAGCGTGCGCTGGCGCAACGCAATCCTGACATACTCATCGAGCCGCATGTTGATGCCCTGCGTGCCAGCATTATCGATACGGCAATGACAGGGATTGATTTGGTCATTGACGCCGCAGACAATTTTACAGTGACCTATCTGCTCTCCGACAACTGCTATGCCCGACGAATTCCCCTGGTGAGTGCCTCAGTGCTGGGAAGACAAGGTTATGTTGGCGGATTCTGCGGCGGAGCGCCCAGCTATCGCGCGCTGTTTCCCCGTTTACCCAAAGCATCAGGCAACTGCAACACTGCGGGGGTTTTAGGCCCGGCGGTCGCCACCTTAGGCGCAATGCAGGCTCAGATGGCGCTCAGCATACTGCTAACGCTGTCGCCGTCACCGTTAGGGGGCATGATTAACTGTGATTTTGTGTCATGGCAACTGCGTCAGTTCCGCTTTGACGCGGCACCGGAACCGGAAAAACCCGGGATTCCGTTTATTGATCCTGCCTTGTTGACGCCAGACGACTGCGTGGTGGAGCTACGTGGGATGGATGAAGCCCCCGTGAGCGTCAGCACGAATGCTGAGAGGCTACTGCCACAGGATATTGCCTGCTGGCAGCCGCCCGCGGATAAGCGCATTGTTCTGGTCTGCGCCAGCGGCATGCGTGCCGCTCAGGCCGCGCAGGCACTGGAGGCGCGTGGCTGTGAGCGGCTGGCCATCATCGCCGACCGCTAAATCTGACGGAAAAGCAGGCTTATCAGGCCCGGTCTGAACGACGGGCCTGATAGATATCGGGTCGGGTAATCGTCCAGGCGTAATCGGGCCGGTTGACGGGCTCGTAACCGAACTTTTTATATAGCCATGGCGCGGTTGAGGTGAACAGTAGCATCCTGCGAAGTTTATCCACGATGGGATGGGACTGACAGCAGGTAATCAGCCAACCTCCCAGACCTGCGCCCTGATACTCTTCCAGCACGTAGACATCACATAAATAGGCAAAGGTGGCGTAATCAGTAACAAAGCGGGCAAATCCGATCTGCTGTTGATGATGAAAAAGGCCAAAATTTAAGCTGTTCTCTACCGACAGGGCCACGGTTTCTCCATCAATACCGGCTGCCCATGTTGAGCGGGTGAGATAGCGATGAATCGCCTCAATATCCATCCTTGCGCGATCTGTCGTGATCAGATAATCGTCTTTATACCATTGCTGAACGGCTACCATCTGTTTCCCTCTGCCTTCCGATATGAATGAAAGTTATGATGACCGCGTTGAGCTGACGATCAGGATACCAGGTTGTGTACGGCAATCACTATCAGCAAAAGGCCCCCTGCCATGTTTACATAGCGTTTCAGAACAACGGGATTCACGCTTTGCGCTGAAAAAACCAGTAGCTGGCTGATAAGCGTGAGCCAGAGACACATCACTACAATGTGTACGGTGGCCAGGCTCAGGAAGGCAGCCAAATCGGTTCTGTCGCCTGTAAACTGGGAAACCACCGTCAGGTAAAACAGGATAGCTTTAGGGTTAATGACGTTGGCCAGCCAGGCGCCTTTTATCGTCACCGCGCTGTCCATGGCGTTCAGCGTAAAGGTTTTTGTCTTTATCCCGGTGATAAACAGCAGTCCGCCAAGCCACAGTAAATAAACGCCCCCCACGATTTTTAACCAGGTGAACAGTGTGGATGACGCCACCAGCGCCGTCGACAGCCCCAGTCCAATCAGCAGCGCGTGCGTGTAAATACCCAGCGCAGTGCCGAACAGTGTTTTAAACAAGCCTCTGTAGCCTGATGTAAGTGCACTGTTCATCGCCAGAGTGAAACTCGCCCCAGGTGACAGCGCAATCGGCAACAGTGCAGGCAGAAAGCCAGCGAGATTAATATCCAACGGCTCTCCGTTTACAAGGCTTTTTCGCTGCGTGTACAGAACCGATCATACTCTATGACGGATTGTAAAAAGCACACAGCTTGTTACCGGTGGGATCTCTGAGATAAGCGACACAGCGACCATCGGTCTCTCTGATATGCGGTGGGGATTCAGCCGAGGTTCCACCGTTTTCGAGACCCTGCTGATGCCAGCGGAAGACGGCGTCAGATGAGGGCATCGCAAAGCCAATGGTTCCGCCATTGGCAAAGGTGGCCGGTTGACCATTAATGGGCTTAGTGACAATAAAACGCTGGTTATTTTTCGAATAAAAAGGGCGGCCTATGGCATCAATTCCCTGCTCTTCACACGCTATTACGGCAAAAATGGCGTCATAGAATTTTTTAGCCTGTTCAATATCGTCTGTACCAACAACCATATGACTAAACATGATTAACTCCTTTTAACATCGGTAAGCATATACTTAACATACCCGCAATGTGTGCGGAAGAGCTGATGAATGAGCTACCTGTTTTACAGGTTATCAAACGATGCGACAGGGCGATGACTTCCCGTGATTACGACGCATTGATGCAGCACTATGCAGAGGGTGCCAGCCTGATGATAAAGCCGGGAATGACGGTAACGGGCAAGGCCGCCATGCGTCGTGCTTTTAAGGCCATTGTTCAGGATAAGCGGGTGGTTGAGCAGGGCAGAATGGCGGTCACTGAGGGGGGGAAACGGCGCTGGTGATCATGGAAACCGTGCTGCGTTATCCCTGTCAGCAGGAAAACCATGTTGAAACGACCCGGCGCGCCACCTATTTGTTTCGCCGGGACAGCGATGGTCAATGGCGCTGCACCGTTGATTCGGCCTGCTGCCGCGGAATGAAACCGCCCGTTCGGATATAATACGAACGGGCGGTTAGTCAGATGACTTCCACCAGTTGGAAGGTTTCAAAGATCAGCTCCATTTCGGGACTGAATCCGCCGTTGCGCTGGAAGAAGCGTTGATGTTCACGCTGCCAGTACTCAAGACTCAGGTCGCCTTCTCCTTCCATCATGGCCATTTCCGGCGTGACGCGATCAAAGCGCGTCAGAAAAAGCCCGGTCGTTCTGACGACGCACAGCGGTTTTTTCTCGCCATCTAAAATAATGTTGTAACCGCCAGGTAGCGGCCTGACGTCGTCATCGTACCAGCCCTGCAGTGAGCTGCAGGTGGCAATTTTCTTCCCGGTCAGGACCAGGGTCGCCAGTTCATTCGCCAGCGCAGGTGAATCGCCAAATGACCACGACAGTGCGCCAGGATATTTAGCCTTTATTTGTTCCACATTCATTGTCATGGGAATATTACGTCCGTTTATGGGTTATCCACTCAGTTTGTGTGCATCGCAGGGGAATATCAGGCCAGAAGGCGTTCTGCCCACTGTTCAACCGAATCGCCGCTGCCGATATCGGGCTGGACCAGACCATTAATCATGAAGGTTGGCGAAACATGAATCCCGTTCTGACGGGCATACTTACAGTGCCATTTCACCAGATTTTGTAAGTCAGGGCGATCGAAAGCCGCATAAGCATCAATGCCGCTGTAATCCCTGAGCCGTGCCAGGAGTTGGTTAGGCGTGGTGTCCATGTTAGGACCACGGCAGTGGTCAGTGAACTCAAACGCTTCGCGGTGATCGGCCACCGCCTGGAGGACGGCTTTAGCCGCCGCTTTACCTTGTACTGAGGCGGCAAGAATATAGCGCACAATAACCCCGGAATACATATGCCAGGGCTGGGACTGAAGATGGACTTTAAGCGTCATCTTATCTTCTCCGACCAGGCTCAGGAGCGCATCCAGCTTATTGAAAGCCCGAACGGAGAAAGGGCAGGTGGGCTCGATAAAAACTTCAAAAAGATGAGGCCCATGACCCCAGGTAAGCGGTTCTGCCCGTAGTGTTTCAGTGTTCATAGCGGCTCCTGTTGTAAAGCATGAAAGTGGGTTTCAATGACTGTGACAAACTTAGCCAGGTTCTGCCAGTGCAGACCTTATTTTAAACTGATAAGGATTAATCTCATTTCTCTCACATCAAACCAAACCAAACTAGAATTAGCTATCCGGCGGTTTCGCTTCAAAGGCGAGCACTATCAGATTTCATCAATGTTAAATCATGATATTAAACATTATTTTTAACGTTAAGGCACAAAGCGGCAAACTGAAGCGAAATAAAAGCCGCTAAGGTAACGCGCTTTATTCCCTGATATTGGGGTTCAGTCGCGTCATTTATGCCTGGTTCAGGTCTGAGGAACACTGCATGTCGCATTTTCGTCCGGTAGCGCTGGAATACGCAAGCCGTCTGCTTAATCACGGTCCCACGGTGTTAATTACCAGTCGCGACAGTCAGTCAAAGCGCCGCAACATCATGGCCGCAGCCTGGTCGGTACCCGTTGAGTTCACACCAGCAAGAATGGCTATCGTTGTGGATAAATCCACATTGTCACGTGAGATCATTGAAGCCAGCGGGGCATTTGGCATTTGTGTACCGGCGGCGGGTTTTGTGGATATGGCTTATGCGGTGGGCAGCACGTCCGGGCGCGATCAGGACAAGTTTGCCGACTTCGCTATTCAGGCTCACGAAAGTCCGCACTATGGCGTGCCGTTGCTGGAAGAGAGCTGTGTCGCGTGGATGGAATGCCGTCTGCTGCCTGAAACGGAAGCGCAACAGGCCTATGACACGCTGTTTGGTGAGGTGATCACTGCGGCGGCTGACAGCCGGGTATTTTATGACGGCCGCTGGCATTTCGAGGCCGTGGATCCCGCGCTCCATACATTACATCATCTTGGCGGTGGTCAGTTCGTGACCGTTGCGAATACGCTGACTGCCAAATCAACGCGTTAAAAGAGGTACAGAATGACAATTAAGAGTTACGCAGCCATGCAGGCGGGACAAGCGCTGGAGCGTTACGACTATGATCCCGGCCCGTTGGACGCTGAAGATGTTGAAGTCGAGGTTGAGTATTGTGGTGTCTGTCACTCCGACCTGTCGATGATCGATAACGAGTGGGGAATTTCGGCTTATCCCGTGGTTGCTGGTCATGAGGTCATCGGACGCGTAGCCGCACTGGGCGACAGTGCAAAAAATAAAGGGCTGAAAGTCGGTCAGCGTGTGGGCATTGGCTGGACGGCCAAAAGCTGCCAGCACTGCGATCCCTGCATCAGTGGCGATCACGTTAACTGTGCACAGGGTACGACGACGACCATCGGCAACCACGGCGGTTTCGCTGAGAAGCTGCGTGCTAACTGGCAATGGGTCATTCCGCTGCCGGAAAAACTGGATCCTGCCACGGCAGGCCCACTGCTCTGCGGCGGTATCACGGTATTTAAGCCTCTGCTGATGCACAACATCACGGCGATGAGCCGGGTTGGTGTGATCGGGATTGGTGGACTGGGTCATATCGCCATTAAAATCCTGCATGCCATGGGGGCGGAAGTAACGGCGTTCAGTTCATCTGAAAGCAAAAAGCAGGCTATCCTCGACATGGGGGCAGACCATGTGGTGAACAGTCGCGATCCCGAGGCGCTGAAAGCGCTGGCCGGTCAGTTCGATCTGATTATCAGCACTGTCGCGGTCGATCTTGACTGGCAGCCGTACTTTGCGGCACTGGCTCCTCGCGGCAAGTTCCATACGGTCGGCGCGGTGCTGAAACCTTTCGATGTCCCGGCTTTTAGTCTGATTCTGGGTGACCGTGCCGTTACTGGCTCGTCAACAGGCTCTCCGGCTCAGTTACGTTCACTGCTGAAGCTGGCTGGTCGTGCAGATATCGCCCCGACGGTAGAGTACTTCCCAATGTCCAAAATTAACGATGCGCTGGCGCACGTACGCGCGGGTAAAGCCAATTACCGCGTGGTTCTGAAGGCGGATTTCTGATGCCAGGCGCGCCTTTCTGGCGCGCCTTTTCTCTTTCCCGTAAGTAGACGGGCTAATCTCTGTTAAAATTAACTCCTCACGCTTGATGCCGGACGTCTGTACTGGAGAGATTATGTTGTGGATTTGGAATGCCCTGATCGTGTTTATCACCGTGGTCGGCATGGAAGTGGTTGCTGCACTGGCACATAAATACATCATGCACGGCTGGGGTTGGGGCTGGCATCTTTCACATCATGAACCGCGTAAAGGCGCATTTGAAGTTAACGATCTCTATGCCGTGGTATTCGCCATTGTGTCGATTGCCCTGATTTACTTCGGCAGTACAGGAATTTGGCCGCTCCAGTGGATTGGTGCAGGCATGACCGCTTATGGTTTACTGTATTTTATGGTCCACGACGGACTGGTACACCAGCGCTGGCCGTTCCGCTACATACCGCGCAAAGGCTACCTGAAACGGTTATACATGGCCCACCGTATGCATCATGCTGTAAGGGGAAAAGAGGGCTGCGTGTCCTTTGGTTTTCTGTACGCGCCACCGTTATCTAAACTTCAGGCGACGCTGAGAGAAAGGCATGCGGCTAGATCGGGCGCTGCCAGAGATGAGCAGGACGGGGTGGATACGTCTTCATCCGGGAAGTAACTGCCTGACCGGATGCCGTCAGCAAAAGCGTTAATTTTTCGGCGGTGGACGTGGACTGGCGATGATCCCAGGCCTGCTTACCGGCCTGTTCAACTTTCACGCCAATTTTACGGTACACCTGCTTCGCTGTCGCGATGGCCCAGGCCGAGCGTAAGGGTAATTGTGCCAGACCGGCCATTGATGATACGTAATAGGGTTCCGCTTCCCGTACCAGTCGCCCGGCGATACGGCTTAAGGCCTGCCGGTTTTCTGGCGTAGCATAATTCGCTTTCGTCAGTCCTTCCTGTTCCAGCCAGCTTTCAGGCAGATAACAGCGGCCCACCTGAGCATCGTCGACAATATCACGCGCAATGTTGGTCAACTGGAAAGCCAGCCCGAGATCGCAGGCGCGATCGAGCGTGGCGTTATCGCGAACGCCCATAATTTGCGCCATCATCAGGCCCACAACACCGGCGACGTGATAGCAATAACGCAGCGTATCGTCCAGTGTCAGGTAGCGCGTTTCGCGCACATCCATGGCAAAACCTTCCAGATGGTCGAACGCGTAGGCGGGAGCGATATCATGCGCCATCGCGACTTCCTGAAACGCGGCAAAAGCGGGCTCGTGCATTTGCGAACCGGCGTAGGCCTGACGCGTTTTCATTTCAAGCTGCTGCAGGCGCTGCTCAGGCATCTGCGAAGAGGGCTGGTCGGCATGAAAGCCCAGTGTTTGATCGTCAATGACGTCGTCGCAGTGGCGGCACCATGCGTAAAGCATCAGCACGCTGCGACGGGTTTTGGCGTCGAAAAGCGTCGATGCAGTCGCAAAGCTTTTCGAGCCAACCGCCATGGTTTCGACGGCATGATTCAGTAATGACGTATTCGTCAAATCAGGTCCTCCAGCATTAAGCCTGCCGTCGCCTTCGCCGAGCCGATTACGCCGGGAATGCCCGCGCCAGGATGGGTGCCTGCGCCAACCAGATAAAGATTATCAATGTGCTTATCGCGGTTATGTGGTCGGAACCAGGCGCTCTGGGTCAGAATAGGTTCAACCGAGAAGGCCGAACCTTGCCAGGCATTGAGCTCGTCGCGGAAATCGAACGGCGTAAACATACGGTGCGTCACCAACTGGCTTCGCAAGCCAGGCATGTAATGTTGCTCAAGGTAGTCAAAAATACGATCGCGCAGTCGGGGTCCTTCTACCGCCCAGTCGAGGTTCGCCGTGCCTAAGTGTGGAACAGGCGCCAGCACATAATAGCTGCCGCACCCTTCCGGTGCCAGTGACGGATCCGTGACACAAGGTGCGTGTAAATAAAGCGAAAAATCCTCAGCCAGACCATCATGGTTAAAAATTTCGTGAATCAGTTCACGGTAGCGTGGCCCAAAACAGACGGTATGATGGGCGAGCTGATCGTGATGATGGTTGAGACCAAAATAGAGTACAAACAGTGAGTTACTCATACGCTTGGATTGCAGTTTTTTCGCCTGCTTAGCGGCTGCGGGATGCTGAGACAGCAGATCGCGATAGGTATGTACAACATCAGCGTTCGACGCCACCGCGCAGGTTTCAAACCGTCTGCCGTCTTCCAACTGCACGGCCTGAATCTTGTCCCCAACGGTTTCCATATGAGTGACCCGGGCGTTAAGCACGACTTCGCCGCCCAGCTCCTGAAACAGCTTGATCATGCCATTGACCAGCGCACCGGTTCCACCGCGTGGAAACCAGACGCCCCATTCCCGTTCTAACGCGTGAATCAGCGTATAAATGGACGAGGTTGCAAACGGATTCCCCCCCACTAAGAGCGAGTGAAAAGAAAACGCCTGCCGAAGATGCTCATCCTCAATGTAGCTGGCAACTTTACTGTAAACGCTGCGCCACGCCTGCAGCTTTGCCAACTGGGGCGCGGCCCGAAGCATGTCTTTGAACGATAAAAAAGGCACAGTGCCGAGCTTCAGATAGCCCTCATTGAATACGGCACGCGAATAGTCAAGGAACGCTCGATAACCCGCAACATCGCGCGGATTAAACTGCTGTATCTGCGCTTCTAACTGGGCCTGGTCGTTATCGTAATTGAAGACCTTGCCGGACTCCCAGCACAGGCGATAAAACGGCGTGACCGGCAACAGCTCGACGTAATCCTTAAGCTGTTTACCGGCGAGAGCAAACAGTTCTTCAATCGCGCTGGGATCGGTGATAACGGTAGGGCCTGCATCAAAAATAAAGCCCTGCTCCTGATAAACATAAGCCCGGCCACCCGGCTTGTCGCGCTGCTCAAGCAGCAAAACAGGAATACCTGCGGCCTGTAAACGAATTGCCAGTGCCAGGCCACCAAAGCCCGCACCAATTACCGTAGTTGGTTTCATGTAGTCGCTCTTCAACGATGAGTCGTCATAATTGCCTGCAATGCCGCGAAAACGGGAACGGGCGGCTTGCCGCTCAGAATGCGTAGCCGATCGGTCACGGTGAGTTTTCCCGCATAAAAGCGGGCAATCAAATCCTCGGGTAAGCCATAGAAACGCTGCATCACACGCCAGCGTGACTCGGCCGGTCCGGCTAAAAACAACATGCGATTCAGCATGCGGAAAAACCCCTGTTGCTGCCAACGTTGCTGGGCAAAGTGAGCAATCGTCTGGTGAACAGAGGAAGAGGTAAACACATCCAGCGCGCTGAGACGATCGGCCAGTGCCACCGCGAGCGGTAGGGAGTAGCCGGTTGTCGGATGAAACAGCCCGGCGCGTAATCCGCTACAGGCTTGTGGTTGCTGTTGCCAAAACTGACGATTATCGCCCGTTAACGTAATGGGCAATGCACCCTGTTCTTCCCGCAGCAACGTCTGTAACGGCCAACCCTGTCGCGCAGCATAATCGCGAATGTTCTGACGCGCCCGTTCGGCCTGAAGATTAGCCTTGTCAATGTAGTGTGTGTCTTCGATCAGCAGTGCGGTTGCGGAAAGCGGCAGGGTATAAACAAAGCGGTAGCCATTTTGCTGATCGACCGTCGCATCCATGATAATCGGTGACGATAAACCATGCGGCGCGCTCAGTTGCCACTCCTGACCGATAAATGCCTGGAATCCTACGCGTAGTGCAGAATCAGGCGTGTAACCCCGTCCGTCGATCACTGTACTGGCATGAATAATCCGGCCATCCGCTAACTGGACCGATTCAGCATGAACGGCTGAAACCGCGGTATGCAGCCATAAATGTTGTCCAAACTGTTGCCGGAGTATCCCGGCGAAATGCCGGGAGGTCACGCAGTAGTAGCCACTGTTCACATGGCGACGGCGCTGGGGGAAACGAACCTGGTAGTCGGGCCAGTGATGGACCACAAGCGGCGCTATCCAGCGATGCTGGTTCAGCGTTAAATCCTCTTCATGAAAGGACCAGGTATGGTTCCCTCCCGCCTCAGGACCCGCCTCAATAAGCAAGATCCGCATATCCGGATGCTGTTGCTGAAGCCGGAGCGCGATAAGGCCGTTAGCCAGACCGGCACCGACCAGAATGAGATCATAGTGCGGTTGCATAATCCTGCCCACTGAGTACTGGCTGACAGGTCCGCATCGCCTGTTCAACAATATCGGCGGCGGCTGGTGTGCCGCCTGCCAGACGCAATGCGGCCTGAATTTTTGTCATACGCTGCGGGTAATCGGTGTTAGTCAGCAGCGATCGAATCTGCCGCGCCAGCGCATGGCTGGTGGTAAACCGAGACGCACGCTTGCCGATGCCATGATAAACAATACGTGATGCCACGCCAGGTTGATCAAATGCCAGCGGCAGCGCCAGTAGCGGTGTGCGGGAAGCAATAGCATCCAGTACCGTATTCATCCCACCATGGGTGATTGCCAACTGTGCCTGTGAAAGTGCTGCGGATTGATCGGCAAAATCCACAACCTGAATGTCCCCGCCCCGGGCCAGTTCACCTGCGTGCGTGGCTGAGAGGCCGCCACAGTGTGCCAACAGTAACTGCGCATCCACTTCTTCGCAGGCTTTGGCGATGGTCCTGAACAGGCCATAACGATGCCCCTGCAGGGTGCCCAGCGAGGCAAAAATACGGGGTTTGTCCGGGGACGGAAAATAAGAAGTTGCTGACCCCGGCGTCCCCTGGGGTTGCCGTAACGGTCCAACCGCATGAAAGCAGTCGGGCAGCGCTTTGCGGGGAAAATCCAGTTCGGGGATCAACTGGCTGATTTGTGCCAGTGGAGAAAAGCAGTGATGCAGTTTTTCACGCGGGGCTAAACCCATTCTGCATGCATGATGCGCGATCACACGATCGTGACGTCGCATCAGCCAGTCATAAATTTTTTCGCTGGTGGTATAGCGTTCCCGAGCCGCATCGCTGGTGCCGTACTCGAAAGGCATCACCGCCAGAGGCAAACCCGGTTCGCGGTTGAGCGGCAGCGCGCAGGCCACCGAAACAAACGGCAGACCTGACGCTTCTGCGACTACTGCACCTGCCGGCTCCATTTGATCAACGATCACGCCCTCTATCTGCAACGCATGAAAAGCGGCGGGCAGTTCCCGGCAAAGCATATCGCTGGTACGTGCCATTTCATTGATCAGTCGTAACATCGAGGGTCCGAGTGGGTGCGCGGCCAGGTGCAGCAGGTGCGATAAGGAACCGGGAGGATGCGTTTGCAGTCCGACGGTCTGGAATCCGATATCGCTGCCCGTTACCAGCGCTTTGCAGTCATGTTGCTGAAAAAACGTAACACGATGACCGCGGGCCACTAATTCCTGAGCAAGGTTTTGCAGAGCGCGAACATGGCTGAAAAAGGGCGGTGCAATCACCGCAAAATGGCTCATGCAGCATCCTTAACTGACGGCAGCGAGTTTTTTGTCAAACCAGGCCTGAATAAAAAGTTGGGTGGTGGAATGGCCGTTTTGGCATGCCGCGGAAAGGTGTTCACTGGCCAGGCGCAAATGCTGTCGCAGGCGTTCTTCGACCGCGCCTGAGCCTAATAAATTGACCAGCGTTGATTTACCTGCATCCTGATTGATGTCTTTGCCGGTATCGGTCATGCCATCGGTAAGATCGTCAAGCAACTGAAAGGCCTGACCGAGATCGAGCGAGAAACGATGCAGGTTCTCACGCGCTTCGCAGGACGCGTTGGCCGCAATGGACGCCATTTGCGTTGACGCGCAAAACAGCGTGCTGGTTTTAAACTGATTGGTTAGCAGTATGGCATCGGCGCTGCGGGGTTTATCGCCTTCCGAGAGGTCCTTAAACTGGCCCTGAACCAGACCCTGCATGCCAATCGCAGTGGACAGCTCCGACACCGCGCGAGTTTTGGCTATCGGCGTCAGACCTTCAGCCTCGGCAATCACCCCAAACGCTTTGCTGAGTAAAGCGACCGCCGCCAGAATCGCCACATGTTCACCGTACTGCGTGTGAATGGTGGGACGCCCCCGACGCATCTGCGCATCGTCCATGCAGGGCATATCATCCAGAATCAGCGAGGCAGCATGCACCATTTCAACCGCGCAGGCTAAATCCAGTAATCCCCCGTGACTGATCGCACAGCCAAGATCGCGCGCTGTTAATAACAGCAGCATCGGACGAATACGTTTGCCCGGTGCCAGCGTGCCTTCACGCATCGCGGCACCCACACAATCCCGCTCACCCTGAACCGGCAGTAACTGATCAAGGCGGCTATCAATATCAGCCAGCAACTGCTCAGCCGAAATGCCAGTAAGGTGAACGTGTTTTTTTGCGCAGACCGTCATTCGGGCTGTCCTTATTAACGGATACATTTACGACAACGCTAAAACGTGCGATGCCATTTTAAAAGACACTTTAACTGCCAGAGCATCGTTGGCAGGGCTACCCGTTTTTTTACCGTTCGGGTTTTCAGTTTTTATTGGGCTAAACCCATATAATTAATACTAGTTGAGCTTTAAGAAAAGAGGGGAAATTCATCAACCTCCGTCACTGCCCTCTGCCGGACTGGCCTTAATCACCTGGATCGTTCTTCAGCGCGTCAGCGCCCGTAATAGCGAAATAATCTGTGAAATGTCATCCGCGCTCAGGGGAGTGTCTTTGGCAAATTGCACATTGCCTTGTGCGTCAAGAACAATTGCCGCCGCCCCGCCCGGTTTAAGCTGCCAGCGATGGCGGGCAAGGCCACTGCTGTCAATGATGAACTGCTGCCACGGCGACGCTTTTTTACTGGAGCGAATGCTGTTAACCACAAAAATACTGCTGCCCGGCAGCGCATCGTCGGTATTAACGATGGTGGTTGTCTGAAAGGTCTTTTCCGGCAGACTGGCCTGCTGAATGGCGCTGATGAGGCCTGCGGACTGCTCTTTAGCCGATAACCGGCCAGCCACATGAATAAGTAAACGGGCTTTTCCTGTAAGTGACTGACTGTTCCAGGTTTGGTAGTGAATTTGACCGTTGCGTAACTGCATTTCACCTTTATCTGCGACAGAAACGGCCGGAACAGGTTTGCCCATCGTAAATGTGTGAGCATGAGACCAACAGGAAACAAGAAAAAGCACCATCAATCCATAACGTTGCACGTGGTCTTCTCATGTTGTCTTCAGGAGAACTTCCAGCTTAGCAACTTTCTCCCTCTTTCGTCTGTTTAATGCGTGTATATGACGCAGATCAATAAGAACTGCCCTGAATTGAACAAAAATGCAGCATTAACGACAGGTTGGGAGGTGAACATGCATGCAGAGTTTATGACATTACCCGAAATGGCGACCTATCTGGGTATTTCGCAAACAAGCCTGGTCAGAGCGCTTTGCAATCGTGGGGCGTTATATGGGGTACCATTGCCTGAGGGGCTGGAGCATCTGCCTTTGACGCAGCGTCACTGGTTACGCGAGGATGTGCGGCAGTTTAAACATGCGCTACAACGTGCCCATGTTATCCATCATCACTGAACGGACAAAACGTTATTATGCCTGACAGCACTGTCGCCCGCTTTTAGCGGGCGACATTGTTTATTTACCTTGCTCGTCGCTTTCACCCAAGAAGAAGTACCAGAGCGGAATGGACATTAAGCCTGTAAACACTGTTGTATAAAGCAAAATCATCAAGGCCTGCGTGATATACATCATCGCGGTCCAGTCGCTGAACGGAATATTGTATTGCTCAATTACACCACTCACCATGGCGCGAGCCATCACCGTTCCGACAATAATGGCGAGAATGGCGACACTGCGCAGGAAATAGCGCATCTCTTTACGCTTTACTGCAAAACGGGACTGCACAATCGCCAGCGGCGATTGTTGATCTTCCGGCGTAGCGACCACCTGGCGTACCGCACGCTGCGCTTTACGCCAGCGTTGCAGATCCAGCAGCACAAAGACCACTAAACTGACGCCCATCAGCGGCAACGCATAACCCAGAGCCATGGCGAGAATCAGGCTTGAGCCCTGAAGATAGCGGGGTAACGCCAGCCAGGCCGCGAGCAGCGTTTGCACTGGATTGGCCTGCGGCAGTGCCGGGCGTCGAATCCACCACATGCGGTAGCCGAGCACGATCATGGCGCACAAACCAAAACCAAAGAACGCGAGAAGCAACTGATTGGGTAAGCCAAACAGCACGCCCATATGTGCATCCACGCCCCAGCGCGTAAGTTTTGCGACCAGCGGGAAACGGGCAAACTCAACGTGATCAACAATGCTGAAGTCATGCGGATTTACGGATACCGAGTCGACCTGCGTCGGCCAGCGACGATCTATCTCACTGACCGTCCAGGCCTGGTCAGGGTTTTTGGGCTGGCGCAGCTCAATTTTGGCAGCGTGTAAACCGGCCAGGCGCGCGGCGTGTTCAACGCTGTCCCAGTCCGCGTCCGGCTGATTGAATACGGCGGGCATACTGGCATGATGACCCGGCATTGAAGTCTCCATCACCATGCCGTCCATGTCGGAATGATGATCGGCGTGGGGATCGGCAGGCGCAGAGGGTGCAGCCCCGTTTAATGCCGTTCTGACCTGCGGTGTCAGCCAGCCAAGATCGCTACGCATTTTATCAATATTGCTCCCGGCCCACTGCGACCAGGTCAATCCCGTAACGGAGAAAAAGATCAACCCCAGAGATAACACCAGGCCCAGCGTAATATGCCAGTATCGTGTCAGTGCAAAACCCGTCTTGCGCGTTTTTACCTGACGCCGGGGCCGGGTACCAGACCACAACACGATCCCGCCCAGCGCCGCTACCCACAACCACGACGCCGCGAGTTCACTGTAGTTGCGGCCAACATCCCCCAGCAGCAGTCCACGATGCATCTTGTCAAGCCACATCCGCAGAGGTAACACGCCGCTGGTGCCGTATACGGTCATATCACCTTTGACGCGAAGCGTATAAGGATCGATGAAAACAGAGCGTGACTCTGATGGGCCTGACTGTGCATCCGTAAATTGCACGCGAGTGGTGTCATGAGCGCCGGGCGCAGGCCGTACCGCATAAATCCGCGCATCACCAACATATCGCCGCGCCGCAGCAATCTGAGCGGACA
Organism: Pantoea sp. BS_8; assembly: GCF_041954965.1. Classification (NCBI taxonomy): domain Bacteria; kingdom Pseudomonadati; phylum Pseudomonadota; class Gammaproteobacteria; order Enterobacterales; family Erwiniaceae; genus Pantoea; species Pantoea sp. BS_8. Next base: position 186,842 of record NZ_JAVAXU010000005.1, read on the forward strand.
GCGGCTGAGCGGCACCCACAGGTTCCGCGGTTAACGCATCTTTATAAATTACGTTTTCTATCTGTGGCGTCAGGACATAAAGCGTGCCGGTTAATGCCGCAATAAAAATAAACGGCGCAATAAACAGGCCAATGTAAAAATGCAAACGGCGCAAAACATTCAGTACCGTGCCGCGCGGCGGCGATGTTATTTCTTGTGAAACACTCATAGCGATTCCATATTTCGAGAATACCGGGCTTTTCTTCTTCGTGGATGACGAAGAAGAAAAGATCACATTAAGCTGAGGCGCGCATTTGCAATGGTGGGGCGCGCTGCCGGTAAACCCGCTTGTGGCGCGGTAACAGAGGGCAAAACGTATCGGGAGTCGGTGGGGCCCGGCTAATTAAACACATTAACCAGATGAACGGAATAAACACCCACAGCATAAAGGGGATATGGACCAGCAGATCGCAATAACCACATGCACTCATCATCATGCTGTGATCGCCCATGGCCATATCGCTATGGTGATCCCCCATCGGCATGTCGGCCATGATCATATCGTTATGCTGATCCAGCATCGACATGTCGGACATCGCCATCGCGTCACGATTTTTAGCCAGATTTTTGGATACCATCGGTGCAATGAACAACAGCAGTACCGCCAGTATCGCAAGACAGGCGGTAAAACGTTGTCGATTATAATGGGTGGCGTTAATCATCTGAACGGCGGTAGTCGGGTACACGATAGAGGCGGCAGTGTAACGCGTCAGAGAGTTTAGGGTTAAAAGAAATGCCTTTTTGCCCCAAAAAATTAGCACCTTTTGAACACCTTCACTTAATTAGATATTAAGAATAACTTATCTGTTACTGCTGCCATACATTTGAGCAACATTATTCATCCGCAAAACGTGATAAAGGATACGTCATGAAAATCGTAACGCTTGATGGCGGCACGCTGCCCGTCCCTCCTCCTCAACCTGACTGGTGCAGCGACTGGTGTTTTCGTGAAGAAACGCACGACAATGAGATTATTGAGGCGTTAAAGGGCGCAACGATTGCCATCACTAATAAAGTCCCGCTGCGTGCGGCGACGCTGGCGCAGCTTCCTGACCTGCGCTACATCTGCGTCACCGCCACGGGCTTTGATTGCATTGATATTCCGGCGTGTCGGGAACGTGGAATCGTCGTGAGTAATATCCCCGGCTATTCAACGCAAAGCGTTTCAGAATGCGTGATCGCCTTTATTTTTGCGTTGCGTCGCCAGATAGTGGAATACGCAACGCTCACGCGTGAAGTATGGCCTGCCTCTTCTCATTTTTGTTTTCACCGTTCACCGATTCAGGATATTGCGGGGGCAACATTAGGCATTGTGGGAAAAGGAGACATTGGTATCGCCGTGGGCAGGCTGGCACAGGCGCTCGGCATGAAGGTGTGCTTTGCCGAACGCAGGGACAGCACCAGGGTGCGTGAGGGCTATGTAAGTTTTGACGAGATGCTGGCCGCAAGCGATGTGATTTCGCTGCATTGTCCCCTGAGCGAACAAACCCGGCATCTGATTAACAGTGAAACCCTGAATAAGATGCAACCCCATGCGCTGTTGATCAACACAGCGCGTGGCGGTCTGATTCATGAAGCTGATTTGGCGGAGGCATTGCAACAGGGCACGATAGCCGGAGCGGCACTGGATGTGCTGAGCAGTGAGCCGCCGCCAGCCGATCATCCTCTGCTTCAGGCCGATGTGCCGAATCTGCTTGTCACGCCGCATATTGCCTGGGCAAGCAAAAGTGGTATGCACAATTTGTTGCAAGGCATCATGGTCAATCTGGCTGGCTTTGAGCAAAACCGGCCTGTAAATGTTGTCAGCTGAGTCAGAATATTGAGCGGCCCAGCCTGTCAGTCAGGCACTCCAGCACGGCAGTGCCTGCCAGCGAGTTGCCTGCACTGTCCAGCCCGGGTGACCATACCGCTATACTCATTTCGCCCGGGACCACGGCAATAATACCGCCACCAACGCCCGATTTTGCGGGCATGCCGACACGCCAGGCAAATTCACCCGCCCCATCGTACATGCCACTGGTGATCATCAAGGCATTGATTTGCCGGGCCTGACGGGAGGTGATGAGCGCCGAGCCGTCAAGCGTTTTTCCCTGGTTTGCCAGGTAAATAAAACTGCGGGCCAGTTCAATACAGTTCATGGACAATGAGCAGTAGTGAAAGTAGGTCTGCATCACGTTGGTCACGTCGTTGTCAAAATTGCCAAATGACTTCATTAACCAGGCGATAGCCGCGTTGCGGGCTGAGTGTTCAAACTCTGAACGCGCGACATGACGATCGTACTGAATATCAGGTTGCTGGCTCAGTTGACGGATAATCTCAAGCATACGCTGGCGCGGTGCTGTAAGACGCGTTTCAAGCAAATCACAGATCACCAGCGCGCCGGCGTTAATAAAAGGATTACGCGGTTTTCCCTGCTCAAGTTCAAGCTGAACCAGTGAATTGAACGGCTGACCTGAGGGCTCTTTACCCACGCGTTGCCAGATCTCCGCATCCTCATAGCGCGTCAGTGCAACAGTTAAGGAGAGGACTTTAGAAATCGACTGGATGGAAAAGCGCGTTTCAGCATCACCCGCCCGAAAGACTGTGCCGTCACGCAGACAGACGGCAATACCTAAATGATCGGCAGCGACGTCGGCCAGTGCCGGAATATAATCGGCTACCTTACCGCGATGAATTAAGGGACGAACCTGTTCAAGAACCTCTTCCAGCAAGGCATTACTCAGCGTGGTCACACGTTTCACTCCAGAATAAGCGATGATGGCGCAGGATGATGAGCGCCCTTCAGGCGCAAATCAATGGTTTATGGATAAAATTGCCGTGCACATCCTGAAATCATGTTCTTCGCGGGTGGCGAGTGGCAGAACAGCAGGCGTTGCTGGCGTAGTAAAATCCAGAGATAAATAAAAGCGAGGAATAATGCTGCAAATACGCTAACCTCTCGATTTAATTTGGGTCGTCAGTTTTCAGCAGGATATTTGAGGTCAGGCATGCGCGCTTCTGTTTCAAACCGACACGGGATTTTTCGGCCTCGTCGGCTTCGTCTGTTGCAATATATTATACGTCGAGACAAAACACCGGCCGCGTTGCTGCTGATGGCCGCGCTGGTGGGTGTGCTGACTGGCCTGACCGCGGTGGCGTTTGATAAAGCCGTTGGCTGGGTGATTCATTCGCGGGTCAACTGGCTGAGCCAGCATGAAAATAATGTCTTTCTTCTTGGCTGCTACGCTTTTATTTTTTCCGCCGTGCTGGCCGCGACAGGCTATTTTCTTGTCAGGCGCTTTGCGCCGGAAGCAGGCGGTTCGGGCATTCCTGAAATCGAAGGTGCGCTGGAAGAACTTAGGCCAGTGCGCTGGTGGCGCGTGTTGCCGGTTAAATTCTTTGGCGGACTTGGCGCAATTGGTTCTGGCATGGTGCTGGGTCGTGAAGGCCCGACGGTTCAGATTGGTGGTAACATCGGGCGTATGTGCCTCGATATCTTTCGCATGCGATCCTCTGAATCCCGCCACACTATTTTGGCTACCGGGGCCGCATCAGGTCTGGCCGCAGCCTTTAATGCACCGCTGGCGGGCATTCTGTTTATCATTGAAGAAATGCGTCTGCAGTTCCGCTTTAGCCTTATCTCCATTAAAGCGGTGTTTGTAGGCGTCAGTACCTCAAGCATCGTTTTTCTTGCGCTGAACGGTAATCAGCCCATTATCAATATCGGTCAGTTAAAAGATGCTCCGATCCAGACGCTCTGGTTATATTTACTGCTGGGGATTTTATTTGGCGGTTGTGGCGTCGCTTTTAATCGCCTGATATTTACCCTTCAGGATCTGTTTCAAAGGCTGCATCAGGGACGGACATCACGCTGGGTCCTGGGTGGGGCGTTATTGGGCGGCTTATGTGGCTTACTGGGGCTGATATTGCCCCAGGGCGTAACCGGCGGGATTACGCTCATCCCCGACTTTACCGCAGGAAACTATACGTCGATTGCCTTACTGTCCTTATTTTTATTGCGGGCGGTCGTCACGCTACTGTGTTTTGCCTCTGGCGCCCCAGGGGGCATTTTCGCCCCCATGCTGACGCTGGGCACCTTACTGGGTACCTGCGTGGGGCAACTGTGCGTTAACCTGTTCCCAGCCTATCATCTTGAAGCCGCGACGTTTGCCGTAGCAGGCATGGGCGCCTTGTTTGCCGCTTCTGTTCGGGCACCGCTCACCGGAATTATTCTGGTACTGGAGATGACCAACAATTATCAGTTGATCCTGCCGATGATTATTACCTGTCTCGGTGCGACACTCTCTGCACAGTATTTCGGCGGTACACCGCTGTATTCAACGATACTGGCACGTACGCTGGCAAAACAACAACCTCAGGAGGAGGGGGCAACGGCGCGGTAAAAGCATCCCGATTACGGCAGGCAGGGCGCGCGCCATCTGTAAAAGGATGGCGTCCGTATGTAAAGCAGACTGCGCGGAACAGGTGCGATATCACGCAGGCTTGTGCAGGGAAACGTCTGGCAGAGAGAAAAGCGATCAGGAAAAGCCAGCCGGCACGGGCAGGAGAAAGGCCTTAAAACAACGCGAACATAAGGGCGACGGGGAAACTCATCGGCCAGGTTGCACCCACCAGAAAGGCACTCAGTAATTTAATGCTGAGTTTGTCGCGGGCGATAAAAAACGTAATGAGCGCGGCAACAAAAGCAACCACGCCGTAGAAAACCAACATGTGTTGATAAAGTGTCATTTGAGCCCTTATCCCTGATTCATGATTTGTTACGATCATGCGGTTTTTTGTGACTTAGATCAAGTATCAGACCTTTTGTGTAAATAAAAAAACAATGCCTCTCTAAGAAGGTAAACCGTAGAGCAGACAAGGTGAGCTGGCGATTTCATGCTGAAATCGTCGAAAGTTCAGGCGATTATGTAACAGCATGCTCGCGCTTACCGTAAGCCTTCAGGCTAATGACAGCCCTCGCTTTCATAGCGCCTCATGCTTCTGCACAGCCAGGCTTTGCGACATATACTGTTTACGGCAACGTGCCTCACGCTTACCTCCTCTCAATACGGTTTCGCACAGGAGTACCCGGTGAATAAACTGATTTCTCTGCTATTAATTTGTTTGAGTCCTGCGGCATTGGCTTTGACGCTGCAGTCAAAAGATTTTAGTGATAACGGTGTGCTGGATAAGAAGTTTGCGGGCGCAGATAAAAGTAAGCCAGCCTGTACCGGGCAGAATGTTTCTCCTGAACTCAACTGGTCCGAAACACCGGCGGGCACAAAAAGCTTTGCCTTGCTGATGACCGATCCTGTTGGCGCAAAAGGGCTCGGGGTTACGCATATGGTGGCGTACAACATTGCCGCTGAACGCAGCGCATTTGCTCAGGGCGAACTGACGCAGGGGAAAGGCTATACCGGCGGTAAGAATTCACCGGGTACGGCGCACTATTATGGTCCTTGTCCTCCTGTGGGATCTGGGCTTCATCACTACAACTTTGTGCTTATTGCCACAGACCTGCCGCCGTCTGCGCTTGAAGCCGGTTTAACGCATGATCAACTGCTGAGTAAACTTAAAGGGCATGCGCTGGCTGCTGCAAGCACCGTCGCCCGTTTCGGCAATGACTAACGTGCTATGCGATCAAAAAAACACCCTGCATGTGCAGGGTGTTTTTCGTGAGTTTGCTTTATTTCGCGTCGGCTGGTGAGGGTGGCACTGGTTCTGCGCTTTTATCCAGTTTTCTAATCAGGCTATGCGCTTCAGCTTCAGTTGCCACAGCGGGGGATGAACCGCTTAACGGCTTACGGGCGGTTTCCCTGACCGTCAGAATCGTCAGTAATCCAATCACACCCGCCACCATCATATAGTACGCTGGCATCATGGTATTCTGCGTGGTATCGACCAGCCATGCTGTCAGTAACGGGGTTGTCCCGCCAAACAACGATACAGACAGATTAAAGCCGATGGCGAGCGCACTGTAACGAATATCCGTGGTAAACAGTGCCGGTAATGTCGAGGGCATTGTGCCGCTGAAGCAGGTATGGAGCACGCCCAGAATCAACAGTCCCGCAAAGACGGCCCACATATTATGTGTCCCGATCAACATAAAGCAGGGGATGGAGAGCAAAATCAGCCCTACCGCACCGAAACCAATCACCGGGCGGCGCCCAATGCGATCGGTCCAGCGGCCCCACATCAGCGTGAGCGGCATCATCACAAACATGACAACCATGACCAGTAACAGACCGCTCAGTTCAGGTAAACCCAATACGCCGGTCAGATAGCTGGGCATATACGACGTCAGCATATAGTTCGACACGTTAAATAACAGGACCAGGCCGATACATTTCATCATCGGGACACGATGCTTACTTAACATCTTAAACAGGCTCAGGCGCGGTTTGCTTTGCTCCAGTTCCTCCTGCTTTTGCATGTGCTGTTTGAAGGCCGGCGTTTCTTCCAGTTTCAGACGCACATACAGGCCGAACAAGCCCAACGGTGCGGCGATAAAAAAGGGTACGCGCCAGCCCCACGACATCATCGCCTCGGACGAGATTACCGAAGTCATGACCGTCACCAGACACGCGCCCAGCAGGTAACCGCCAAGCGTTCCAAACTCCAGGAAGCTACCCATGAAACCGCGACGTTTGTCTGTTGAATATTCTGCGATGAAGGTGGCTGCACCGCCGTATTCGCCACCCGTTGAGAACCCCTGCACCAGGCGGGCGACCAACAAGAGGATGGGTGCCATGATCCCGATAGAGGCATAAGAAGGGATAATGCCGATACAAAATGTGCCAATCGACATCATGATCATCGTTATCGCCAACACCTTCTGGCGTCCAATCCGATCGCCAAGTGGACCAAAGACCATTCCACCCAGTGGACGCACTAAAAAGGCGGCCGCAAAAGTACCAAAGGTGGCGATAAGCTGAATCGCGTTATTGGCATCGGGAAAGAAAACCTTACCGATGATCACCGCCAGATAGCTGTAAACCCCGAAGTCGAACCACTCCATGGCATTGCCTAATGCCGCGGCCCCTACTGCCCGCTTCAGCATGTCATTATCAATAACGGTAATATCATCAACAGTGAGTTTTTTTGGCCTTTTATTCCAGAAATGCTTTTTTGGCCTGGTTGACGATGAATGGTTAGTATCCATATTTTCCTCATACGACTTAAATGGGACGACCTATAGCTTTCGCAGCCAGTCAGCGAGGTTAACGGAAGAGAAGGAAGTGAAAGCTATAAGAGGCCAGTAACTTTAATGATAGAGCGTTCTTAACCGCAGCGTAGAAACATAGTCGATGAATGTCATTTTTTGCAAGCCTCTGGGAAAAAAGACTGTCCTATAAATGAGATAGCAGAAAATGAGTTTTTACTTTTATTTACATTTTGCCATGTTTTCGAAAAGGCACTGAGAGTGACCCGGGAGCCCGTTAAAAGTGGTGCGCGAAGACTCTCTGCCAGCCAGGGCTGGCAGAGAAGGGCACATCAGGCAGGCTTCGCCTCGGGCGTCCGGCCCGAGAACCACCACAACATCAAGGCTACCAGGGCAATGCAGCCTAATGCGCTAAAGGCAATACTGTAAGAGTAACGGGCCACAATCAGGCCTGTCATGGCTGGGCTCATGGACGCCCCAACGCCCTGCATCAGCATTACCACACTTTGGCCAGCGTTCACGTGCCCACTGCCGCGCAACAGCGACACGATATAGCCCGGCACGGCGACGCCCAGTATCCCGGCCGCAATACCGTCCAGGATTTGTACGGGAACCACGAAAAAGGTCTCCGGAAATTCTGCTGCAATAACCGCGCGCAGTGGCATCATTAACAGTGCGGTCATGATTAAACGGCGATAGCCAATGTGATCGACACGTTTAGAGACAAAGATCGCGACAGGGATCATCACTAACTGGGAAATTACGACCGTTGCGGCAGCATACAGGCCGGGATCCACCGTATCAGGTCCGGTTGAGGAGGCCACACGCATGCTCAGCATGGGCAACAGCGCAGCGTTAGCCAGATGGAACAGCAGCAGCGTCAATCCGGCCACCAGCAACGCCGGTTTGCGCGCCAGTATCCACAGGCTGAGCGTAGGTTTATCCGACGATTTATCGTCCAGGCCACGCGCCACATCATGGTCAATATCGTCTGCACGAATAGCCAGGGTGGCGATAGCCGCAAATACCGCCATGACCATCATCAGGATGAACACCGCACCCAGCCCCCATTTCCAGGCGGCAAAACCTGCAAGGACAGCCGCCAGCGTATTACCCGCATGGTTATAGGCTTCGTTGCGTCCCATCTGACGGTTGAACCCTTTTTGCCCGGTCAGGCCAAGCGTTATTCCTGCCACCGTCGGACCGATGAAGGCGGCAGCGATGCCCGCGACGATTTGCGAAATAATCGCCGTCCATGACTGATTGCTGTACCAGAGCAGTAAGGTAGCGACCGTGATGACGACACAACCCGCCAGGATAATAAAGCGTTTGTAACGTGTGGCGTCGGCAACCACACCCGCCGGTAACGTTGAGAGCAGTCCGGCGATACCGCCTGAGGTCATCACCAGGCCTATTTCATCCGGGCTCCAGTGGCGTTCTGTCAAAAAAATGCCTAAAAAGGGCCCAAGGCCGTCTCTGACGTCGGCCAGAAAAAAACTCATCAGGCACAGCGCCTGAAGTGACCGTTGTGACATGTGCTTTTCCCTGTAGCTGATAAGAAGGTGTGGGTAACGACCACATTTCAATGCGTAACGCAATGCATCATGGCAGTAAAAATACTCAGTAACATAACGTTAAAGTTACAAAATGAAAAAATTCACGTTTTGTGTAATTTAGTCTAATGACTGGCTGACTGTGTGAGGGGCACTGAGGCTGCCAGCGGTCAGGCTTTATGCCATAGCGTGCCATCCCCTTATTGATGCGGCACTGTCTTCATCGTTGCCACTGGGGAGGCCTGCGGAGGGAGCAGTGTTGGGTCGTGCAGAATTTCACAATTTTTATCCAGAAGCGATTCGACGGATGCCCGGTTCCCTTTATCCCAGCCTCGTCGCGTCACCAGCAGGATAAAGCCGTTTTTTCCTGAAAACGTGGCAGGAACAACGGCAATCCCGTATTCCGCCAACTGAGGCGGAGACAGATGAAAATCGCGGGCAACGGATGCAACAGGATAAATGCCCATCACACTGGGCTGCAGGACGCGTCGTGCATAATAAGTGTGCGTTAACAATTTGTCTGGCAGGGGATGCCAGTCATCCTGAATATAAGGGCGTTCAGCCTGTAACTGGCGATAGACATCTTCCCGCAGGCAGGTGAGATGAATATGCAGTTGATTCTGGCTGCGCCCCCAGGCGGAATTGACAGCCATGCCCAGCCTGTCTTCCGGCACCGTTCCGCCATACGCCGCCATTACGCGATAACGCATCAGCCACGCATAACCGAAATAGTCTGTGCGGGTCGTATACGACAATAAGGGGCTTTCGATACCAGATAACAAAAGTGTGGGCACCAGAATAAAATGATACGGATAACGTGGATTTTGAATAACGCTGAAGCCCTGCTGTTCCCCTTTTGCAAGATAGACTTGCTGGCAGGGGGCAGCATAGCCAGTGTACGCGTAGTTCACCCTGCAAACGTCGTTCGTCACCATCCACAACGCATCCTGGCGCGCACAGCCTGACAGCGCAAAAGCTATCCCTGCCAGAATACTCAGGCGGCACAGAAGGGGCAGGAGAGGCATCAGACTGCCGCCGGTGTTAACGTGCCGCGTGGCGCCGTGCTATGTGCATAATCCGAAGTGTTCGCGCTCTGAAATGCCATACCTTATTTGTCCTTACAGGCTTATCCGTTCCACCGGCTACACAATAAATTAGCGACACACCACAATAAAGGCCACAGCGTGTGTGACAGAAGATCATCCCGTGCGTGTTTCTGCGCTGGCAGTGCCGAACGCCCGTCGGCCGCAGAGGTGAGATCTTTGATCACTTAGCGAATCACCAGCTGTGTCAGTGCGGATAACAAGGCATCTACCTTCGGCAGCAGTTGCTTACGGCGTGGCCAGATGACGCTCAGGGCCAGACCATCAGGCTGTAATTGTGGCAGGATAATCTCCAGTTCGCCTTTAGCTACGGCACTGTTTACCAGCCAGGAGGGCATTTGCGCTATGCCAAGTCCGGCTATGACCGCCTGGAGTTGCGCATCTACATCACCCAATGCCATCCGAAACGGCATATCTCGCCACTGGACATGTCCTTCTTCACGGGGGAATAACCAGGGTTTGGGCGTGTTATCCGCGCGTTCGTAAAGAATGGCCCGATGTTGCATCAGCGCCTGTTCGTCCTGTGGCCGGCCTTCGCGATCCAGCCAGGCTGGCGATGCACAAAACACCATTCTCTCTCGTCCCAGGTAGCGACTGCCCATTGAGGCTGGTAAATCGGCGGATCCGCCAATCCTGACCGCAACATCAATACCTTCGTCGAAGAGATCAATAAAACGATCTGAAAAGCTCACTCTGAGCTCAAGCTCGGGATGCTGCTGGCAAAACGGAATCAGCAACGGCATCACATTCAGGCGACCATACGTATGCGGCACAGCGAGTCGCAGGCGTCCTGACGGAATAATACGTTGTGCTGCCAGAACTGACTCAGCTTCAGCAAGCTCCTCCATGATGCGTATGCAGGTTTGGTAATAGGCGTTACCGGCATCGGTGAGCTGCAGCCTGCGTGTTGTGCGCTCCAGCAGGCGCGAGCCCAGCCGCGCTTCCAGCCGACTGACGCTTTTACTGACGGCGGAGCCGGTGACATGCAGACGTGCTGCCGCAGCAGTAAAACTGCCGCTTTCAACACTGGCAACAAAGGGAACAATATCCTTAAGACGTTGATCGTGCATGATTGATGAACTCAGGTTGAGAATGCTGTGAATAATTACCAATAATAGGAATTAAATTCTCTATTACGCTTAGCATTACGCAAAACGAGGAGAATTAACATGCAAAAACAGGCTTTGATTGTCGGAATCAGCGGGGTTATCGGGCGAGCGCTGGCTGAAAGATTAATGAAAGACGGATGGCAGGTCAGCGGATTATCCCGCGGTCGCGGCGCTGTTCCGCAAGGCTGCCACAGTCTGACGGCCGATTTGACCGATCCCGATGCGGTGCGCGCTACCCTGAAAGATACCAAACCCGATGCGGTATTCTTCAGCGTGTGGGCGCGTCAGGACAGCGAAAAAGAGAATATCCGCGTCAATGGCGGGATGATCCGTAATGTTATTGAGGCACTCGACGAGCGCTTACAGGGGGCGCATGTTGCCCTTGTCACCGGGCTGAAGCACTATCTGGGGCCGTTCGAGGCTTACGGTAAAGGTGAGGTGCCGGTTACGCCTTTCCGTGAAGAACAAGGTCGTCAGCCCGTTGATAACTTTTATTACGCGCAGGAAGATGAGGTTTTTGCAGGCGCTGACAAGTACGGCTACCGCTGGAGTGTCCATCGTCCCCATACCATCATTGGCTATGCGCTCGGCAATGCCATGAACATGGGGCAGACGCTGGCCGTTTACGCGACCTTGTGTAAAGAAAAAGGCTGGCCGTTTATCTTCCCGGGCTCACCTGAACAGTGGAACGGCGTTGTGGATATGACCGATGCGGATCTCCTGGCTGAACAACTTGAGTGGGCGGCAACCAGTCCAGATGCGGCCAATCAGGATTTTAACGCTGTCAATGGTGATGTGTTCCGCTGGAACTGGATGTGGCCGAAACTGGCTGAATATTTTGGTATTGAAGCCGCTGCTTATCCGGCAAAAATGATGCCGCTCGATGGCCGTATGCAGGACGCTGCCAGCGTATGGCAGGCCATTGCCGGGCGCGAAAACCTGCGCGAGAGCGACGTCACCCGACTGGCGTCATGGTGGCACACTGACGCCGATCTGGGCCGTCCAATGGAAGCCTTTACCGATATGAGTAAAAGCCGTAAAGCGGGGTTTACCGGCTACCGCAGCACGCTGGATTCATTCATCCAGCTGTTCGATAAGCTGAAGCAGGAAAAAATCATCCCGCAGTAACGGGATTCGGCCCTGTCAGCGGAAGGCCATCGTCGCTGCGCTAAGGGTTATACTTGTAGTCTGACTGACGTGATATAAGGACCAGGACGATGGTAACGTGTTTTATCATTGGCGCGGCGGGAAAAGTAGGTACCCACCTGACGAAACAGCTTTGCGCCAGACAGCATGCGGTCTCGGCGCTGCACCGTAAACCGGAGCAGGCCGAAGCCATCACCGTTGTGGGCGCGACACCGATCATGGGCGATCTTCAGAAACTCAGTGTTGAGAAGCTGGCGCAGAAAATGACCGGTCATGAGGTGGTGATTTTCAGCGCAGGGGCGGGTGGTGCTGGCATTGAACTCACCAATGCTATTGATGGTCAGGGTCTGGCGCTGGCGGTTGCTGCAGCAGAGAAGGCGGGGGTTGACCGTTTTTTGCTGGTGTCGGTTTTTCCGGATGCGGCGCGGGGCGAAAAAACGTCTGAAGGCTTCGAGAACTACATGCATGTGAAGCGGCTGGCGGATGTTCGTCTGGTGGAAAGTCAGCTTGACTGGGTAATCCTGCGTCCCGGGACGTTAACGGATACGGCGGGTAGTGGCACCGTACGAGCCGGTTACGCCATCCCCTACGGAGCGGTTCCACGTGAAGACGTTGCCGCCACGCTGGTAGCGCTCGTTGAAACACCGCAACTGAATCACAAAATCATTGAACTGACCGCAGGTGATGAAAGCATCAGTCACGCTCTGCAACGTTTGCAGCGCTAAAAAAAACGGCCCCTGTCAGGGGGCCGTTTTCTGTTACTGCCAGCTTATTTTACACAGCGCGAGCAGTGTTCACGTTCGATATGCTGGAAAAAGTCATTTCCTTTGTCATCGACCAGAATGAAGGCCGGGAAATTTTCTACTTCGATTTTCCAGATTGCTTCCATTCCTAACTCAGCGTATTCCACACACTCCAGGCTCTTGATGCTCTGTTGCGCCAGAACTGCCGCGGGTCCGCCAATGCTGCCCAGGTAAAACCCGCCGTGTTTATGACAGGCATCAGTAACCTGCTGGCTGCGGTTGCCTTTTGCCAGCATCACTTTGCTGCCGCCATTTGCCTGCAGAAGGTCAACATAGGAATCCATGCGGCCTGCTGTTGTGGGGCCCAGTGAACCCGATGCATAGCCTTCAGGCGTTTTTGCCGGTCCGGCATAGTATACCGGGTGATCCTTGATGTACTGCGGCAGGCCTTCGCCGTTATCAATACGTTCTTTCAATTTCGCATGCGCAATATCGCGGGCCACGATAATGGTGCCGGTCAGGGACAGACGGGTGGACACCGGATACTCAGAAAGCTGTGCAAGAATCTCATTCATTGGGCGGTTCAAATCGATATGCACCACCTCGCCTTCACCCTGTTTGCGCAGCGCTTCAGGAATATAGCGCCCAGGATTGGCTTCCAGCTTCTCAATCCAGATACCGTCGCGGTTGATTTTGGCTTTGATATTGCGGTCAGCGGAGCAGGAGACGCCCATACCGACGGGGCAGGATGCGCCGTGACGTGGCAGACGGATAACGCGGATATCGTGGGCGAAATATTTTCCGCCAAACTGTGCGCCCAGCCCTAACTGCTGTGCGGCTTCCAGTAATTCCTGTTCCAGCTGAACATCGCGGAATGCCTGGCCATGCTCGTTGCCTTCTGTTGGCAAGCCATCGTAGTAGTGCGTTGACGCCAGCTTCACGGTTTTCAGCGTGCTTTCAGCGGAGGTACCGCCAATGACAAAGGCGATATGGTAAGGCGGACAGGCGGCGGTGCCCAGGGTGCGCATTTTATCGACAAGATAATTCTTCAGCTTACCCGGGCTGAGCAGGGCTTTGGTTTCCTGGTACAGATAGGTTTTGTTGGCTGAACCGCCCCCTTTGGCGATGCAGAGAAATTTGTATTCGTCACCATCCACGCTGTAGAGATCGATCTGGGCGGGCAGGTTAGTCCCGGTGTTGACCTCTTTATACATGTCCAGCGCCGCGTTCTGTGAGTAACGCAGATTGTCTTCGATATAGGTATTGTAGATCCCCTTTGACAGGGCGGCCTCATCACCTCCACCTGTCCACACGCGCTGACCTTTTTTCCCCATAATGATGGCTGTACCGGTGTCCTGGCAGGTTGGCAGAACACCTTTGGCCGCGATTTCTGAATTGCGCAGGAACTGGAGTGCCACGTACTTGTCGTTATCGCTGGCTTCAGGATCATCAAGAATAGAGGCCACCTGCTGCTGGTGGGCCGGGCGCAACATAAAGGAAGCATCATGAAAAGCCTGTTGTGCCAGTAGGGTTAACGCTTGAGGCTCTACTTTCAGCACCTCCTGCCCGTCAAATTCAGCAACGGAAACATAGTCAGGGCTGAGCAGGTAGTATTCGGTATCCTCGTGGGTAAGAGGGAAGGGGTTCTGATAATAAAAAGGTTTGTTCGACATGGTATCTCACTTAATGACGTGCTGGCTCCTTTTGAGATAGGCTGACAGGAGCAACATCACAGGCGAATTCGTTGTTTATTATGCTTGCCAGCCGTAAGCGCAGGCTGGCAAGTAATGGCATGTTATCGTATGACGCGCTGGATTGCACAGGGCGCGGTCAGAACATCCACACCATCCAGGGATAAGCAATCAGCATCATTGCAATCAGGAAGATAGCGCCGAAGATAGTTCCCAGTCGCCAGTAATCCTTAGTGGGTAAGTAGCCGCTGCCGTAATAAATAGGGCTTGGACCTGTACCGTAAGGTGTGATGATGCCCATCACGCCCAGAGAGGTACACAGCATCAGACAGAACACGGGCATATTGATGCCAGGAATCGAGGCGGCAATCGTCAACATGGCAGGCAGTAACGCCGTTGTGTGCGCGGTGGTACTGGCGAACAGGTAATGCAGCAGGAAAAAGGCAATTAACAACACGACCGCCGAGATCTGGGGATCATAGCCTTGCAGTAATATTCCTCCTTCTTTACCCAGCCAGGCGATAAAGCCCACTCTGGCCAGACCGTCAGCCAGGGCTACCAGCGTGGCAAACCAGGCAAAAGTGTTCCAGGCCGCTTTGTTGCTGGTGATATCATTCCAGTTAAGCACACCAGTCCACAGCATCAGGATGATGACTAACAGTGCCGCCATGGCCGGTTCGATCCAGGCAGTAGCAAAAATCCACATCAACAGCGCACAGACCACAAACACCAGTAACAGGATTTCATTGCGGGTCAGTTTACCCAGTTTTTCAAGCTCTGCCATCGCCCAGCGTGGCACCTCATCATTCACTTTGACTTCAGGTGGATAGAACCAGTAAGCCAGCAGCGGCATGGTCAGAATCAGCAGCAGACCTAAAGGAATAAAGGCAAGAAACCACATTCCCCAGGAAATATCGAAGCCAATGACGCTTTTGACTAAAGCAAGGGCTAACAGATTCGGCGCCAGTGCAGACAGGAACATGGAGCTGGTAATACAGGCCGCCGTGATGGCAACCCACATTAAGTAGGATCCGATTTTGCGCGCGCTGGGATCGTTGGGTTTAGATCCATACAGCGGTGGCAGGTTGGCGATAATCGGGTAGATGGTACCGCCACTGCGCGCGGTGTTAGACGGAGTAAAGGGTGCTAACAGCAGGTCAGCAAAAGTGATGGCATAACCTAATGTTAAGCTGCGGCGGCCCAGATATTTCACCAGAATCAGGGCCAGACGACGACCAAACTGCGTTTTATCGTAGCCAGCAGCAAACATGAATGCGCCAAAGATCAGCCACACGGTTGAATTACCAAAGCCGCTGACGGCCCATTTAAAGGACTCCGTTGCGAGTTTAAATGTCGGATTGGCCAGTTCTGTCGGACTAAACAGCAAAAACTGACTGAAGAGGGCGATCACTACGACGCCTGTCAGACCAATTACGGCACCGGGCAGCGGCTCAAAAATCAAGCCTACAATCACCCCAACAAAGATGGCGAAGAAATGCCATGCATAAGGTTCAAGACCGGACGGTACGGGGACGAGTAATAAAAGCACTGCGACGATGACAGGCAGGGCTAGCATCAGTGCTTTATTTTTTTTGCCCGCAGCTGCAGGGGCTGCTTTAGGGGGCTCTTTCATGTTTGAGAGTGTTTTCATAGTGTTTTTCTACGAGTTAAGGATAATACGATTAACGCCCCGGCGAATTCTTCAAGACATTTTATTTATTCTACATTATAAGAATAACCCGTGGTGTTTTATATTCTTTTAACGTTTCTACTCGTGCGATGCAGAAAATTTAAGAAACCATGTGAATATGATGCGACTTCTGGAAAATAAAATTTTGATCTGGATCAAACAAGTTAAATTGTATTTTTTATTTTTTAACAAATTAAACAATAATCAATGAGGAACAGGTGAGTAAGATAGCATTGAATACTTTTTGCAACCACATCAGGAAGAAAAAACACAGAGCGTCAACTTTAAATTATTGTTTTTATTGATTTTATTTTACTGCTATTTCACTATTGCTTTTTGGTAACTATTGATTAACAATAACCATACATCACGAAATCACTCCAATCAAACAAAAAGTCTAAAGATATTTAAAAGTTAAATAATTAAAATTATATCTTATGAAACTAAATTAACTGATATATTAGAAGCATGAAATCGGACCACTTAAATTAAATTAAAAACGTCCAGAAAGAATTCCCGGTTTTTGATATTTTGGAGTTAATCGCAATGAATACACTCACCCCAATTCTTAATCCCCTTACCTTGCCGCGTGGTGCAGTTTTAAAAAATCGTCTGATCATGGCACCAATGACAACCTGTACCGGATTTTATGATGGTACGGTGACCAGCGAGTTGGTTGAATATTACCGTGCACGTGCGGGCAGTATCGGAACAGTGATTGTTGAGTGCTGCTTTATCGATCCAAAAGGCCCGGCTTTTCCGGGGGCGATCGCCATCGACAGCGACAACAAAATACCCGGCTTAAAACGCATCGCTGACGCCATCAAGGAAAAAGGATCCACCGCGATTCTTCAAATCTATCACGGCGGACGCATGGTTGAGCCTGAACTGATTGGCGGTAAAACCCCTGTCGCGCCCAGCGCAATTGCGGCACCCCGTGAAGGGGCAACGACGCCCCGCGCCTTAACGGCAGAAGAAGTGGATACCATGATCACCAAATTTGGTGATGCCGTTAACCGCGCCATCAAAGCGGGTTTCGATGGCGTAGAAATCCATGGCGCTAACACCTATCTGATTCAGCAATTCTACTCACCTAACTCAAATCAGCGTAAAGACAAATGGGGCGGCAGTCGTGATAACCGCGCCCGCTTCCCGCTGGAAGTGCTGGACATCACGCATAAGATGGCCGAGCGCTTTGCGCATAACTCGTTCATCATCGGTTATCGTTTTTCGCCGGAAGAACTCGAAGTGCCCGGCATCCGCTTTGACGACACAATGTACTTACTGGAGAAACTTGCAGCACGGGGCCTGGATTATGTGCACTTCTCTGTCGGGCAGTTGATGCGCCCATCCATCGTGGATACCACCGATCCTACACCGCTTATTGAGAAGTTTATTGCCATGCGGTCAGAAACCCTGGCGAAGGTCCCGGTAATAGGTGTCGGCGGCGTGGTTAACAAAGAGGATGCAGAAAAGGCACTGGAAAAAGGCTATGACCTGGTCGCCGTCGGTAAAGCCTGCATCGCTTATCCAGACTGGACTGACCGCATCATCAATAACGAGCACCTTGAACTCTATATCGACAGCAACAAACGTGAAGCTTTACTCATCCCCGAGCCTCTGTGGCGTTTCTCACTGGTTGACGCCATGATTCGTGACATGAGCGAAACCGGTCGTAAATACAAAGCGGGCGTTTATCAGGAGAAAGTTGAGGCTGAAGCGCTGAAGCTGAAAATCAACGTTACGCTGGATACCGATCGTATTACCGATATTTCCCTGGTTCCTGATGACACGCTGGATGTGGATTTCACCACCACGTTTGAAAGTCTGCGTAATCGTATTCTGGTGGCAAACAGCCCACATGTTGACGCGATTACCGGTGCGACGACACAGAGTGAAGCGCTGAAAAAAGCGGTCTCACGCGCAATGACCACATCGAACAAAGCACACGTCATTGAAGAGGGCGGCAATCCCAACGCGCCACAGCAGTATGACGTTGTGGTTGTTGGCAGTGGTGGTGCAGGGCTGGCCGCCGCCATTCAGGCCCACGATGAAGGCGCTAAAGTGGTGGTCATTGAGAAGATGCCGACCATTGGCGGCAACACCATTAAAGCCTCTGTCGGGATGAACGCCGCAGAAACGCGTTTTCAGAAGCTGAAAGGGATTCAGGACAGCAAGGAGCTGTTTTATGAAGAAACCCTCAAAGGCGGTAAATTTAAAAATAATCCCGCGCTGTTGCGTGAGTTTGTTGACTTAGCGCCGGAAGCCATCGACTGGCTGGCAGATCACGGCATTGAGCTTAACGATATCACTATCACAGGCGGTATGAGTATCGACCGTACGCATCGCCCTGCAGACCGCTCCGCTGTCGGCGGCTTCCTGATTAGTGGTCTGGTGAAAAATATCAACAGCCGTAATATCGACGTGCTGCTTGAAACCGCAGTTGAAGAGATCCTGTTTGAAAATGGCGCGGTCAGCGGCGTGAAAGTGGTGGATGAATACAATGACAGCCGTATTCTGAACGCAAAAAGCGTGATTGTGGCGACAGGCGGTTTCAGTGCTAACCGGGAAATGGTGGTGAAATATCGCCCGGAACTGGATGGTTTTGTCACCACCAACCATAAAGGCGCTACCGGTGCAGGCATCGCAATGCTGCAAAAAATTGGGGCGGATACAGTCGATATGGGCGAGATTCAGATTCACCCGACCGTCGAGCAGACGACATCTTACCTGGTCTCAGAATCAATTCGCGGTGGCGGGGCGATCCTGGTCAGCCAGGCAGGCCAGCGCTTCTACAACGAAATGGAAACTCGCGATAAAGTTTCGGCGCAGATTATTGCGCTGCCAGAAAAAAGTGCCTGGATTATCTTTGACGAGCAGGTCCGTATGAACAACAAGGCCGCTGATGAATATATTGCGAAAGGCTTTGTTATCAGCGCCCCGAGCGTAGCAGAGCTGGCGGTTAAGCTGAATATGGAACACCGTACGCTGGAAGAGACACTGCAACGCTACAACGGTTTTGTGATTAAACAGAAAGACGAGGATTTTGGCCGTCAAACCGCGCTGCGTCATCCGTTAAGCGAAGGGCCTTTCTATGCCATTCGCATCGCGCCCGGCGTCCATCACACAATGGGCGGCGTGACTATCAACACGGCGACTGCAGTACTGGACACCAATAAGCAGGTTATTAACGGTGCCTGGGCTTGTGGTGAGGTCGTCGGTGGTATCCACGGTGCAAACCGTATCGGTGGAAACGCGGTTGCCGATATCATCATCTTTGGTATTCTTGCTGGCGCAAACGCAGCGGCTTTTGCCAAACGCTAAGCCGTGATATCCGGCATCCGTATAACATCGGATGCCGGTTCTTCTTTCTCCCCGAGTCCTGTCGCTTATGCAAACTGATTCACACGTGTACGCCTATTCCGCCGTCCTGATGGGCTCGCCCATTCTGCTTAAGCTGTATGAGCATAATGAGGCGCTGGCAGGTCAGGTTTTTCGCTTGATCAAACAGTATGAGAATGTGCTTACCGTCAATCGTGAGCACTCCGAAGTGATGGCGATTAATCATGCGGCCGGTCAGCGTCCCGTCAGCGTCAGCCAGCCCGTGTTTACGCTAATCGAGCGTGCACTTGCGGTCAGCCTGCTGCCTGAAAGTAGTTTTAATCTGGCCATCGGACCGCTGGTCAAATGCTGGAAGATCGGCTTTCAGGGGAAAAGCGTTCCGGCGCGGGCAGAGATACAGGCAAAACTCGCTTTAACCCATCCTGAGAACATTGAACTTGATGCGGCGAACCGTTCGGTCTTTCTGAAGCAAGCGGGCATGGAGATTGATCTGGGTGCGATTGCCAAGGGCTATATTGCCGATCGGGTGCAGGCATTTTTACATGAGCAGGGTGTGGACAGCGCGCTCATCAATCTTGGCGGCAATGTGCAAACGCTCGGCGCGCCGCCTGATGCACCGCAGGAAGGCTGGGCAATTGGTTTAAAAAAACCCTTTGCCGCTTCGGACGCGCTGCTTGGGGTGATTAACGTAACGAATAAATCCGTAGTGACTTCCGGGATTTACGAACGTTACTTTGAACAGGAAGGGGTCTGCTACCACCATATCCTGGACAGGCATACCGGCTATCCGCTGGATAACGCGCTACTCAGCGTAACCATCGTGTCAGATCACTCAATTGATGGGGATATTTTTACCACGCTGATCTATGGCATGGGCATTGAAAAGGGGAGCGACTATCTGAAAGCCTATCCCGGCATAGAGGCTATCTTCGTGACGCGCGACAAACTCATCATCTGCTCGTCACAACGTCACTTTGATTTTACATTGCTGGATCACAGCTTCCGCTACATCACTGGCAGTACTGACGTAAAAGTGCGTGATACTCAGGCTGGAGACGGTAACGATAAACCGGACGACCTGTCACACCGTAATGAATGCTCGTAAATAGAATATTGCTTTGTGCCAGCCAAATCAGGTATTTGCGGCAAGATACACGAGAAATATTGACCTCCGTTGCCAGCTCATCGGTGGAAAATTCCGTTCCGGGATGCGCATCAATCCACAGGCAAAGCGTACGCAGTGTTTGCGGTGTCAGTCCTTTCGGCAGACGTTTTGTCTCGTTGGCGTTCGCCGGGTTGCCGTGCAGCAACTGGTCGACATCAGATTGTTGATAAAACTGATGATTATCCATGAGTCGTTTTTTTTGTCGCCAGCCGGTTAATGCTTCTTCAAAGCGCGAAAACTGAAACGGTTTAATCAGGTAATCCACAACACCATAATTCAGCGAGGTTTTGATGGTTGCCGCATCCGCTGCTGACGAGATGATAATCACGTCAATCGGACGACCGGCGCTGCGCAGCTCCGGCAGCAAATCCAGTCCGTTTTCCTGCTGCATATAGATATCCAGCAAAATAAGATCAACGGCCGGATCGGTCTGCAACAGGCGTTCTTTGGCTTGCAGTAACGTGGACGCAGTGCCACAACAGGTAAAACCGTCTATCTGACCGATATAGCATCGGTTCAGCTCGGCCACCATGGCATCATCGTCTACAACTAACACATTGATCATTCGTTAATATTTCCTCTTTCCCACGGAAGCTGTACTAAAAACTGCGTGTACACGCCTGGCTCGGATTCGACGCTGACGTTACCGCCCAGACTTTCCGTTTGTTGCTTGAGTAAAAACAGTCCAACGCCACGATCTTCACCTTTGGTGGAAACGCCACGTTCGAAAATGGTTGTCAGCTGATCGGCAGGAATACCGGGACCATCGTCGCTGACCTCACATGACAACCAGCCGTTTTGGTAGTGCAGCATGACGTGAATTTCACCGTCCATATCCGGGTCAAGCGCCTCAAGGGCGTTTTCGATCAGGTTACCCAGCACCGTTATTAATGCGGCAATTTGCTGTTCACTGCCGCTGTCTGGCAGGTAGCTGGCTTCGCTCAGGATTAGCTGATGGCCTTCATCCGTCACACGATTAATTTTGCTTAACAGGAAACCCGCAATGACCGGTGATTTAATCTTCTGCAACAGCGAACCGATTTCGGTCTGGTAGTTATTGGCCGTTTTAAGGATGTACTCTTCCATCTGCGCATAGTTTTTCATGTGCAGCAGCCCAAGAATCACGTGCAGTTTGTTCATGAATTCATGGGAACGTTCACGCAGCGCATCCACATAGTTTACCATGCCGTCGAGACGCTGCATTAGCTGACTGATCTCTGTCTTGTCCCTGAAGGTGCTCACCGCGCCAATGATACTGCTGCGACTGCGCACGGGTACGGTGTTGCTGATCAGTATCTTGCCGCGCACATTAAGTTCTTCATCATATGCGGCTTTGCCTTCATGCAACGCATCACGCAGATGGGTCAGCATTTGTGCATTTTCCGGCACGCGATCGCCACTCAGAAAGGCTTCACGCGTCGTCTCTTTCAATAATTGTGACGCTGCCTGATTGATCAGGCTGACGCGGGACTGATCGTCGACGGCAATGACGCCTTCCTTAATCGAATCCAGGATAGCCTGACGCTCTTCAAACAAACTGGAGATTTCGTACGGCTCTAACCCCAGCAAAATGTGCTTCAGGCGTTTTACTAAAATGAAAATGCCCAGCATGCCGACCAACGCGCCTAATAATACCGTCCAGAAGATATTCCAGCGGCTTTTTGTGACTTGCGCGGCAACGTCATTCACTGAGATGCCAATAGCCACAACGCCGATTTGCTGGTGTCTGGCATTAAACACGGGTGTGAACACTCGGAGTGCTTCGACCAGAACGCCATGATTAACCGCAACGTTCTCATGACCCTGTAAAGCAGGGTTAATATCCTCACCGACAAAATGTTGGTTAACCACATCAGGATTCGGATGCGAAAACCGAATACCGCGCATATCTGTTACCACGACAAACAGCAAATCATTACGTTTACGCGTTGCCTGGGCGATAGGCTGAATGATTTTGCTGCCATCAGGCTGGGTCAGCGCCTGCTGGATTTCCGGGCTGTCAGCCAGCGTTCGCGCCACGGCCAGGGCCTTATCTTTCACATGCGCACGTGTGAAGTTATCAATCTGCACATAGTAAAGCAGATGTACGCTTAACAAGACGGTCATCAACACAGCAGCCATCATCAGAGACGAGAGCGTGCTGAGTTTCATGGGGCGTTTTTTAGACGAACGGTGGGGCCGGGAGTCATTCATAGTGAGTATCAGCAATAGTAAGGTTCGCGATGCAACATACGCGAAGTCGTACCACCAGTACAGTTTCATGGCCAGCGATCATCAGTTTAAAAAAACTCACCACACAGGCAGGACTGATTCAGGTCAATGCTGCTCCCCAAAAGTAAAGCTATCGTGCGTCATTGCGCGTGTTTTCCGTGCTTATCCCCCAGAGGCTTCTTATTGCCACAATGAAATGTCAGCTTGTTATTCTGGAGTCAGGGTTGATGAAGAAGAAGAACGGCACACCAATGCCTCACGATGCAACGTTTCGACAATTTCTCTCGCAGCCCGAGATTGCACGTGACTTTATGGAATTGCATCTTCCCGCCGAATTACGCGCTATTTGTGATCTGAATACATTGAAACTGGAATCCGGCTCTTTTGTGGAAGACGACCTTCGCCAGTATTTCAGTGATGTTCTCTACAGTCTGAAAACGACACGAGACGAGGAGGGCTATATCCATGTACTGATCGAACATCAGTCCTCCCCGGATAAACTGATGGCTTTCAGATTACTGCGGTATGCGGTGGCGGCCATGCAACGTCACCTTGAAGCCGGCCACAAAAGTCTGCCGCTGGTGATTCCTGTCCTCTTCTATACCGGGAAACGTAGCCCCTATCCCTACTCGACCCGTTGGCTCGATGCATTCAGCGATCCCGTACTGGCTGCCCGACTCTATGCCGAACCCTTCCCGCTGGTGGATGTCACCGTGATTCCTGATGAAGAAATTGCGGGTCATCGCAGTATGGCCGCGCTGACACTGCTCCAGAAGCATATCCATCAGCGTGATTTTGCGGAGCTGATGGATACGCTTGTCCCGGTATTGCTGGCAGGCTATCTTTCTTCATCACAAGTCATATCATTGATACACTACATTGTGCAGACAGGGGAAACTTCGGATGCCGAAGCCCTGGTCAGAGAACTGGCACAACGTGTGCCGCAACATGGAGACGAACTAATGACCATCGCGCAGCAGCTCGAACAAAAAGGCATCGAAAAGGGCATTCAGCTGGGACATGAAGCGGGTCGTTCTGAAGGGGAACGTGAAGCTACCCTGAAAATTGCCCGTACTATGCTGCAAAACGGCCTGGATAACGAGACGGTAATGAAAATGACGGGTCTTAATGCGGATGATCTGGCGCAGATCCGTCACTGAGAATCCCCTTGACCGGTCAGTGATAAAGAGCCGCTTTTATCACCATTGAGAGACTCACTATCCGTAATATCTTATCTGAAACGGCGCGCTTTCCTCTTTGTGTTTTAGCCTTCCTGCGAGTAAAAGCTGTCGCATCATTTCTCATCACCGCGCGCTGAAAATATTTGCCTTAGGGCATTGTATATTGCAAAAAGCCCCTTTATTGTGTGGTTAAAATATATCGATAATGAAGTTAACCTTTTGTAACTAAATTAATCGAAATAAAGAAGCTTTTAATTTTTTAACTATTTTCACATTAACTACGCAATAACAATATTTTAAACTTTCGGGACTTTTTTTAACTACTTCTCCACGTTAATTGTAGATTCCGAATGATTAAATCAACTAAATTCGTACCTGCACTTTCGCTTGCAGCGTTACTCGTTTCTTCAGTCACCCATGCTGAAAATTCACCAGAAAAAACAGACGTTCTGCTGATCGGCGGCGGTATCATGAGTGCTTCTCTGGGCACCCTGCTGGAAGAGCTACAACCGGGCTGGAAACAGATCATGGTTGAGAAGCTTGATGGTGTGGCACTTGAATCCTCGAATGGCTGGAATAATGCCGGTACCGGCCACTCCGCCAATATGGAACTGAACTACACGCCTGAGCGTGCTGATGGTTCAATTGACGTGACCAAAGCGCTGGAAATTAACGAAGCCTTCATGATCTCCCGCCAGTTCTGGAGTTCTCAGGTGAAAGACGGCGTGTTAAATAACCCGCGTTCATTTATCAACTCTACGCCGCATATGAGTTTTGTATGGGGCGATAATGTGGATTATCTGACTAAGCGCTACGCGGCGTTGCAGAAAACCGTCCTGTTCCAGGGTATGCAGTTCTCCACCGATCACAAACAGATTGCGCAGTGGGCACCTCTGGTGATGGAAGGTCGCGACCCTCAACAAAAAGTGGCGGCAACCTGGACGCCTGTCGGGACCGACGTTAACTACGGTGAAATTACCCGTCAGTTGATTGGTAGCCTGAAGAAACATGATAATTTCCGTCTGGAAACGTCTTCTGAAGTCACTGACTTCAAACGTAACAGCGATAACTCCTGGCACGTGACCATCAAAGATGCCAAAAATGGCGGCGAACGCACGGTAGACGCAAAATATGTGTTCATCGGCGCGGGCGGCGGTGCGCTGAAGTTACTGCAAAAAACCGGCATTCCCGAAGCGGATAATTATGCAGGTTTCCCGGTTGGCGGCTCATTCCTGGTCACCAAGAACCCGCAGATTGCTGAGCGTCATTTAGCCAAAGTTTACGGTCAGGCTTCTGTGGGTGCGCCACCGATGTCCGTTCCACATCTTGACACACGCTACTTCGATGGCAAACGTGTCGTGTTGTTTGGACCTTTCGCCACGTTCTCAACCAAGTTCCTGAAAAACGGTTCGCTGTTTGACTTGCTGAGCTCGACGACGACTCACAACTTTATGCCAATGACCCATGTGGGCCTGGATAACTTCGATCTGGTGAAATACCTGATTGGTCAGGTCATGTTGAGCGATGATGACCGCTTTGCTGCGCTGAGAGAATACTATCCTGATGCGAAGAAAGAAGACTGGACGCTGATCCAGGCCGGTCAACGTGTACAGATCATCAAGAAAGATGCAGAGAAAGGTGGCGTGCTGAAACTCGGTACAGAAATCGTGACCGATCAGCAGAAAACCGTTGCTGCACTGCTGGGCGCATCGCCAGGCGCATCAACCGCTGCACCTATTGCGATTAACGTTATGCAGAAACTGTTCCCGGAGCAATTCAAGTCTGCGGAATGGCAGGAAAAAATCCGTAAAATTGTTCCTGCTTACGGTCAGAAACTGAACGACAATCCTGCACTGACCCAGCAGGTATGGGATGAAACGGCTGCAACGCTGCAGCTGACGAAGCCACCGGTTATTAACATGGGCACTAAGCCTGCTGAAGCTCCCGCGGCGAAAAGTGATAAAACACCTGAACCAGCGAAGCACGATATGGCGCTGTAATGCCATAATATGAAAAAGCCCGCGTCAGTGATGACGCGGGCTTTTTTACGTCTGAAGCGTGCGCGCAATCTTCATCAGGTTTTATCACGGCGCCAACTGGACCACGGATCTTCATCGGATGACGGTGCGGAATCCGGTTGCGCGTCATCCCGTGAAGCCAGGTACAGGGCTTCCACTTCAGCACGCGCCCAGGGCGTCCGGCGAAGAAACTTCAGGCTGGACTTTACACTGGGATCGTTTTTAAAACAGTTGATATTGATACGCTTGCTCAGTTCAGCCCAGCCATATCGTGCCACCAGGCTGTTGACCTGCATTTCAAGTGTAATACCGTGCAGGGGATCGTTAGAGACGTGAGCGGTCATGGTCTTTCCGGTAAATGCTGTAAAAGTCTTATCCTGCAGCACGATGCTGCGTGGCGCAAGTCAGTTCAGTCAGGGGCGCGGTGGGGCGACATTGTCCACCGACACGCTAAGCCTTGCGGACAGTCTTCACAAATAAATAAGGCCGGTAAAAATTACCGGCCTGAGTCAGGCAGAATAAGAAAGGCTTACAGTAATGACTGTGCTGTTTTCTCCAGGAGTGCCAGCAGGACAGTAATGTCCTCCAGGGTCACCGTTGGGTTCAACAACGTCATTTTCAGGCAGGTCATACCGTTATGCTCGGTCACGCCGACATTGGCCCGGCCGGATTCCAGCAATGCATCGCCGATGCGCTGGTTGAACAGCGCAATGTCAGCATCGCTCCAGCCCGCGGACTGATGTGGGCGATAACGGAACAGGACGCTCGCCAGCTGAGGTTTCATCACCAGCTCCAGCGCATCCTGCTGTTCAATAAACTGCGCAACCTGCTGTGCCAGCGTGACGCCGTGATCGATAATTTCGGCATACTGTTTCTGGCCCAGCGCTTCCAGTCCCATCCACAGCTTCAGCGCATCGAAACGGCGCGTGGTTTGCAGAGATTTTGATACCAGGTTTGGTACGCCCTGTGCCTCATCAAATTCAGAGTTCAGGTAAGCGGCCTGATAGCGCATCAGCTCATAGTGACGGGCTTCTTTTAACAGGAAAGCGCCACAGCTGATTGTCTGGAAGAATTGTTTATGGAAATCCAGCGTAACGGAATCCACCAGCTCCAGACCATCCAGGTAGTGACGATATTTCTCGGACAGCAGCAGCGCGCCGCCCCAGGCCGCATCAACGTGAACCCAGATGTGCTGCTCAGCCGCCAGCCTGACAATCTCACGTAACGGATCGATAGCACCGGCATCCGTTGTGCCCGCCGTCGCGACAATCGCCAGCACCTGCTCGTTGTTGGCTTTGGCCTGTGCCAGTTTCTGAGCCAGGTCCGTCATATCCATGCGCGCAAACTCGTCGCATTTCACCAACGTGACCGACTGGTAGCCTAAGCCGAGCAGGGCCATATTTTTCTGCACTGAGAAGTGCGCGTTTTCCGAACAGAAAACTTTGATTTTTTTCAGATCGCCAGTCAGGCCGTCCTGCTGCACGGAATGACCCTGACGGGCAAAGAAGGCATCGCGTGCCAGCATCAGCCCCATCAGATTGCTCTGCGTGCCGCCACTGGTAAAGACGCCTGCATCACCCGCCTGATAACCAACCTGCTCGCGCAACCACTCGATCAGCTTCATTTCGATAAGCGTGGCAGAAGGTGCCTGATCCCACGAGTCCATACTCTGGTTCGTGGCGTTGATCAGTACTTCAGCGGCCTGGCTGATAACCAGACTTGGGCAATGTAAATGCGCAACACACTGTGGATGATGAACAGACAGGCTGTCTTTCAGGAAATACTCAATCGCGCGCTCAATGGCGGCCTGGTTACCCAGGCCTTCTGGATTAAAGTCCAGCTTGATGCGTTCGCGGAGTTCTGCAACCGTTTTGCCCTGATACATTTCAGGCTGTTCCAGCCACTTAACAACGGCCGCGCTGCTTTGAGCGATAGCCTGCTGATAAGCCTCGGTGCTTTGCACCGAGGACGCCAGAATAGGATTTGACCGTGACATCGAACTTACTCCACTTAAACTGCTTCGACGCCTGCGGCAAGCAGGGCGTTTTCAAACTTATCCAGGAAAACCTGAAGCTCATCATGGTTGATCAGCAGAGAAGGCAGCAGACGTAATACGCTGCCGTGGCGGCCGCCACGCTCCAGAATCAGACCATTTTCGAAGCATTTTTTCTGCACCAGCGCAGACAGATCGCCATCAGCCGTGTAGCAGCCCATGTGATCCTGTGCTTCGTTTGGTTTGACCATTTCGATACCGATCATCAAACCCAGACCACGGACGTTGCCAATCGCAGGATAACGTTTTTGCAGCTCGGCCAGTTTGCCTTTCAGCCACTCACCTTTTTCTGCCACGCTGTCAGCGATGTTGTTTTCTTTCAGCAATTTCAACGTTGTCAGACCGGTTGCCATGGCCAGTTGGTTGCCACGGAATGTACCGGTATGGTGGCCAGGCGACCAGGCATCAAATTGCTTTTTAATACCCAGTACGGCTAATGGCAAACCGCCACCGACGGCTTTTGACATAACGATAATGTCGGGTTCAATGCCGGCGTGTTCAAAGGCAAAGAATTTACCGGTACGGGCAAATCCGGCCTGAACCTCATCCAGGATCAGCAGAATGCCGTGCTCCTGGGTGACTTTACGGATACGTTGCAGCCACTCTGCTGGCGCAGGATTGACGCCGCCTTCACCCTGAACGGCTTCCAGGATGACCGCAGCCGGTTTACGTACGCCACTTTCAACGTCGTTGATCAGGTTTTCGAAGTAGTAGGTCAGCGCTTTAACACCGGCTTCGCCGCCAATGCCCAGCGGGCAACGGTAAAGGTGCGGATAAGGCATGAACTGCACTTCCGGCATCATGCCGTCCACGGCTTCTT
This sequence comes from Pantoea sp. BS_8, assembly GCF_041954965.1. Taxonomy (NCBI): domain Bacteria; kingdom Pseudomonadati; phylum Pseudomonadota; class Gammaproteobacteria; order Enterobacterales; family Erwiniaceae; genus Pantoea; species Pantoea sp. BS_8. Next base: position 215,847 of record NZ_JAVAXU010000005.1, read on the forward strand.
TCGGTGACAGATTACCTGTCACTGAAAGCGCACCGTGGGTCATGCCATGATAACCGCCGGAGAAGCTGATCACGCCTGAACGGCCCGTGTGTTTTTTCGCCAGTTTCAGCGCGGCTTCAACTGCGTCCGCACCAGAAGGACCAGTGAACTGCAGGCAGTACTCTTTGCCCTGACCCGGTAACAGAGAGAGCAAATATTCTGAGAACGCGTCTTTTAATGGCGTGGTCAGATCGAGAGTATGTAACGGCAAGCCGCTGGTAATGACATTTTGGATGCTTTGCAGTACGTCAGGATGATTATGACCCAACGCAAGCGTTCCGGCACCGGCAAGACAGTCAAGATACTGTTTGTTCTCAACGTCTGTGATCCAGACACCATTAGCTTTTGCGATCGCTAACGGCAATTTACGCGGATAACTTCGAACATTTGATTCAAACTCGGCCTGGCGGGCCAGATAAGACTCATTGTTACCGTTTAATGTATTCGCATTCAAACTATCAATACGGACTTTATCCGTCATCATATCTCTCCTACAACCGGGCGTGGCATCACGCTGCAGTTGGATAAGTGAATAAAATTTAGAACTCATGTTAAAAACGCGGCCAATATATTGTTTTTTAACACAGGACTCAATGATTAATTTTATGTCTTTTTATTAATTCATTTGTTATATAAAACAGTTGCTTACCGTTAATTTCGTCACTAAGTAAGCAACTTTTCTTAAAACAGATAATCAATAAAGTGCCAAAAAACACGCGCTTATCGGATCACGCATGCGTTTTACTAAGTAAAAATAAAGTGTGTTAGCAACCGTTTCGGTGCGGATAAGCGATAAAATTTGAGATTAATCAACCATCAAAATGTAAAACGTGCGCCATAGAGATGAAACAATATAAGGATAAGAGTAAATAGAATTATAACTTCTATTTAACATTCCTTTAATGTCGGTGGGCGTCAACGCCACGCTGTTGTTGCGGATGCGGTTAACGCAGCAGTTTTACAAAGTGATGAATATCAGACATCACCTGCTCGACTCTCTCAGGCGAAGACTTAATACTGAGCAGATCGGCATAGCCATTCAGCATGGCGTTGAGCTGACGCGCGCTGCGCGCAACATCCTCAATCCGAAAGTATCCCTGTGCGACGCCAGCCTCAAGAATGCGACAGAGCAGGGCATCCCAGCCGGCCGTAATTTTATCGGCCAGTCCGGCATAATCATCGTGATGGCCAGCCATCTGCCACACTGAAGCATAAAGTTGCCAGCCGGAATCCGCCGCATCAGGAATATGTCCTTCGATTAAACAGTATAGTTGCTGCTCAGGATCCAGCGCGGCCAGTTCACGGGCGAAGTCGTCGAGTTCGCCTTGCATAAAGCGCTCCAGCGCCGTTAAGGTCAGCGTGTGCCAGTCAGGAAAATAGTGATAGATATGACTGCGTGAAATGCCCAGCGTCGCGGTGAGCTCGCGTGTGGTGGCCTTTTCGAGCCCCTTTTCAAGAAAAAGCGCGACGGCGCCCGCCAGAATTTTTTCTTTCAGTGTTTCCCCGGCGGATTGGGTTGATGCTTTCATCCTGACTCCTGAATTAACTTCGAGCAATCAATTATGATGCTCTGGTACTTGAGCGAACGCTCAGTTTTAACAGTTTACAAAAAGAAAATCATGTGTTCTTCCAGAGCGACACTACCGAATACCGCGCCACATACCGCCATTGCAACCCTGAAAACGCTGGGGCGACGTCACAGTAAAAAGTTGATTCTCACCCTGTTGCGGGTCATGGCGGAAAATGTCACCAGTTTGCTTTACCCGCTGTTAGGGGTTCGCGATTAGTGCCATTATCACCGGGCATGCGCTCCAGGCCATGCTTCATGCGGTAATGGTCTTTACAATGTGGGGAAACGGTGCGGCAAGGCGTAGCGTGGAAACCCGAACTTTTGCACGGATCTATGCAGAGTTGGCAGTGCCGGTGACCGTGGCGCAACGTGAAGCGTAATGCCTCAACGGTTGCTGCTTCTGTGACGCTGTCACGTGAGTTTGTCGACTTTTTGAGCTGCATCTGCCTGTCTTAATAACATCCGTTGTATCCATCAGCGGTGCCGCCATCGTGTTGCTGGCAATTGCGTTCTGGACGAGCGTCGGCTGCCCGATCATTTTGCTGAGCCTGGCATGTTTCCTGCCGGGATTCTCACACAAAAATAAAGCCTTGTTTGGCCGGCTAAATAACCGACTGGAAAAAGAGATCAGCTTGCCGCCGGCACAACACGCAGGACAGCCTGACGTAACAGGTTCACACACCTCACCCGTCTCAACAGTCAGTACCGCTTCGTATCAAATTTGTTTACTATCCATTTAATATATTCATAACCCAAATAACCATCTGGTTTAACGACTGCCAACAGGATAACGCTGTCCAGGCGCTGGTGAAGGATCACACAGCATCATGCTGGGTTTACCGCTGACAGGAAAAAGATTTCTTGCATGCCTAACGTAAAGGACAGTGGCTGGCTTGTCGATAGAGTTAATCAGAGCAGGTCGTCGCAGTCATCACTTCGTCAAGTTTAGCGATGACGTAAGGCAAAGCATCTAGGACGCGATGCATTCTGGCAACACACTATTCGTATGCCAAAGAAGGATTTGCTGCCAGAGAAAGGCAGCTTTTTGACTGGATAATATGATGAATCACTATTCACGCCGACGCGTGCTGAAGATGGTTGGGCTTGTCGCTGTGGCCAGTGCGACCGGCCATCTGTTCCCTTTGGCGCCTCTCAACGCCGCGCAACCGAACATGCAGGCAGATGCCCTTGATGTGTTTATGCTGGTTTCACAGCAACTGACACAACAGAACGAGCTCAATGACACGGTAGGCAGTGCGCTGTTTGATGCGTTCAGTCAGACGCAGAAAAACTTCAGCGCGGCACTTTTTCATCTCAGCAACCTGTTAACGCATCAGCCCGACCTGTTACAACAGGCACGCCTGCAGTTTGCTGAAACTGAGGCGGCAAGCGCCAGGCTGGCCGGGGCGATTCTGAGCAGCTGGTATACCGGCATTGTCGGCAAAGGCAAAAATGCGCGCTATATCACCTATATCAACACGCTTGCGAATCGGGTCGTTAACGACAAACTGGTTCCACCGAGCTTCTCCTATGGCGTTTGTGGCAGTTGGGCGAGCCAACCGTGACCCTTTTCAAGAGTAATGTTATCCATGAAGAAGAATAATTCGGCTGATGTGGTCGTTATCGGCGCAGGCGTGAATGGCGCGTTGCTGGCGACGCGTCTGGCGAAAGCCGGGAAGTCCGTTATCCTGCTTGAATCCGGACCTAAGATCAGCCGTGGAGAACTGGTGGAGCGCTTCCGCAGTTCTGCCTTTAAGTCTGACTTTATGTCACCGTACCCCTTTTCACCGATGGCACCCCAACCGCGCTATACCCCAGAACCCAATGATTACCTGCAGCAACTGGGGCCTCAGGCATTTAATGCGCAATATATTCGTATTTTTGGCGGCACCAGCTGGCACTGGGCGGCTCAGTTGTGGCGCTTTGTCCCGAATGATTTTCAGCAACATTCGCTGTATGGCGTGGGAAAAGACTGGCCGATTAGCTATCAGGATCTGGAACCTTATTACTATGAAGCCGAAGTCATCGCTGGCGTCGGCGGATCGCCGGACAACGGCTCGCCTCGCAGTAAGCCGTTTCCGATGGAACGGGTGCCGGCCTCCTGGTTGCAGCAACGTGTCACGTCCCGACTCGCGCCAGACTTCACCGTACTGGATGACAGTACCGGCCGCAACAGCCGAAGTTACGATGGCCGACCGGCCTGCTGTGGAAACAATAACTGCATGCCCGTGTGCCCCATTGACGCGCAGTATCACGGTGGCCTGGCCGCTCAGCAGGCGGAAGACAGCGGCGTACAGGTAATCACTGAAGCTGTCGTTTATCAACTTGAGCACGATGCGCAGGGGCGGATTGTGGCCGCAAACTATTATGACTGGAATAAAACCCGCCATCGCGTGACGGCGCAGACATTTGTTCTGGCGGCCAATGCGATTGAAACGCCTAAGCTGCTGCTGATGTCCACCAGCGAGAGATTCCCACAGGGCATCGGCAATGCCCGGGACACTGTGGGCCGTAACCTCTGCGATCACCCCGCGATTGGCGTCACGTTTGATGTGGATGAAGAAATCTGGCCCGGACGCGGCCCCGTCAGCCCGTGCTCAATCGGGCAGTTCAGGGACGGTGAGTTCCGTCGTGAACACGCGCCATTCCGTCTGGATATTTCCAATGCCTCGCAGGTCGCCGCGGTGACGAAAGAAGTGCTGGAGGAAGGCTATTTTGGCAAAAAACTTCAGGAACAGATTCGCTTCCGTGCGGCACGTCGTCTCAGCATAAAGAATGCCCTGGAACAGCTCCCGGATCCCACCAACCGCGTCACGTTAAGCAGTAACAAAGATGCTCTTGGGCTGCCTACCCCGGCACTGTACTGGAATGTGGACGAGTATGTGCAAAAGGGCACGGCGAAAACCCGTGAATGTTATGACGCGATTGCCGCAAAGCTGGGCGCGACCAATATTCGCCACAGTAAAAGCGGCAAATTTTCTAATCGCCAACATATTACTGGCACGTTGTCGATGGGCCTGGATCCCGCTACCAGCGTCACGGATGCCTGGGGACGGGCGCACGATCATGAAAACCTGTTTATGGTGGGCACTGGCGTGATGCCCACGGTCGGAACCTGTAATGTCACACTGACCGCGATGGCGCTTGCGTTGCGCACGGCTGATAAAATTTTGCAGGAGACGCAGCATGGATAAGTTACTGAGGCGCCTGGTGGTGCCGATTGCCCTTATGCTCAGCCTCATGCAGACCACTGCGCATGCCGAAAGCCAGGGCGATCTTATTAAGCGGGGAGAATACCTTGCCGTAGCCGGGGACTGCGCGGCCTGCCATACAGAAGAGGGCAAAGCACCGTTTACCGGTGGCCATGCGATTGGCAGCCCGTTAGGGATCATCTTCAGTACCAACATTACGCCTTCAAAAACGGCAGGCATTGGTCACTACAGTGAGAAGCAGTTTGCCGATGCCTTACGCAAGGGCATTCGCGCGGATGGCAGCCATCTTTATCCGGCCATGCCGTATACCGCCTATGCCCGGATTAACGACAGCGATATCTCCGCGCTTTATGCCTATTTTATGTACGGTGTAAAAGCAGATGATACACAGCCAGAAAAAACGGCGTTGCCGTTTCCGTTTAATCTCCGCTTCAGCATGGCGGCGTGGAATCTTCTGTTCCTTGACGGCAAGCCTTTTACTCCCGATCCCAGCCAGTCTGCTGAATGGAATCGCGGCGCGTATCTGGTGGAAGGGTTAACCCACTGCAGCACCTGCCATACGCCACGTAATTTCCTGATGGCGGAGGAGTCGGATAAATCGTTACAGGGCGCTTCTCTCGGGACCTGGTATGCGCCAGCGATTACGTCTGCTGCGTTACAAAGTGACGATCAGTGGTCACGCGAGTCGCTGGCAGCCTATCTCGCCAGCGGTCACGCCGATAATGGTGCAACGGCGGCCGGTCCGATGCTGGAAGCCATCGACAAAAGTTTTTCGCGGATGACGCCGGACGATCGGGCCGCTATCGCGACCTACCTGTTGCCTGCTGTCGATCACGAAGACGACAGCACGGATGCCGATGCCGACAGCGAGGAGCCCACTGTCGGTCTGACGCCCGTCACCGGGGACGATACACCTGATATGTTATCGGATATGACGGACGGCGAGCAGATTTACCGTAATAACTGCGCATCCTGCCATAACCTGGAAGGACAGGGACTTAACGGCCTGCCTGCCTTAACCAAACATCCGGTACTGGAGAAATCCAATGCGGATAACGTGGCGATGGTCATACTGGACGGTGTCTGGCCTGCAAAAGGGCAGGGCATGCTCAGTTTTGCCAAGACCTTAAATGACACACAAATTGCCGATGTCACGAACTACGTGATGCAGGACATCGGCAACAGTGCAGTGCGCATCACTCCGGAGCGCGTGAAAGCATTGCGTCAGGGCGGTGAGCCTTCACTGCTGCTGCCGTTGGTCCGGGGGGCGATGGTCGCAGGCGTGCTGGTGGTCATTGGGGGGCTGTTTTGGTGGTGGCGTCGTCGACGTTAAGGCATCTTCCCCTCTGTCTCTGAGGGCAGAGGGGAAACCTGATAATCAGCTCACTCGCCCTGCCGCATTATGCTTCCACCGCCGGAGAAGATTCTCTTTCCTCTCGCTGACATGCACAGCATGCGCGTGAAAGCGTAACCGTCATCTACACTAAACACAGTTGGCAGAAATGGCCTGTGTGGTTGTCATTGTTAACATGTTATTTCTGATATGTTGCGGTATCCCATAGCGAAAAAACGGTAAACCGGCATGGAATTACGTCGTAAAAAAGATGCTGCAATGATGCGCCTTTCCCCGCTGCTCAGAAGCATAACACTGGCCTGTAGTTTACTGACGCTGGGCGTGATTGTGGTTAATGCCTGGACGCTGCACATGGACTGGCAGAGAACCGTCCGGTCAACCGAGGAGCGTGCGATTGATCTCTCTGTCGCACAGGCCCGTCAGGCAGAAGATACCTTTTTGCAAATCGAACTTTCTCTGCGCGAGGTACAGCGCGTTATTCAGTCCCAGCCCGGAACGGATATTGACGTGGCGGAAGTCAATAACATCATGCGCACCTTACAAAGTCGTCTTCCTCAACTGGAGGACATGTTTTACTTTGACTCACAAGGGCGATGGACAGCCAGTTCGCTTACTGAGATGCCCAAAGGAAATAACAATGCTGACCGGGAGTATTTTATTTTCCATAAACATAATCTTCGTAGCAGCGTGCATGTCGGTCCGGCGCTCCGCAGCCGCAGCTCGGGACGCTATGTCATCCCGGTATCCTTACGGATTAATGACGACTATGGCGGCTTCAAAGGTGTGCTGCTCGCCACGATTAGCATTGATTATTTCCGCCATTATTACGATTACTTTGTTATCGGCCCGCAGGATTTACTGGTGCTTATGCTGGCAGACAGTACGGTGCTGTATGCGCGCCCGTTGCCAGACAGCTATATCGGCAAAAACCTCTCCTCCAGTCCACTTTTCCATCAGTTATTAGCCAACGCCGAGCGCGGAAGCGGCCAGTGGAAAGCCGAACTGGATGGCGAAAAGCGAATATTTGGTTTTGTCAGCTCCAGCCGTTATCCGGTAGTTGTGACCGCGGGATTTGATACCAAACGGCTTTTTTTAGAGTGGATGCAAAGCCGCGTGCAGGGGGTTTTACTGAGCCTTGTATTGCTGGTGGGCATTATTCTGCTCTGGATATTTATCCGGAATGAAGCCAGGCGCAGCCTGCGTTATCAACTTGAACTGACGCATCTTCGCGATGAGCTCACCGCCGCGAATCAGTCGCTGAAGAGTCTGGCAAACGCGGACGGGCTTACAGGGCTGGCAAATCGTCGCTATTTCGATCAATTCCTGAAAAAAAGCCTGCTCCATGCGCGCAGCAGCGGCGGGCCGATGTCGCTGATCCTTTTCGATATCGACTATTTTAAACGCTACAACGATACTTATGGTCATGTGTCAGGTGACGAATGCTTACAGCAGGTCGCCCAGATACTGAAAACATTTGCCCAACGTCGCACGGATATCGCGGCCCGTTATGGCGGCGAAGAATTTGCGATTGTGTTGGCCGATACGTCGGCCCGGGATGCGTTGACCGTTGCCTTAAGTGTGGTCGAGACCGTCAGACAACGGGCCATACCTCATGTCTCAACGGGGCTCACAACGGGTTGCGTTACGCTCAGTGCGGGGGTGGCGGCTACGGAGGCTGGCGAAGGGCCAGAGCATGCAGAATCACTGATCAAGCGTGCGGATGATGCCTTGTACCGGACAAAACACGAAGGGCGAAACGGTGCTAGTCTGTAACGTCGCGCCATTCAGTGCCGCTGCCCGGATTAGCACCGGGCAGTGGTGTCTTACTTGTCGCTACCGAAGCCTTGCTTATGCAGTGCGGGCAGGACTTTGGGGAAATAGATGTGTTGGTAATAGCCACTCACGCTGTCACTCCAGCTTTCGCCGTCGGCGCGGCCTGTATCTTTCCAGTGCTGCACCATCTCGGCGTTATAGTGGGCAATCTGTTGTTCCAGGCCTTCGGTATGGTAGCTTTCCTCATGACGGAAAGTCTGCATTGGCAGGCGTGGCTTCTGAAACGCGGGTTGATCAACATAGCCGATAACCACACCTGCGACCGGGAAGGTATATTCTGGCAGGTTAAGCAGTTCGATCATGGCGTCAGGATCGCGGCGGATACCACCAATCGGCACAATGCCCAGTCCTTCTGAACGGGCTGCAGCCATGATGCTTCCCAGGGCAATACCCACATCCGTCGAGCCAGAAACAATACTTTCAATGCTTTGCTGGGCAATTTGCTCTTTGCCTACGGCGGCCATCGCCATCCGTGATTTATGCATATCCAGCACCACAGTGATAAAGACAGGGGCTTTAGCGATCCACGGTTGGCCGCCCGCGATTTGCGAGATAGCCTGGCGTTTAGCCGGATCGCGTGTCACCACCAGAGAAACCTGCTGTGAGTTTACGGAGGTAGGCGCGCGATAAGCAGTGCTGATTATGCGATCCAGAATGGCATCATCGACCGGCTGATCGGTGAAGCTGCGTTCGCTTTTGTGACGGGTAAACAGGTTAATTATCTCGCTCATCATCTCTCCTGACATCATCCTTTAAAAATCGTGTCGTGAGGATAACAAAAGAGTGCGCTGTGCTCTTTAACCGTACTGGCTTTCACCCGCCAAAACAGGTTAACTGCCTTCAAACGAATCAGATCAGGTCCTGTCAGCAGCACGGCACGAAGGGCGTCGATAGCCTGTCGGCACAACGCTTAACCGTCTCTGCACCTTGCAGAACCGTTAGCCGCCATAATCACATCACGTTCTGTCATTATGCTGACACTTTTCAGCCATAAATCTTTCATTTTGCTCCGCTAGCTTACTGCCATTCTCATTGGCAGAGCGGCGAAGCTATGAGCCATTTGGCGCTTCACAACATCACTAAACGCTGGGGCGAAAAAACTGCTCTGGATAACATTTGTTTCGAAGCGGAAAAAGGAACCTTTGTAGCGCTGTTAGGTCCGTCAGGCTGCGGTAAGTCGACGCTGCTTCGGACGATCGCCGGACTGGAAACCGCGGATGAGGGAACGGTCAGTTTCAGTCATCGCGATATCACGCACCTGCAGCCATCAGAGCGCAAACTTTCGATGGTTTTTCAGTCGTATGCGCTGTTTCCGCATCTCAGCGTTCGCGAAAATTTGCTGTTTGGTTTAAAAGCGCGCGGTGAGGACAGGCAGACATTTGCTGGCCGCCTGAGCCGCGTCAGCAAATTAATGGAACTGGAGACGTTGCTGGATCGGTTACCTGCACAGCTTTCGGGCGGCCAACAGCAGCGCGTTGCACTCGGACGTGCCGTGATTGCCAACAACACCTTATGCCTGATGGATGAACCCCTTTCTAACCTTGACGCGAAACTGCGCCAAAGTATGCGTCGCGAAATTCGTGCGCTGCAGAGAGCGCTGGGCCTGACGATGCTCTATGTCACCCACGATCAGACGGAAGCGATGAGCATGGCTGACCGCATCATTCTGCTGAATGATGGCCGGATTGAGCAGCATGATACGCCAGACAACCTGTATAACAATCCGGCCAGTATTTTTGCGGCGCAGTTTATCGGTGCGCCGCCCATGAATATTCTGCCGCTGACCTCTGTCAACGGCAGGCACTTTTTGAGCCAGCTCACTCAGCCTGTGGTCAGCGAGTCGTCTGAGACGGCGCTCAGTCTGGGGATCAGGGCGGAAGATATCCAGTTCATTGATCCTCACAGTGCGGGGTTGACTGCCAACGTCGTGAACTACGAATACATGGGCGCAGATACGTTAGTGGTCTGTCAGCTAACAGGCAGCCAGGCCGTTTTAACCGTTACCGTGCCGGGCATGAAACGTTTTAACGAAGGTCATCTGACCGGGCTGCAATGGCCTGTCGATAAGCAATACCTGTTTTACACTGCGAGCGGTAAACGCTGTTTACACGCTGAACAGCAGATGTCTGCCTCTTTCAAACAATACGCCGTTTAACTTTTACCTAAGGGAAAATCATGCCAGCCATTCGTCTGTCACGTTTGCTTTCAGCCTTACTTATCGCGACGAGCACGGCAGTCTTTGCCGCCGAGCCGGTCAAACTGCAAATGTACTACCCTATCGCGGTCGGTGGGGAGATCAGCCATACCGTGGAAGCGCTGGTGGCCGATTTCGAAAAAATTCATCCTGAGGTCAGCATTCAGCCTGTTTATACCGGTGACTACGCCACAACGGTTACGAAAGCCTTAACCGCCTTTCGTGGCGGGAATGCGCCGCAAATGGCGGTCATTGGTGATATCGAAGCCTACTCTCTGATGGATGCAGGGGCTATTGTGGCGGCCAGCGATCTGGCTCAGGATGACGCCGGTAAAAAATGGATCGACAGCTTTTACCCCGCTTTTTTGCGCCACATCAACGGCAAAGTCTGGGGCGTGCCTTTTCAGCGCTCGACGGTGGTGTTGTACTGGAACAAACAGGCGTTTGAAAAAGCGGGTCTGGCTGCTGATACAGCGCCTGCGAACTGGCAGCAGGTGGTGGATTTCGGTAAAAAACTGGTCGTGAAAGACGGCGATAACGTCAGTCAATGGGGTATCGAAATCCCGACGACACCCAATGGTTACTGGGTTTTCCAGGGTTTTGCGGCCACGAACGGCGCGCATCTGGATAACGGCAAGGGCACGGCGGTCTATTTTAATACGCCCAACAATGTCGAAACGCTGCAATGGCTGACCGATTTAGGCCAGAAGGCGGGCGTTTCCCCGAAAGGCGCGATTGCCTGGGGCACGACGCCACAGGATTTCCTCAGTGGCAAAACGGCCATGATGGTTACCACCACCGGCAACCTGAGTGTGGTGCGCAAAAATGCCAAATTCCCGTTTGGTGTTGCCATGTTGCCTGAAAAAACACAGCGCGGCAGCCCAACGGGCGGCGGTAATCTCTACGTTTTCAAAAGTGCTTCACCGGAACAGCAAAAAGCCGCCATGGAATTTATCCGTTGGGTCACCGCGCCAGAGCAGGCGGCGCGCTGGAGTATTGCGACAGGCTATGTCGCTACCTCCCCGGCAGCATGGGAAACGCCAGCGATGCAAGACTATGTCAAGCAGGTTCCTCAGGCGCTGGTCGCTCGTGAACAACTGAAATATGCCCAGCCTGAACTCTCTACCTACAACAGTGTGCAGATACAGGAAGCCCTGAACCATGCCATTGAGGCGGCGGTGACGCAGTCTAAAACCCCGGCTGAGGCACTGGAAGCGGCACAGAAGCAGGCCGATCGTTTACTGAAGGCCTATCAGTAAGGGGATGGCGATGAACGTGGCGGCAACAGCAACGCCCGCACCGCGTGTGCGGCGCGGTTCACTTCAGCTGTGTGGCTATTTGCTGATTTTACCGGCGCTGGGTTTTCTGCTGCTGTTTACCCATTATCCTGCGCTGGCAACGGTGTGGGAAAGCCTGTTCAGCGCTGCCCGTGCAGGTCATCCGGCCCACTTTGTCGGGCTGGATAACTACGCTGCGCTGCTGGATGATGATGTGTTTATCCGGTCGCTGTGGAATAACCTGTTGTATGCCTTGATCACTATACCGCTTGCGGTTTCCCTGGCGTTACTGATGGCCCTGGCCGTTAACCGACGGCTGGCGGGTAACGCCGCTGTGCGTGCAGCCTTCTTTATTCCCTCTCTGCTGCCGATGATAGCTATCGCCAACCTGTGGCTGTTTTTCTACACACCACAGCTGGGACTCCTGAATAAGCTGCTCGCGCTTTTTTCTGTCGCACCGGTTAACTGGCTCGGCGAACCCGGCACGACGCTCGGGTGCCTGATGGCCGTTTCTGTCTGGCGCGAGGCTGGTTTTTTTATGATTTTTTATCTGGCTGCGTTACAGCAGATCGATCCGCGCCTCAGCGAAGCTGCACAAATCGAAGGGGCGTCAAATGGGTATTTTTTTCGCCGCGTCCAGTGGCCGCTACTGATGCCGACAACGTTGTTCGTGCTGATTAATGCCTCAATGAATGCATTTCGTATCGTCGATCAGGTGATTGCGATGACCAACGGTGGCCCGGACAACAGCAGCAGCCTGTTACTGTTTTATATCTACCGTACGGCATTCAGCTACTGGGATCTCCCTGCGGCAGCGGCGATGACCGTCGTATTGCTGCTGATTTTAGCCCTGATTGCGGTGCTGAAATTTTCCCTGTTGGATAAGCGAGCGCACTATCAATGAAGCCTGAATTCTCTGCGGGCCGACTGTGCCTGAATATGGTTATCTGGCTGGCGGCGCTGCTGTGGTTGTTACCGATACTGGTGGCGTTGTGGGTAGCGGTTCACCCGGCGGCCGATCAGGGAAGCTTCTCGCTGTGGACACCCCTGACGCTACAAAATTTCACGGATGCCTGGCACGCCGCGCCCTTTGGCCGCTATTTCCTGAATACCATATTGCTGGTGGTCATGATTGTGGTGTGTCAGCTTATCCTGGCCACGATGGCGGCGTACGCGCTGGTCAGGTTTCGCCTGAAATATTCGGGTTTTCTGTTCGCGCTTATCCTGTTACAGCTGATGATAAGCCCGGATGTCCTGATCCTGAATAATTACAAAACCATTGGTGCGCTGGGCTTGCGCGATACGTTGACCGGCATTGCCTTGCCGTATTTTGCTTCAGCATTTGCGATTTTCTTGCTGCGGCAGACCTTTAAAAGCATCCCTGTGGTGCTGGAAGAAGCGGCCATTGTAGAGGGCGCCAGTCGGTTTTATATCCTGCGCAAAATCTATATTCCGCTGGCCAGGCCAATCTATATCGCTTTTGCACTGGTCTCCATTAGTTTCCACTGGAATGATTTTCTGTGGCCGCTGGTTATTACGGATTCTGTAAAAGTCCGTCCGTTGACGGTAGGACTGCAGTTATTTTCGGCACCGGAGCAGGGCGTGCAATGGGCACTGATTGGGGCGGCAACGATCATGACAACGCTGCCGCTGTTGCTGTTGTTTCTGGTGTTCCAGCGCCAGTTTATCCAGTCATTTATGCGCGCAGGCATTCGCTAAGGAAAATAACATGTTAACGCCGCACACTCTCAGCCCGTCACAACGTACCTTGCTGGCGGATATTGCGTCGCTGTATCAGCCGCCATCGTTACGTGCGTTGCCCGTCAGAGATAATGGCATCCGTTTTGGTCTGCTTGCCGATCCTCAGTATGCTGATGTGGACCCGGATATCAGCAACAATCTTTACTACCGCAATGGCCTTAATAAACTCAGCCAGGTCATCAAGGCATTCAACGCGGAGCCGCTGGATTTTGTGGTGACGCTGGGCGATCTGGTGGATCGCCACTGGCAAAGCTATGCCGCCATACTGCCGGTTTTTGCTCGGTTACAGCATCCGCATGCCGTGGTACTGGGCAACCATGATGCGCAGACCATCGCTGAACGACTAGATAATCAGGCTCCCTTACCCAAAGGCTATTACGCTTTCCGTTTTAACGGTTGGCGCTTTGTTGTTTACGATGGCAACGATATGAGCCTGTACTGTAATACCCTCAACGGCCGAGATCGTGAAGAGGCCGCAGCCTTGTTAGCGCAACTGCAACATGACCAACAACCTCAGGCGCAGCCCTGGAACGGTGCCGTTGGCAGGCAACAATTTAACTGGATTGAACAGCAGTTACAGGCTGCCCAACAGTCACGGGAAAGCGTGATTGTTTTTGGCCACTATCCGCTGGCGCCCGTAACCACGCACCGCCTGATGAATGCCCCCGCGCTGGTGGCGTTATTCACACGTTATCGCGTACGCGCCTGCTTTGCCGGGCACGATCATCGTGGAGGTTATGCCTGTATCGACGGGACGAAATTTTTCACTCTGAAAGGCATGCTGGATGGCCCCACAGCGGTGCCCTTTGCGTGGGTTGATATCACGGGTGACCAACTCAGGGTGTCCGGTTTTGGTGGAGAAATCAGCCGGGGCTAGCGTTTTGTGGGTGCGGGTTCAGCGTGTCTGATGCAGGGGAAACGCGAACAGCGCTGTGTTATGCATTTTAGTTACATCATACTTTAACGATTTCCTGCCAGGGTGCCGGCATCAACTTTCGCGGCAAAATAGCGTTAGCAGCAGATAATCTGCGAACATACCTTTTCGCGGAAAACCCGCTTTCATCGGCCCGCCAGAAGTGTGTGCTATCCGTGACAGCGTAACGAGAAGCGGCAGCAGGGCAGAGATTAACGTGCAGTCTAATAAGGAAAACCCCCAGTTTCTTCACCACTATCACCTTGTTCATTCATCTGGTGGGGTGAATTCTTTGCACTGATTAGCGACTCACACCAGTGATGCCGCGCCCGAGGTAAAGCGTTCCGGTCCGTCACAGACCAGCAAAGTGCGCTTTGATCGACTCGCAGAGTGATGCGGCTGCAGGGGATAACGGTTTTTCAGCACAGTGCAGGCTGACGCCAATCGTGCCCATCTCCGGCAGAGCTGATGTCAGCAATGTTAGCGAAGACGGTAAGCCCATCTGTGTCCGCAAGGTAATACCCAGCCCTGCCTCCGCGGCGGCCCATATTCCGCTCAGACTGCGGCTGGTGAACGCAATGCGCCAGGGAATATTTGCCCTGTCTAACGCCGCAGTGGCGGCGCTACGCATAAGGCAGGGCGCGTCAAAGACCAGCAAGGGTAGTGGTTGTTTAGCGTCCAGCAGACTCTGGACATCAAAACCCTTTACGCTGATCCAGTTGAGCGGCAACGCGCCAAGTGACTGACTGTGCGCTGTCGACTCCTCGCCTTGCCAGCAGAGGGCGACGTCAATCTCGTGCTGTCGTATTGCGGTCAGTAAGGGCTGATTGCGGCTTACGGATGCTGAAATTTGCACGTCAGGATGCGCACGCGAAAACTGACCCAGAACGGCAGGCAGGAATGTTTCGCCAAAATCTTCCTGCAAACCCAGCCGCACTTCTCCGCCAATCCCGCTGGCCCTGATGGCGGCACAGGCTTCGTCATTCAGGCTCATCAGCCTGCGCGCATAGGCAAGCATAATCTCACCCTGCGCGGTAAGCGTCAGATGCCGTCCTGACTTCTGCACCAGCGCTGCTCCCGCCTGGTATTCCAGTTTCTTTAGCTGAGCGCTCACCGCCGAGGTTGATCGGCCCAGGCGCTGCGCGGCAGACGCAAAGCTCCCCAGTTCAATACCGGTCACAAACGTACGCAGGCTTTCTGCATCAAACATCACGGGCCTTTTCGCCATTCTTATTCATCCCATAAAACGGGACTGTTTGTCCCAATATTTCTGATTTTATAAATCATCGCCGCATTTTATCTTTTTATCACACCCACAGAAGGAAAGAGAAATGAATCCCATACCGTTAACGCGCGAAAATCTGGCTGAGATCGCGCCCAGGCTGGCAGCGTTGAGTGAAGACATTTTATTTGGCGATATCTGGCAGCGCGACGGGCTTTCACCGCGAGACAGAAGTCTGATTACTGTCAGTGCGCTTATTGCGTTAAACCGACCCGAACAACTGAGCTGGCATCTGAAACTGGCTCGCACGAATGGCCTCTCTGAGGCTGAGCTCACGGAAATGATGACCCACCTGGCCTTTTATTGCGGCTGGCCGGCGGCTGTTTCCGCCCTCACGGTTTTTAAAAACACGCCCTCAGAGTAAGGAATATCTATGCCCGTCAGTCGTATTGCGATATCTGAACACCGTATTGAACAGTGGCGTGAGGCTATCTCCACGGCGTTACAGGACGCATTCGAGACCTCTTTTTCTGTGCCGCACGGGGATTGTTTTCAGTTCTTTGACAGTTATCACCGGCATACACGTATTTTTGACCGGCACTATTTGTGCAGCGCGCAGACGGGCCGAAGTGATGACTTTCTTCTGTTTCACATTACGGCAGGGAAAGCGCGTAGCCTCGCACAAAAGCAGGCTTTTTATGCAGATTTGAATGCGCGTCTGGTAAAGGCGATTGGCATTAATCCGGCTGACGTCATGATTGTCGTGAATTTC
The DNA here is from genome assembly GCF_041954965.1 of Pantoea sp. BS_8. Classification (NCBI taxonomy): domain Bacteria; kingdom Pseudomonadati; phylum Pseudomonadota; class Gammaproteobacteria; order Enterobacterales; family Erwiniaceae; genus Pantoea; species Pantoea sp. BS_8. The sequence continues at coordinate 231,994 of NZ_JAVAXU010000005.1, forward strand.
AGTGACCCCGAGGACTGGTCATTTGGCAACGGCAAGGTGTTTAGTCTGGCCGATATCTCATCACGCTGAGGAGAAAAAATATGCTGGCGATGCAGTACCGTTTTGTTCTTCCCGCTGACTACGATATGACAATCATTCAGCGCAGGATTGCTGACAACGGCAAAAAAATGGATGGCTTTCCAGGCCTGCTGTTTAAAGCTTTTCTTTACGCCTGGCAGAAGGGCGCCGATATGAACGGCCAGGAAAACAGTTATGCCCCGTTTTATCTCTGGCAGGATGCGGACAGTATGCACCGCTTTTTAGCCAGCGAGGGGTTCAAAAGGTTGACGCCGGCCTTTGGCTGGCCGCGTATTGATACCTTTCCGGTGCTGTCTGCCGACATATCGACGGCTATCAGCCAGGCGAGTTGGGCCGTCTGTGAAATCAGCCCCGTACAACCTTACAGCGATCTCGCGCTACTGACTCACCATCGGCCGCTGGACAACGCGCTGGCACGGGTGTCCGCACTGGACGCCTGCGGCTGGCGGCGCCTGACATTCACCTTGTGGCGAACGCCGCAGGCCGTCACTTGTCCGGCTCGCGCTTATCAGGTCGGATATATTGCGCGGGCGTGACCGACGGACCGTTACGCTCTGTCACACATTTATCTTACTAACCACATATCTATTAGAACGGTTATATGACTATCTTATTTTATCTGCCGGGTACGTGTGTATGACCTTTCTGTCCGCCCGGCCATGCGGCTAAATATTTCCATTTTTTGCCAGTGAATCTAGTATTAATGTGCATAAGGCACTGTTGCCTGTTTGCCGATGGAGAGAAAAAGAATGTATCAAATGAAGCGCCTGAAAATGCTGACGGCAGCGACGCTGCTGGCGTTAAGCCTGCCTGTGACTTCTGCGTTTGCTGCGCTGGCCGCAGGAGAAACCGCACCGGACTTTAAACTGGAAGCGGCTCTGGCAGGTAAAGAAACGACCTTCTCCTTACAGCAGGCACTGAAAAAAGGACCGGTTGTACTTTATTTCTTCCCGGCGGCGTTCAGCGCCGGCTGCACGCTGGAAGCGCATGCTTTTGCGGAAGCAACCGATGAGTTTAAAAAGCAGGGCGCAACGGTAATTGGCGTGACCGCAGGTAATACCGATCAGATTGCGAAATTCTCTCAGCTTGAGTGTCGCGATAAGTTCACCGTCGCCGCCGATCCGGGTGCCAAAGTGGCGGCCGAATACAAAAGTACGATGGAAATGAAAGGCAAAACTCTGTCTGACCGCACATCGTATGTTATTGCGCCGGATGGCAAAATTTTGCTGAGTTACACCGATAAAAATCCAGAGGCCCATATTCAGAAGACCCTGGATGCCGTGAAAAAATACCGTCAGGCTAACCCGGCTTAATCTCACATCTGGACAGCGCCATCATGTTGACTGCTATCGCCGCCGCGTTTCTGGGCGGCATTATCCTTAATCTCATGCCCTGTGTATTCCCGGTGATCTCGCTGAAGGCCCTGAGTCTGCTGCGCCACAATGCCCAACCCGCACATGCGCGAGCCGAAGGGCTGGCTTTTCTGGTGGGTGTGGTTGTCACGATGGTGCTGCTGGTCAGTGTGCTGTTACTGGCAAGAATGGGGGGCGCTTCCGTCGGCTGGGGTTTTCAGTTGCAATCGCCGCTGGTGATAGCCTTACTGGTGCTAATCATGGTGGCATCGGCCCTCAACCTGTTCGGCCTGTTTGAGGTTGGCTTATCCCTTCAGCGGGCGGGTGAAGTCGGAGGCGAGCGGGGAGGGCTAACCGGATCGGCACTCACCGGCGCGCTGGCCATCGTCGTCGCCACGCCCTGTAGCGCGCCGTTTATGGCCAGCGCCATCGGCTATGCCTTTACGCAACCTCCCGTTATCAGTGTGGTTATTTTCCTTTCACTGGCGCTGGGGTTTGCAGCACCGTTCACACTAATTTCCTTTTTCCCTGTGTTTGCCCGCCTGCTACCTGCGCCGGGTGCCTGGATGATCACGCTCAAACACGGGCTCGCCTTTCCCATGCTGGGGGCGGCGGGGTGGTTGATTTGGGTACTGGAGCGTCAGGCGGGTTCGACAGCCCTGGCAGCCATTCTGACATGCTGCCTGGTGCTGAGTTTTGCCGCCTGGCTGTATGGTATGGCGCAAAAGCGACAGATGATGGGAAGGCGGCACTGGGCATTACACATCGCTACAGCCGCCATGGTCGTTCTGTTAATTCCGCCGTTGTTAACATTGAAAACCGCCACGACAACGCCGGATTCGCCCGATACCGTTGCCGCGGCCGCGGTGGCATGGACACCTCAAAATGTTGAGGCGATAAAAGGTCAGGGCAAACCCGTTCTGGTCAATTTTACGGCCTCATGGTGCATTACCTGTCAGGTTAACGAGCGCACTTCCCTGTCGACGCAGGCGGTTAAGCAAGCTATGGCGCGCACTGACACCATCTATATGATTGCGGACTCTACGAAGTACAATCCTGATGTCGAACAGGCGCTCAGCGACTTTGGTCGCGGCGGATTGCCGCTGTATGTCGTTTACCCTGCGGATGGCGGAAAACCTGTCGTTCTGCCGCAGGTGTTAACCCCGGGCATCGTCATCACGGCACTGCAGCAGGCCAGCGAAAAAGGTAAAAAAACCTGATGGCCTTATTGCTGCGGCAGACCATTAAACCTGCATTCAGGCCTGCGCACGCATAAGGCGGGCCTGAACCTGCACGGCATGCACACAGGATGAACATGAAAACAATCGGACTGATCGGTGGGATGAGCTGGGAATCCACGCTGCCTTATTACCGCTTCATCAATGAAGGTATTCGGGAAAGACTGGGCGGATTACACTCGGCACGACTGCTGTTACACAGCGTCGATTTTCACGATATTGAAGTCTGTCAGCGTGAGGGCAACTGGGCACAGGCAGGCAAGCAGTTGGGTGAAGCCGCCCGGGGACTGGCACTTGCCGGGGCCGAAGCCATCGTGCTGTGTACCAATACGATGCACAAGGTTGCCGACGATATAGAAGCCCACTGCAATCTTCCCTTTTTACACATTGCCGATGCCACGGGCAGGGCGATAACAGCCAGAGGGATGACGCGAGTCGCCTTGCTGGGCACCCGCTATACGATGGAGCAGGATTTTTATCTGGGGCGGTTACAGCAACGGTTTTCGATTAACACGATCGTGCCGGAGGCGGAGCAGCGCGCCACCCTCAATCACATCATTTTTGATGAACTCTGCATGGGAAAATTTACCGAAAGCGCACGCCAGTATTATCTTGATGTGATCACGCAGCTGCGCGATCAGGGCGCGCAAGCGGTGATTTTCGGCTGCACGGAAATCGGCCTGCTGGTTCCCGAGGCGCAAAGCGCTCTGCCTGTCTTTGATACCACCAGCCTTCATGCCCGTGATGCCGTAGACTTTATGTTGTCCTGATTGTCCGTTATCCGGGCAACCAAAAAGTCTGTTCGTCGGCGTCATTAAGGGGTTTCAAATATCACGTAGAGCTTACGCATGGTCGTGTCCATAACCCATGTGCCTTCCGTATTTGCTTCAAAAAACAACGTATCGCCGGGTTTGAAATGCTGTGGTGTTTCGCCATCAGCAGTAAAAGATCCCGTTCCGGAAAGGAAGTGCATCATCTCCGCTTGCTTTACGCCGCGACGATAGCTGCCCGGCGAACATTCAAAAATGCCCATATCAATACTCTCATGGCCCGGGATGACTTTCTGCAGCCCGGCGATCATGATTTCAGGTGAACCAGGTAATCCCTCAACGGTACCCCAGGGTTCGAGAGTGCTGATCGAAGCAGGTTGTTCAAGTTTTTGTACTTTCATTTTTTCTTCCTGAGCGATTGTCACGGTTATGGCAGGCATTGCACGTTGCCCTTAGCGTAAACAAAACCAGAAAAACAAAGCGCGTTTTAATTTCCTGCGTATGAAACTTCTGCTCATTCACCGTCGTCTTTAAAGCAGAATATGCCTGGCAAGGTCACGGCGCGTTCGGTACAGAGGCTAAGGGCGCAGTGTGCGGTTTTCCCGACGCCTTGCGACTTAATGCCACACGACATCGTCCGACTGAAACTGGCGTAAGGCTATCAACAAAATAGAAGGATCACGTTTAACGGTATCCGGCGATAATTAACGGGTTCGTTCATCTGTTCTGCAATAAACAAAATCGCGGGATGGATTTGAAGAAGGCACTGGTGATGAATTAACCCTTTTAGTTATGACAGCCCTTTAGCGGATATCACTCTATTTGACGCAATCACGATGGTTAAGGATTGACCAGAAAACGGTATCGAACATACCTGTAATTGCACGAGGCGAAAGCTTAAGGCGCTATTATTTGCGGTATGTCATTCTCCTGAATTAAACACCAGCAAGACAGGCTATCCAGAGCGGGCGGCGCATCCGCCGTTTTTGCTTGTGAATGCAGGCAGTTACGATGTCATCTCATCTGCCAGACGCCGTGGGATCGCAGCCTGATTTGAGTCACCTATTCTGAGCATGCTTTGACTGTTTTTTAAAGCAAAAAAGACAGGCTTATTTCGCAACAGGTAGCGTTGAGATGGGTTTCGATCCCGGTTGATCGCCTTTTCCGCCAGGCTTAACCATGCCCGTTCTCGCCGACTTTATCCGTCTGTTGATTATTTCGCCTTGCGGCGAAATAAGATTTTTAATGAAAGTTAAACGTCTCATAAACGTAACAGAACCTGAACGGCAAAAACGTACAACATCGCTACGCTCAATAAAGGTAAATCATTTCATAATAGTTACGGAGTCAAATTGATGCATAAACTTTCGATTGTTGTTATTACCGCAGGTCTGCTCATGGCAATGAGTACTCAGGTCGAAGCGAAAGGGTGCCTGAAAGGTGCAGCCGTCGGTGGCGTTGCCGGGCATATGAAAAACCACGGTGCAGCGGGTGCGGCGGCTGGCTGTGCGGTTGGGCATCATATGGCGAAGAAAAAACAAAAAGAAGCGGATGCTAAGCAGCAAGGGCAGCAGTAAATCTCGCCTCCCTACACCGTCCGTCAGCGGACAGGTGTAGGGCAGATCAGGCTTTCACCGCAGGTAATCTCTTCTCTCCCTTTCGTGACGCACGTTAGCTCAGCAGGCTGGCGGCCACGTTTACAGATAGCCCCAGAATCGTCAGATTAAAGATAAAAGAGATGACCGACTGCAGCAGGGCGAGTTTTCGCATTTCTGTTGTGCCCGTTGCCACATCGGCGGTCTGAGAAGCCACCGCGATGGTAAAAGAGAAATAGAGAAAATCCCAGTAAGCCGGGTGCGCCGGTTTTTCTGGAAAGATCATCGGGGTAACGCTGCTGCTACGATGCAAATAGTGCTGGTGTGCATAATGCATGGCAAACGCGCTGGGCAGTAATGCCCAGGAGGCGATGAGCGTTATGGCGGTCAGAAGCAAATGCAGGGCCCGCGGTGTGCCCGTCAGGCTTTTCAGCGTGGGAAGCTCACTCATAATGGCCACCATACTGATCGTACAGGCTACAATCACCAGCCCCAGTACCAGTGCGGCACTTTGATCCTGCATCCGGGCGATTCGTTTAATCTGATCAGGCGCAGTGCGTAACATACGAAACCAGATAAACCAAAGATAGAGCCACGCCAGCACGTTCCAGCTTATCAAGAGTCGCTGCATTTGCCCCAACTGTTCGGGCAGTAAAAAATAGCAGACGATACCCGCAACGACAAAGATGAGCAGGCGCAACCGGGCGAAAAGATTTGAGCCAAAGGAAGAGTGCATGGTCATGGGTTTTTACTGGTAATTGAATCAGTTAACTCTAGTGTATTCCGGATTATCCTGCCGTAAAAAAAGCACGAGATTTACCCTGCGTTGTGAATGGGATAATGATGACATTCAGCTCTGAGTCAAATGCCCCAGCCACCACACCTTAAGTCAGGCAAACAGATGCGGTTACGTGCGATGTCACCCCATTTCGTCTTTCTGTTCTGTACCGGCACCGAGAATGTGCAACGCACATTCATTACTCATCATTCTGGTGCTTAGCGGCCTGAAAATCGGGTAATTGCCTGATTTCTGGCAACATGATTTCTGGCACGTCAATTGCAAAACTGTGAACAGTACGCAGCGCAACACATAATCTGATAGCAATAGCTGGCTAGGGTTCCGGTTCACGCAGGTGAATGTCTGGTCCGAGAGCTGGCGACCTCTGCGAGGTTACACGGCGGGACAAAAGCCCGGGAGACAGCAGCACCGTGAGGTGTCGCGCTGCTCCTTTTTTGTGCCAACCAGAGGTTAACCATGAAAACAACGTCGTTCATCCGCACGCTTTTGCTGTCACTGATCTTGCTGATCAGCTTTCCTTCCTTCGCCGCGGTCAAAAAAGAATTCAACATCTGCTGGACGATCTATGCGGGCTGGATGCCCTGGGGCACCATCAGTAATGAAAAAATTATTGATAAATGGGCCAGCAAATACGGCATCAAAATCAATATCGTTCAACTCAACGACTACATCGAATCCATTAACCAGTATACAGCGGGACAGTTTGACGGCTGCACCATGACTAATATGGATGCGCTGACTATCCCGGCGGCAGGCGGCGTGGATTCGACTGCGCTGATCACCGGCAGCTATTCCGATGGCAACGACGGTATAGTCCTGAAAGGGGTGAATAAAAAACTCAGCGACCTGAAGGGCATGTCGGTCTATTTACCTGAGCTGTCGGTATCGCACTATCTTCTGGTTCGCGGACTGGAAAAAGCCGGACTGCAGGAAAAGGACGTGAAGGTCGTCAATACCTCGGATGCGGATATCGTCTCGGCTTTTGGCACCAGCAACGTGCGGGCGGTGGTCGCCTGGAACCCGCAACTGTCCGTCATCAAAAAGACACCACAAACCACTGAAGTGTTCAGCTCCTCCCAGGTCCCCGGTGAACTCATCGACATGATGGTGGTGAACACCCAGACGCTGAAAGATAACCCGGCTCTCGGCAAAGCGCTGACCGGAGCCTGGTTTGAAATGATGGCAAAAATGCACGCAGGCGATACAAAAGTGCTGAGTGAGATGGCTGCTGATTCCGGTACCGACCTTGCGGGCTATCAGGCCCAGCTGAAAACGACCCACCTGTTCTGGACACCTGCCGAAACGCTGGCCTTTATTTCTTCCCCGGAATTACCAAAAACCATGCAGCGCGTGGCGACATTCTCCTTTGATAAAGGGCTGCTGGGTCAGGGCGCACAGAGCGCTGACTTTATCGGCATGACGTTCCCGGGCAACGTCACCATTGGCGACAGGGCTAACAGCAAGCTGCGCTTCGACGACAGCTATCTGAAGCTGGCCGCCGCGGGCAAGTTGTAACCACTGACCACGGGAGTTCGTGCCATGCGCCTCATCAACCGCTATCCCCGCCAGGGCATGCGCCTGACGCTAATGCTGTTGCCCTTCGTGCTGATTATCGCCGCCTGGTTTATCGGGTCGGCGGTGCGGCTCGAAGCCAATCCGCAGGACAAACTGCTGCCCGGCCTGTCGCAGATGATTGATGCCATTGACCGGATGGCTTTCACGCCGGATAAGCGCAGTGGTGAATACCTGCTGTGGACCGATACGTTTACCAGCCTGAGCCGCCTGCTGCTGGGGCTGGCGCTCTCCTCGTTGATCGGCCTGTGTCTGGGTATCGCCGCAGGGGTGTTCCCGCTGTCCCGCGCCGCCCTGTCACCCCTGCTGACGGTTGTCTCGATGATTCCGCCGCTGGCGATTCTGCCCGTGCTGTTTATTGTTTTCGGCCTGGATGAGTTGTCAAAAGTGATGCTTATCGTCATTGGCATTACGCCGATGCTCGCGCGCGATCTTGAACACCGGGCGCGGGAAATCCCGGCAGAACTCTTTATCAAAGCGCAAACCCTGGGGGCGAATAGCTGGACGGTTGTGCTGCGGGTTGTCCTGCCGCAGCTGTTATCGCGGCTTATTACCTCGCTACGTCTGCTGCTGGGATCGGCCTGGCTGTTTTTAATCTCTTCTGAAGCGATTTCGGCGACCGCCGGGCTCGGCTATCGCATTTTCCTCGTACGGCGTTACATGGCGATGGATGTGATTATTCCTTATGTCATCTGGATCACGCTGCTGGCATGGCTGATGGATCTGGGCCTGCGCAGGTTGCACAACGCCTGTTTCCCCTGGGCGGAAGGAGACCGGAAATGAGTTTTATCAGCATCAGGAATATCTGGCAGGAGTACGGCGATCATGTAGTGCTGGAGCGTATCAATTTACAGGTTAAAGAGGGTGAATTCTGCTCCCTGGTCGGTGCATCGGGCTGCGGAAAGTCGACATTTTTACGCCTGCTGCTGGGTCAGGAGAAACCTACCCGGGGAGAGATCACGCTGGATGGCCAGGCTCTGGCAACAGAACCAGACCGTAGCCGCGGCGTCGTGTTTCAGCGCTACTCCGTGTTTCCCCATCTCAACGTCCTGGATAACGTCGCGACGGGACTTGAGTTACCTGCTTCCCCGCTGTTTGGCCGCCTGTTTGGTGCCCGGAAACGCGAGGCCCGCCAGCAGGCGCGCGCGATGCTGGAGAAGGTGGGGCTGGGAAATGCACTGGATAAATATCCGGCGCAGCTCTCCGGCGGCATGCAGCAAAGGCTGGCGATTGCCCAGGCATTCATCATGCAACCGCGCATGCTGTTGCTTGATGAACCTTTTGGCGCACTGGATCCCGGCATTCGCAAAGATATGCATGCGCTGTTGCTTCAACTATGGAGTGAAACCCGTATGACGGTGTTTATGGTCACCCACGATCTTGCCGAAGGCTTCAACCTGGGTACCCGGCTACTGGTATTCGACAAAGTCCGTCACGATCCCCAGGCCCCTGATGCCTGGGGCGCACGTATTACTTACGACATTCCGCTTAATGAGGCGCGAATGGCACAGATAATGGCAGACAGTAAAGACAACGTTTATGCATTAAGGAGACAGCAATGACCGCACGTTTTCACTCGGCTCCCAGCCTGCGCGAAGAGCGGCTTCCCGGCGGGGCGCATACCTCACTCATTCTGCGTAAAGGACAGATCCTGCGCCTGACCGATCTCGACGGCGGCGCTAACGTCAGCATGATGATGCTCAATCCCCACGAAAAAAGTGAACGCCTGAATCTGCCGGATACGCTAAAGGGTCAGCATACTGCCCGGCTCACCATCGGGCACTGTTTCTACTCCGATATGGGCCGCGTACTCGCCGGAATCGTGGCGGACAGCTGTGGCTGGCACGACCCGTTTAGTGGCGTACTGAACGCGGCAGAAACGCACGAAAAATATGGCACGGGGCGCTATCAGGAGCTGCGGAATGGCTTCCATCGTAACGGCGTCGATAATCTGTTGGTCGAAATGGGCAAATGGGATTTGGGTCTGGAAGATCTGCTCATGGTCGTTAACTTCTTCAGCAAAGTCACTGTAGATGAAGATGGCTACTTCCACTTCATCACAGCGAACAGTCGCGCAGGGGATTTTGTTGAGTTGTTTGCCCCTATGGACGTTCTGATCGTTTTGACCGCGCTGCCACATCCGATGGATCCTGCCCCGGACTATGCCCCGCGCCCCATTCAGCTGAGCTGGTATCAGGCGGATGACGAACAGGCCGCTACCGAAGCGTTGTTTATCCGCGATGAAAACCAGCGCGCGATTCGCAATACCCAACTTTTTGCCCTGTAAGGAGGCAGTGATGACCATGATTTCCAGCGACCGCCGCCCTGAAGATGCCGTGTACCGTCACGTGATCCCGGCGGGAGAGCCCTGGCTGTTTGAGGTTAAAAAAGGGCAAACACTGCGTCTGCTCGATTTGGAAGGGAATCAGGCGATCGATACGCTGTTTTACAACGCGGATAACCCGCGTGAACGTTACGATCCTCAACGTACACTACGCCGTCAGGGTAAGGCTTACCTGACCACCGGCAGCGTACTCTATTCCAATCTGGGCAATCCGTTGCTGACTATTGTCGCCGATACCTGCGGCCGTCACGATACGTTGGGTGGGGCTTGTGCGCAGGAAAGTAATACTGTGCGCTATGCTCATGACAAGCGCTATATGCACAGCTGCCGGGATAATTTTCTCTGTGCCTGTCTGCACGATGGCCGTCTGCATAAACGCGATATCGGTGCCAACATCAACTTTTTTATGAATGTCCCTGTTACCCCGCAAGGGGGACTGACCTTTGAGGACGGCATCTCTGCGGCCGGTAAATACGTTGAACTGCGTGCTGAGTGTAATGCGGTGGTTTTGATCTCTAACTGTCCGCAGTTAAACAACCCCTGCAACGGCTGGAACCCTACACCCGCCGAGGTACTGGTGTGGAACTGAGTCCGGCGCGGCTGAGCGTTACGCGCGCCTGAACAACATCAGCCCCGGGGACGGCCCCGGGGACATATCGACTTTGTGCGGGACGGCCCGCTTCCCTGAGAGTTCCGCTTATGTTTGATACCTTACTGATTGCCAACCGTGGCGCGATTGCCTGCCGCATTTTGCGCACCCTACGTGCCATGCAGGTGAAGGGTGTGGCTGTGTATGCCGAAGCCGATCTCGGTAGCCTGCATATTCGCGACGCGGATGAAGCGTTAAGCCTTGGCGACGGCCCGGCGGCGCAAACCTATCTGGTCGCCGAAAAAATTATCGCCGCAGCGCAGCAAAGTGGCGCACAGGCCATTCATCCGGGCTACGGTTTTCTCTCTGAAAATGCCGCGTTCGCGGAAGCCTGTGAGGCCGCAGGACTGATTTTTGTCGGCCCAACGCCGCAGCAGTTGCGAACCTTTGGCCTGAAGCACACGGCCCGGGCCCTGGCGAAAGCCGAAGGTGTGCCCTTACTGGAAGGCAGCGAATTACTGGCCGATGCCGCCGAAGCCTGCCGTGTCGCCGGGACAGTCGGTTATCCGGTGATGCTGAAAAGCACCGCGGGCGGCGGCGGAATTGGCATGCGCGTTTGCCGCGATGCGCACGAGCTGGCCGACGCGTTCGATACGGTACAGCGGCTGGGGCAAAACAACTTCAGCGACGCCGGCGTGTTTCTCGAAAACTATATCGAACGGGCGCGCCACCTTGAGGTACAGATTTTCGGCGACGGACTGGGTGAGGTTATCGCGCTGGGCGTGCGTGACTGCTCGGTGCAGCGGCGTAATCAAAAGGTCATCGAAGAAACCCCCGCGCCCAATCTGCCCGAAGGAATGGCGCAGGCGCTGTGCGAGGCGGCGGTTGCGCTGGGTAAAGCGGTAAACTATCGCAGTGCGGGCACGGTGGAGTTTGTTTATGACAGCGTCGCCCGCCAGTTTTACTTCCTGGAGGTCAATACCCGCCTTCAGGTAGAGCATGGCGTAACGGAACAGGTCTGGGGTGTTGACCTGGTGAAATGGATGATTGAACTGGCGGCGGGCACCTTGCCGCCGCTGCGCGAGCTGGCCGCGGGGCTTCAGCCACAGGGCCATGCTGTTCAGGCACGGGTTTATGCGGAAGATCCGGGACGGCAGTTTCAGCCTTCCCCCGGACTGCTCACGGAGGTAGCCTTTCCCGAAACCGAGAATGCCAGCCTGCGCATTGATCACTGGGTCGAAGCCGGCTGTGAAGTGCCGCCGTTTTTTGATCCGCTACTGGCAAAAATGATCGCCTGGCGGCCCAGCCGCGATGAGGCCATTGCCACGCTTTCGCAGGCGCTAGGGGAGACGCGTTTGTACGGTGTTGAAACCAATCGCCTCTATCTGCAGCAAATCCTGGCGTTTGCGCCCTTTGTCCAGGGAGAACCCTGGACCCGTTGTCTGGAGCAACTGTGTTATCAGGCGGCGACAGTTGAGGTGCTGAGTGCCGGTACGCAAACCAGCGTTCAGGATTACCCGGGCCGTCTGGGGTACTGGGCAGTCGGCGTACCGCCATCAGGGCCGATGGATGATCGCGCCCTGCGTTCAGGCAACCGGCTGCTGGGGAATGAGGAGGGCGAAGCCGCGCTGGAAATCACCCTCACCGGACCCACCCTGAAATTTAACACCGCCATTGAGGCGGTGATTTGCGGTGCATCGCTGAGCGCTACCCTGGATGGTCAGCCCGTGCCGATGGATTGTGTGTTTACGATATCCGCCGGGGCAACGCTAAAGCTGGGTGCCGTAAACGGTGCGGGCGTGCGAAGCTATCTTTGCCTGAGCGGCGGTATTCAGGTGCCAACGTATTTAGGCAGCAAAAGCACCTTTACGCTCGGCCAGTTTGGTGGTCATGCCGGACGCGCCCTGCGCAGCGGTGATATCCTGCACCTGGCACCGCAGACGGCGCAGGCGGGCACGAAACTTCCTCTGGCTTTGCGTACGAATCTTCCGCAGGTCCGCACCTTGCGGGTGATTTATGGCCCCCATGGCGCGCCGGAGTTTTTTACGCCGGACTATATCGCCACCTTTTTTGCCACGGACTGGGAAGTGCATTTCAACTCCAGTCGCACGGGCGTTCGTCTGATTGGACCTAAGCCTGACTGGAGCCGCGACAGCGGCGGCGAAGCCGGACTGCACCCGTCGAATATTCACGATAACCCCTACGCTATTGGCGCGGTTGATTTTACCGGCGATATGCCGGTAATTCTGGGCCCGGATGGACCCAGTCTGGGAGGCTTCGTTTGTCCGGTCACGGTTATAGAAGCCGACCTCTGGCAACTGGGGCAACTGAAAGCCGGTGATAACGTGCGCTTTACCGCAGTGGATTTGCCCACCGCGCGTCAGCTGGCCCGGGAGCAACGCCAGGCGCTGGCAACGCTCTGCGCGCAGGAGACGGCCTGGCAACCTGCGCCGCTGACCTCGCCGATTGTTATGACCTGCGGCGAGGCCGATAAGCGCCTGGTGGCGCGGCTTTCGGGCGATACGCATCTGCTCCTCGAAGCCGGGGAGCCGGAACTGGACCTGGTTCTGCGTTTTCGCATTCATGCCCTGATGCAGGCGCTGGAAGCGCATGCAAAAGACGGGGTGATTGATATCACGCCGGGGATCCGTTCGCTGCAAATCCATTTTCAGCCTGAAATTCTCATCCATGACGCGCTGTTGGCATGGGTGCGCGGCGAGTGGCTCGCAGTTTGTATGCATGATGATCTGCAGGTGCCGACGCGCGTGGTGCATCTGCCGCTTTCCTGGGACGATCCCGCCTGCCGTCAGGCGATTGAAAAATACATGACTACGGTACGTCCTGATGCGCCGTGGTGCCCCAGCAACCTGGAGTTTATTCGTCGGATTAACGATCTGCCTGACGAGCAGGCGGTCTGGAAAACGGTATTTGAAGCCAGCTACCTGGTTATGGGGCTGGGCGATGTCTATCTTGGCGCGCCGGTAGCGACACCGCTGGATCCGCGCCATCGTCTTGTCACCACAAAATATAATCCGGCGCGTACCTGGACGGCAGAAAATTCGGTCGGTATCGGTGGGGCTTACCTGTGCGTTTACGGTATGGAAGGGCCCGGTGGCTATCAGTTTGTGGGCCGCACGCTTCAGATGTGGAACCGCTATCGCGACGTCATCGATTTTGCCGGAAAACCCTGGCTACTGCGCTTCTTCGATCAACTGCGTTTTTACCCCGTATCCGCCGGGGAACTGATGCAAATCCGCCGCGATTTTCCACTGGGACGCTATCCGCTGCGCATTGAGCACAGCACGCTGCGGTTAAGCGATTATCAGCAGTTTCTTGCTCAGGAGGCGCAGAGCATCGCGGCGTTTCGTGACCATCAGCAAAAGGCGTTTAATGCGGAACGCGATCGCTGGATCGCCAGCGGGCAGGCTTATTTCGACAGCCAGGAAAGCGTGGTGGAAGAGGGCGGCGATAGGTCATTACAGCAGGACGAACAGGGCGTCGAAAGCCCGGTTTCCGGCAATCTCTGGCAGGTGCAAACCACGGCGGGAAGTCGCGTGCGTGCGGGGGATGTGCTGGTCGTGCTGGAATCCATGAAAATGGAGATTCCGCTGCTGGCGCCGTGCGACGGCATCATTCAGCAGATAAACGTGCAGCCAGGCAGTGCTGTGCGCGCGGGACAGCGGGTTGCGGTGATAAGGGAAGAGAACGTCTGAAGCGGGAGCGGTTTCGGGCCCCGGATAGCGATTACCGCCGGGGCTGATCACGCTCGTTGGTGATCTCCGTCTGGCAGAGGCGCGAAGCAGGTATGGCTCGTGCACATGCGCGCCGAAAGCCATGCGCTCTGGCATGTTATCGGCGCGCTGTTTGCTAAACAAAAGCGGCTGTAAAGGTGATGCGTATTCCCGGCCTTTTACGCGTCGCGGACGCTGCCACCATAAGCTTCCGGCACCAGATCCTGCTCGGCATCCCCGCTCTCAAGTAGCATTAACAGACTTTCAGCGACTTTTTCAGGTGAATGCGCGAAGGCGGCAATCTCTTTTTCCTGCGCGCTGGCCTGCTCACGGCCTGATTTAACGGACTGGTAAAATTCTGTCGCGGTCACAAAGGGATAGAAAGTCGATACCGTGATCCCCTCAGAAGCCAGCTCCAGACGGGCAACACGTGAAAGCATATTCAGTCCGGCTTTCGCGCTGGTATAGGCCGCAGAGCCTGGATAGGTTGCCAGCGTTGCACCTGAGCTGACATTAACAATGCTGCCGCGTCCTTGCTGACGCATCGCGGGTAGGACCGCCTGCATCATCCTGAGTGGCGCAACCAGATTTACGTCCAGCAGTGCCATGAAGTCCTCACTGCCGATCGTGTCAATGGCACCATGCAGCCCTTGCCCCGCATTGTTGATTAACGCGTCAATGTGCCCAAAATGGCTAAGCGTGGTCTGAACGGCGTTGGCAATCTCATCATGACGCGTCACATCACAGGCTATCGCTATGGCGTTTCCCAACGTTTGCGCCAGCGCGCTAATGCGTTCTTTACGTCGCGCGATAAGTACCACCTGCGCGCCAGATTGTGCAGCCGCCCGGGCGGTTGCTGCACCAATGCCCGACGATGCGCCGGTTATCATGATTACTGCCCCTTTAATATTCATCGCTTTTCTCGCTCCGGTTGCGGCACTCTCCGCACTGATTTTAGTGCGCACATCATTGCCGCGCGGCCTAAATTCTGCTTATTATTTGCCTGTTTCTGCTTAATTCTGCGTAAGGCTGAGCTTATGACAACGGCATTAGACGCCCTGCGCGAGAGTGTGCAGGACTGGCCTGTGGATGCAAACGCGCATTCGGCCATCCCACGACTGGACATCTACCGGGTCACGCAACCTCTTGCTCTTCCGCCTGAGGTTTATCCGCCCTTTATTAGCCTGATCCTGCAGGGTGAGAAGCAACTGCAGATTGGATCGCGTCTCTTTCGCTATAGCGCCGGGCAGGCCTTTATCTCGTCTGTCGATCTGCCAGCAAGCGGTAAGATTGTGGGTGCCAGCGATGCAGCGCCTTATCTGGCAGTGCGCCTGACATTCGATCTTGCCGTGATAAGAGCATTACTGCATGTGTCACCCTTAGTGAGTGAACCACCGGACGGACCGGGGTTTGCTGTTGAGGATGCAGATGCAACATTACTGGATGCCTGGTTGCGACTGGTGCGTCTGATTCATCATCCCGAAGATATTGCTGTGATGGCGCCCTTAACGGAGCGTGAAATTGTTTACCGCCTGTTGCGTGGCCCCCAGGGGGCGCTGTTGCGTCAGGCTGCTGACACAAGCGGTTATTTTTTATCCATCCGCAGTGCGGTGAGCTGGTTGAAAACGCACTATGCTTCGCCGGTGCGCATTGAACAACTGGCGCATATGACCAACATGAGTATCTCGGTATTTCATCGTCGTTTTAAAGCCAGCACCGGATTTTCTCCGTTGCAGTATCAAAAGCATCTGCGGCTTTATGCGGCGCGTAATCTGCTCTTTCGTCAGCCCGGTAACGTCGCTGCCGTTGCGTCGACGGTGGGTTATGACAGTTTGACGCAGTTTACCCGTGAATATAGTCGTCTGTTTGGCATCCCGCCCGCGCGGGACGCCAGAGATCATCGTGGGGTAGGCGCGTTTCAGCAGGTGAGGTCGCTTTGATGACCCGCACCCGAATAATGCATCAGGGCACAATAACCATTTGAGAGGGCGCGCCAACGGCAACGTAGTTTCCGGTAAAGGTCATGGCACCGCTCGCTTTATCCACTCTGAAGCTGGTGATGTTATCGCTACGCTGATTCATCACGTAAATCATGCTGCCATCGGGGGATAACGTCAGCGTTCGTGGGTAATCACCGCGCGTCCACACATCATCCTTATGCGTCAGTGTGCCGTTAGCATTGACCGCAAAGTGCGCAATGCTGTCATGCAGACGGTTGGCCACGTAAAGATTTTTCCCTGCCTTATCAATAACTAACCCGGCTGCAAAACTGGTGCCTTTATAACCGGCAGGCAGCGTAGAAACCGTGGCCTTTTCCTGCAAGGCACCGGTATGCGGATTAATAAGGTAATGCGTGAGCGTCGAGGCTTCTTCATTGACTAACCAGAGCGCACGGCCGTCGGCGCTAAAGACGAAATGGCGCGGGCCTGCTCCTGCTGACGAGGCGTTTATCCATGCGGGTTTACCGGGCGTGAGCGTACCGTCTTTATTCAGGTGATACTGGTAAATGCGATCCAGTCCCAGATCTGTCGAGTACACAAACTGGCCCGTATGATCGCTGGCGACCATATGTGCATGCGGACCGTTGTGGTCGCTAATAGCAAAGCTGCCCTCGGGCGCCGCCGCGGGTTTGCCTGCGCCTGCCGGGCCACTGTCCTGATGATGATCAATGGCCTGGCTCAGTTTACCCTCTGACGTCACCGCAAACACTGTGATACTGCCGCTGACATAATTGGCGACCATCAGGTAACGCTGGTCGGGTGTCAGAGACAGATAAACCGGCCCCTTACCTTGGGTGTCAACCTGATTTAATGCCGTGAGCGAGCCGTCCGGGCCAATCTGATAAGCGGTAACACTGCCTTTTTCGGTCTCACTGGCCACATAGAGATGTTTACCATCGGCTGACGCGACCATCTGCGCCTGATTGGGCAGTTGACTCACCAACGTTTTTCCCGACAGTTCACCCTGCGCATTGATCGTGAATCGATAAACCCCTTCGCCATCAGGATTATAGGTTCCCACATACGCATAAGATGCCTGAGCCATAAACGGCACGAAGGCCGTAACGCTTGCAACGGCGGCTGCTGTCAAAATCGTTTTATTCATAATTTTTCTCTATTCAGAACAAAAATTCAAAGAAATTAAGGCATGTCTCAGTTTACTGCGTGTGCTTGTAACCAGCCGGATGAGTAAGATCGGGAGGAACTGATTTTGGGCACGCTGTGGCGTTTAGCCAGTGAGATCACCGGAATCGTGACGAACTGGACACTGGCCCTCCCCCGGCTGCCCCTTTCTTCCGTCCATGCGTGGTCAGAGGCGCGAAGGCTTGTTCTCACTGAGGCGGATGGCCTCGCGTTATATCTCTGGCAGTCAGAAAAAAATGAACTCAGAACCCTGCTCAGTGAGAGTTATGCATAACAGATTTTCTTGATGTGTCCCTAACTAGGGGTATACTATCCCTTAGTTGGGGACACATGAAATTATACAAGTAACATTCATCAAACTTACCAGCTTTCAGAAGTACAGCCATGAATATCTTGACGATGATCAGTTTCGTGTCTTCCAGAACATGTTGCTGGCCAACTCTGAAAAGGGCGACATCATCACCGATACGGGCGGACTCGGCAAAGTCCGCTTCCGGGACGAGCGCAGGAATAAAGGCACCCGATGCGGGATCAGGGTTATCTATTACTGGACGAACGATAAAGGCCAGTTCATCCTGTTCACCATTTACGATAAAGACCAGCGTGACGATTTGACTAAACAGCAGCGTGATGCTTTGGCAGACGCGCTGAATATGATTAAGAAAGGGCTGAGACGTGACTAAAGGCGATATTTTCAGTGAACTCATGACAGGGATGCAGGAGCTTAAAGACCATCAGGACGGCAAGATTACGCTCAAATCCTACAAGGCGACCCGACGCGAGCCTGCCACGATAGCGCCGCAGGAGCTGCGCGACGTGCGCGAAAAACTGAATCTGTCTCAGGCGGTTTTCGCCCATTACCTTCATACGGGCGAAACCACGTACCAGAACTGGGAGCAGGGCAGGGCAAAGCCCAACGCGCAGGCGGTTTTGCTGATCCGTATGGTGCAGCAGAATCCTGAAACCCTCCAGACACTGGCACGGCTCTGATCCCCATACTTCCGGACGGTACAGCCGAAAGACCGCGCCATATTGCGCGGTTTTTTTTTAGCTTGTAGCGGCCAGCTAGGCCATGCAAAAAAATGCTGCCCTGCGGGCCGGAATAAGCCGGTGCTGACACACCGGCCTTAGCGGTGAATACGGCAGCGAATTTGCCCGCTTCTTTTCGGTGCAACTGAGCTTTATGCCACCGGATGAGGCGTTTTACCTCTGTGTGTGCAGCCCTAGCGAAATCTCCAGCGTGTGTATGTGTCGGCGGACGGGGGACGCGTGCGCGACGTCCCCCGGCGGCTGACGCCGTGCGATCCTTCGCGCATCAGTGCCGTTCTCGCTGCAAGGGCGCAGGTGTGTCTGATGGATTACAACGTTAGCGGGCTGGCGGATTACCTAGCGGAGGAGATAAACGTATGATCCCGACAAACCGGTCTCTGGTTCCGCTGTCGCTCAAAAGGGGGGCCGCCATGCAGGCGATTGCTGACGTTGAGCAGAAATTAGCGCGCAAGATTCCCCCCTATGCACGGGCGTTTTTCCGCTTTCTGATGGACAGTAAGCGGGTAACGCTGAAGGAAGTCCATGTGTTTTGTCCCTGGCTACAGGAGTCTGACTTTCGGGGCGGAAACAGTCGTGGCTCAAAGCCATTGATAAGCTGATACTGAGTGCAGGAGCACACTGCCCGCTACCGCTCAGCGGCTATGAGGTCTGGGATATTTTCCCTGAAAAACGTTTCCAGCAGACAGAACGGCAGCGAATGAAAACAGCACTACAGGAGGAAAAATATTCCAACCAGATAACACAGCAGGTTCATGATCAGGAACGGGCTTACCTGGCGCTCAAAGCTCAGGCCGAAACCGAGCTGGTCTTTCATTCGCCGGAAACGGTCGGTAGCTGGGTGTCACGCTGGTCGGATTCGCAGGTCAACCATTACGCTCTGGAGGGTATGTTTTACCGATGGAGTGAGCATTTTTCTTCGATGAAACAGCTAGACCGCTGGACGCTTAAAGGTGAGCCATTATGGAGATTGAGTGTTGAGGCGAGGTTTCTCTCAGATGAATCAACGCAGGCCGTGCGGGGGATGGACACATGGTTGGTTCCGAACAAGCCGAAGCCAATTAAGGCGGCATGAGGAGTGAATTTCTGAATTAATGTTTACAGGATATTGAATTTTATGCGTCAGTCCCGCTAGGCAGGGGCTGACGCAAATTTCACAGGCGTAAATATTGCTTTGTTTTATGATGACTAACGGGGTCCCCGGGATTTAGATGCTCTTGGGTCTGCCGGATGCCTGTGATCGAGCTTTGGTTCTTCAGGGCAATTTATAGTCAGGGTCCCGTCAACATCATCCCAGATAAAATAGCATCTACCTATTTTTATGCGCCAAGGGCTTGCATCAAGAACTTTTTGACCATCGTCGATAGTGAAGGGTTAAGGAAAATTCTGTTGATTTGCTGCATCGAGTACATCCTGCACTGTGTGATTCATTTTAGCTCCCTATGATAATTATTTCTTATCAATAACACTTCCTGACTTTATTTTGGTATAGCTGACATCGCTAAGCGGTATAATTCTGTAAGCTGTCAGACAACATCACCCACTACGGAGGAAGTATGTCAGTCACTACACTGAGGCAGAAGGGCAGGGGGCTTGTTCTGACCATTCCTGATGAGGTCGCCGAAAGGGCTGGCTGGCGCGCTGGCACACTCATGAACATCAGCACAGACGGTGATGCCGTTAAGATACGCCCATCCCGTCGGGTACCGCGTGGGCGGAAAACTGTAGCGCAGCTACTGGCAGGGATTGACCAGGACGAGATCCGCCTGTTGAACGCTAAAATCACTGGATAAAGACAGCATTAAGAAAGCGTCCACCTTCAGGGTCAACAGTATTGACTAACCCCCCGCCCTGAAAGGCACGACTTTTTCGTCTGAAACTGAGCTGCGTAGCAAATACCTCAAAAGCTGTACAGACCCGGTGCTGGCGCACCGGTCTTGTCCGACTTTTTTGTGCCTGTCATACGTTATCTGGTCGTCTTAATTTTATCCCCCGGCTTCTTGCGATTTCTTACTTTCACTGACCGAAATGCCACTTCACGGGCAGGGCCATGGCCCCCTTCGGCTCCTGCTCAGGCAGGCAGTCGTCAGGCTCACTCCGCTAAGGCGGCACACCCGCCATGCTGTATAGAGTCTGATGGCGAAGGTCAACGTCAATGGCTGCTGACGGCTGACGACTGGCGCCGTCGCCTTTACCGCCCCGGCAAAGGGCTGCCGGGGCTCTGTGGCCAGCCCGCTTGGCGGGCTGCAAATTCCCCTCCTGACGTCTTTCCTGCTGTTCCGGTCGTGCCTTGTGCGGAGGACCTGTCGTAGCACCGCCGGTTCGGGCAGAAAGGGGTGAAATGTACGCCGCCAAAAACTTTTCGCCAGGGGCAGCAAAAACTTTTTGTCGTCGCCCCTTTATGCCCTCTCTTCGTCGTTGCAACTCTGCCCTTCGCCGCGAAAGGCCAGACCGGAAAAAGAAAAAAGCCGCGTCAGAGGAAGTCTTTTTCGGCACCCGCAGCCCTCCGGTCATACCGCAGTGCGCTGCACAAACCGGATCTTACAGCATGAGGATTTCATGATGAAAAACGTATCAGCCCCCGGCATCCCGAACACGCAGGATTTGCCCGTCGATGCCTTTATGGACCTGTGCGACTACGTATGGACGCACGGCGAATTCCTGGGACCGTCTGGTCTCTCGCGTGATGATTTTAACGGGCTGGTGGTGATTGATGAGCCGACAGAAGAACCGGACGCGCTGAAAGTTTACATGCGCGATGGCTGGCCGGTCGCAGTCTACGAATTTGATATCGGTTACACCGTTATCCGCCGGCCGTCCTTTCAGCCCGGACGCTACGACCTAATGACCGTCTGGAACATCAACAGCAATAAGAAGTAAATCATGAAAACTGCTGACCGCAGCATCATCACACCCTCCGCCGGGATGTAAAGCCCGCCGGAAAATCATCTCATAAACACCATCGTCACACCGATCAGTATATACTTGAGATTCCGGATGAAATTCGGTCACGTGTCCGTCACGTAGTGCACTGCGTCCGCAAGCGCAGAGCCGTTCTATGCCTGTCAGCAGCGCGTGCGCGATAGGGGCGTGTCGGTCATGCAAAACACCTGCTGTGCCTGTGTCAACGTGATCAGATTCTTGCCTCAGAAGTATCGGAAATTATTTTGCTGAACAGCCATGACGGCAGCAGCAGCTACCAGATGATCCCCGGACAGTTTCGCAGCGTCTGTTCCAACGGCATGGTATGCGGTGAAGTGTATGGCGAAATTCGTGTACCGCATAAAGGCGACATTGTCAGTCAGGTGGTTGAATATTCACGCGACTAAATGAAGCCTATCCGGCTTGACCATCGTGAACAGGTTGCCTTTGCCGAAACGGCGCTGGCGTTTCGCTATGATGGTCAGCATATTCCGGTCACGGCTGATACAGTTTTGCAGCCCCGCCGTAAGGCAGACAACCCGAATGACCTCTGGACTGTTTATCAGCGTACCCAGGAAAACATCATTCGTGGCGGATTACGTGGCCAGACCGCAAAGGGCGCAGTGACAAAAACCCGTGCGATAAACGGCATTGACGGCGACATAAAAAACAACCGTTTTCTGTGGTCCCTTGCCGAAAAAAAATGAAAGAACTCAAATCCTGATTCCTGAAACGGGGGCACTGAAAAGCCCCCGTTTTTTTGGGAGAATAATCACTTCGTTACCGCGTCACGCACCTCATTACCTGCACCGTTTCCCCCACTTCTCGCCTTCCTGTCACGTGCCTGTTTTTTGGCTTTTCCATTCTCTTTAATAACATCAGAAATGGCCTTTTCACTGAAACCAAACTGCATGTCATCCAGCGCTGATTTTATGTCTTTTGCGTTATAGCCCTTTTCCTTTGCCAGCATCAGAATCGTGCCGCGAAGGCTGTCCAGCGCTTCATTTCTGGTAATGCGTGTGGGTGACAAATCCGGCAAATTTTCCAGCCGGGATTTTGCCTCGTTTATCTGTTCCTGCGTGAAAAACTGCTGTGTAGCCATAAAACCTTCTGGTGGGAAAACCTGAAAACCATGATTCTGCCGCGAACCCGCGGAAAATTCCAGCACCTGCCTCCCATGACGCCATTTACTTCATGGCGCTTTAGTGCCAAAATTCATTTTATGAATTTAATAACGGGACAGGAAATGTTTTGTCATTACCGTCTGCACGCAGACAGTAACGCCAAAACGACTGGTCAGGGCTTTGCCCCGACACCCCGTCCCGAGCTGAGGTTGAGTTATGGCGAAAAGTGAAAAGCGTCAGAGGAACGTGATTGTTCAGCTGCGGTGTACCGAAGCTGAGCTTGAGGCCATTGACAAAAAGGCTGCCTCAGCAGGCCTGACACGATCGGAACTGCTGAGGCGTTCCGCGCTCAACCGGCGCATAACCGTCCGGACTGATATCCGCATGATGAATGAAGTCAAACGTCTCGGTGGACTACAAAAGCATCTCTTCACGCAGATGGAGAAAAGCATGACAACAGAGCTGAGCCGCCAGTTTTCTGACGTGCTTGTGGCCATCACTAATACACTTAACGCCCTGGACATGACACCGGTAACGGCTGAAGAGATTACAGACTGATGAACGTCATTATTCCGCCAAAGCGTCGTGACAAAAAGACCAGCTTCAAAAAGCTGGTTGAGTACGTCAGTACGCGTCAGGAAAAGAAGGCCAGCGATGTCGTCACACCGGATGGTACAGCGGAGCATACCCCCGATACTGAGTACGTGACGACTCCCGGATTCGGGCAGCTGGTAAACTACGTCGGACGTAAGAGCACAGCCTCCGTCACTCAGGTTCACAGCATTTCACCGGAGGGCATCCAGCGAGTGTCTTCCGGTGAGGTGCTGTGCGAGACCAACTGCTGGTCGCTGGGTTCTGCTGCTGCAGAGATGAACATGACCGCCATGCAGAACCGTCACTGTAAGGATCCGGTTTATCATTTCATCCTGAGCTGGCAGTCAGACGAAAATCCATCCGCTGATGCGATTTTTCAGTCCGCGCGTTACTGCCTGGAAAGCCTGGGCATGAAAGACCATCAGTATGTCGCTGCCATTCATAAAGACACTGACAACATCCACTGTCACGTCTCCGCTAACCGCGTTCATCCGGAAACGTTCAGGGCGCAGAACATGTGGAACGATGCGGACACGCTGCAGAAATGCTGTCGCGTACTGGAGCGTGATTTAGGCTTTAAGGTCGACAACGGCAGCTGGCATATGGATGAGTTTGGTGACCTGCACCGTACCCCACGGGACATGCCCGCCGCGCCGCGTGGTGCAGCGCGCCGTGAGATTTTTTCCGACCGTGAAAGTCTTCACGGGTACGCCGTGCGTGAAGTGCGCGACGTCATCAGCAAGGCACAGCAGGATGACCGGCTTGACTGGCCATGGCTGCACACCATGCTGCATACCCGCGGTCTCGGTCTGCGTGAGCAGAGCGGCGGACTGGCTGTTTATGATCTGCTTCAGCCTGACGGTGTGAGCGTAAAAGCGTCTGACATACATCCGGCCATCAGTCTGCCGGCCATGGAGGCGAAGTGTGGTGAATTCTCTCCTGCACCGCCGGCATTTGATCCGGAGCGTCCGCAGGATGGCATCACCGGTATCCTGAGTCACTACAATCCCCAGCTTCACGTCCGCGATCAGGATTTGCGTCAGGAGCGTCGGGAGGCGAGGGCGGTGGCCAGAGAAATTCTGCGCGCCCGTTTTGACGCCTACCGTGAGGGCTGGGAAAAACCGGACCTGAGGGCGCGTGAGCGGTTCCGTCAGATCCACTCACACTGTGTGGCCATGAAAGCACATGTCCGTAAAACGGTCCGTGACCGGCTGCTGCGCAAGCTGATGTACCGCATGGCCGAGTTTGAAAAGATGAAAGCCATGGCCACTCTCCGCCTGCAACTGCGTGAGGAACGCCAGGTGCTGGCGGAAACCGGCATGTTCAGGCCACTGTCATGGAAACAGTGGGTGGAGCGTGAAGCGGTAAACGGTGACATTGCCGCACTCAGCCAGATGCGCGGCTGGGCCTATCGTGAAAAACGCAAAGCCCGTCAGAGTGAGAAGAACAGTCCCACTCCCGGAGCCGTCATTGTCTGCGCTCATGGTGATGACGCGCCGATTTTCCGCTCCAGTGAGCATGACACGCAGCTGCGCCGCGACGGTTCCGTTACCTACCTCAGAAACGGTCAGCCCGCTGTCACGGATTTTGGAAACAGGGTAGAGGTGTATACCTCCTCTGATGCCCGGTCTGAGCGTTTCAATAACGATCTTGCTGCTGCCCTGACAGCCTGGAGAAGTGAAGGTGCCCAGTTTGTGAAAGGCAATGCTGACGCGGTCAGGAGAGTGCTGTATTCCGGTTCGATGCATAATCTGCAGGACAATGACGGCCGGCGTTTCACCGTCAGAGACAGTCAACAGCAGAAAAGCGTTTCAGTCACGGAGTCGTTCCAGCGCAAACAAGGCCAGGCCCTCGGGCAGCCTGCAGTTCAGATTGAGCAGGCGAGGCCACAAAACGATGAAATAATTCGCCCTGACGGGAAACTCCCGCGGCCCTAATTGCCACATCACCGGCGCCGGTTAACACCGGAATGCTTCTTTCAGCACGTAAGCGCTGAGTTATTCCCATTAACTGACAGAGGTTAATTCCCATGAGTTATATTCGGGGGCTGCAGTAGCTGACAAGCGAACTTTTCCTAAACCGCTATGATCCTTTTAAACTTCTGATCTTCTCTCTTTTAAAAAACAGTAAAGACTTTCCTTTAAATGACTGACCTAAACGTCACCTGTCCTGTGGACAGTTTCCATAAGCGAACGACCCTACAGCGGACTGCGTCCGCGCCGGTTCGATGAGTCCGCTACGCGGCCTGAGGTAGCACCCGCCAGAGGCGGGCAAAAACCATTTTAGTTACATC
>NZ_JAVAXU010000006.1:0-245187 GCF_041954965.1 Pantoea sp. BS_8
CCTTTTTAGGGGCGTAGTTCAATTGGTAGAGCACCGGTCTCCAAAACCGGGTGTTGGGGGTTCGAGTCCCTCCGCCCCTGCCAGAAAAAGAAAAATCCTTTGCGTATGCGAAGGATTTTTTTTTGCCTTAAGAAAAGCAAAACAGAAAACCAGCCAGCAAAGACTGGCTTAATCCTCGCTTTCTTCCCTCTCTTTAATTCGGCACGACTGGAAACTTCAGCAACTGACGGATATACGTCTGCTGATCACTGTTTTGCAGCCATACCGCATACAAAGGCCGCACCGCCACAGACGTATCGGGCATCACTATCAGGTCGCTGTACAAGCTTTGCCAGAACTCGGGCAGAAACGCGCAGGCTCCTGTCGTGTGCAACAATTCACGCGTCACCTGTGCTGATGTCGTTGTTAATACCGGAACATCGTCCCCGCCGGAAAGATAACTTTGGTGCTGATGAAAGTCCGCGCCCCATTCCAGCTTAATATAGTCATATTTCTCACGCTTTTCGGTCTGCCGGGAACGAAACAGTGCCAGCGAAATATGACCTATCTGCTGGCTGGTCAATTCATCCATCTTTGGTGCTTCCGTCGTAATCAATAAATCCAGTTGGCGTTCATGCAACTGTTTAACTAACAAATGACGCTGCGCCACACGCGCTTCCAGGTGCAGACTTTCCCTGTTTTCGTAGAGTGTCTGAAGCCATGGCGTCAGATAGGCTTCCCAAAGTGAGGCGCTGGCACCAATGGACAGCTCATGATGCTGCTGCGTGTGCGACACTTCTTTCTTCGCCATAAGCCAGGTATTCATCAGACTTTCCGCGTAAGGCAAAAGACGCTCACCTGCCGAGGTCAAACGGATGTTGTTGCGGTGTCGGGTAAAAAGATTCACTCCCAGTTGGTTTTCTAACTGGCGGATGCGAAAACTGACAGCAGACTGCGTTAAGTAAAGTGCTTCTGCAGCACGCCCGAAATGGCGAGTTCTGCTCACTTCCAGGAAAGTTTTCAGTAATTCCGTATCCACAGCCTTCTCCCAAAATTTGTTTGTCGTATAGATTTAAATGTTTTGTTTTACACTCTGTCAAGCGTATCTAATACTCCGCGCCATAAATAGCACGGCCATAAGAGAAACAGGAGCGTGTAACATGGCGGAAAGCTTCTCAACGGAAAATCGTTTCTTTGATAACAAACATTACCCACGCGGATTTTCGCGTCATGGGGACTTTACGATTAAAGAAGCACAGCTACTTGAACGCCACGGCGTCGCGTTTAATGAGCTGGATCTTGCCAAACGTGAACCAGCGACAGAAGAAGAGCGTTTGTTCATCGAGGTATGTCGTGGTGTCCGTGAGCCGCAGACGGAAGCAGAACGTGTCTGGTCCAAATACATGACCCGTATCAAGCGTCCTAAGCGTTTTCACACGCTGTCAGGCGGTAAGCCACAAATGGATACCGTTGAAGACTACACAGAAAGCGACGATTAATGAAAAGGGGCGAAAGCCCCTTTTTACTGCAGGTTGTTATGAAGATAGGTCATGAGGCGGTCAATGCTTCGGTAACTGACGGCTTCCTGCAAATGATAACGGCTGATCGTCTCTTCACCGGCCAAATCGGCCACCGTGCGCGCCACTTTCAGGATCCGCTGCCACGCCCGTACTGATAAGCCCAACTGATTTAAAACAGACTCCAGCCACTTCGCATCCGCTGAACAAAGCGCACACCACCGTAATACCTCCGCATTAGCTAAATGAGCGTTGATTTTTCCTGAACGCGCAATCTGTCTTTGCCGGGCAACAAGCACGCGCTCGCGTACCGCCACAGAACTTTCTCCCGTCTGCTGTTGCTGGCCTAACAGTCCCGGCGGTAGCAATGGCACCTCCAGCGACAGATCAAAGCGATCAAGGAAGGGGCCGGAAAGTTTGCTGAGATAGCGTAAAATCTGCTGCGGCGAGGTGCGGTTATGCTGTCCCTGATAGTGTCCTGTCGGACTGGGATTCATCGCAGCGACTAACTGAAAGCGTGCAGGGTAAACCACCTTAGCCCTGGCTCGCGAAATCGCGACTTCACCGGACTCAATGGGTTCGCGCAATGCATCCAGAACGCTGCGCTGGAATTCAGGCAATTCATCTAAAAAAAGCACTCCATTATGGGCCAGCGAGATCTCACCGGGACGGGGCAATGCGCCACCGCCAATGAGCGCATACAGTGAAGCACTATGATGAGGGGCCCTGAACGGCCTTTTACGCCATGAATGATGCACAGGGCCCGCATTACTCAGGCTGGCTATCGCTGCGCATTCTAAGGCCTCCTGATCGCTTAATGGCGGCATGATGCCCGGTAAACGAGTGGCAAGCATGGTTTTGCCTGTGCCTGGCGGTCCGATCAGCATCAGGTTATGTCCACCGGCCGCCGTGATCTCCAGGGCACGGCGTCCTTGTTCCTGCCCGACAATATCGCGAAGATCGTCTGTGATTTCGTCGGTGTTATCGGCGTGGGCGGTGGCAATCGTGAGTTCACCCCTGTTGTGTAAGAAAGCACAAACGTCGATCAAATGGGCGGCTACCAGCGTTGAGCCTTTACGGATTAAACCCACATCAGTCTGGTTTTCTGCTGAGAGAATCAACTGCCTGCCAGCTTTAATCGCCGCAAGGGCAGCCGGAATGGCGGCCTGTACACCACACAGAGCGCCGTTTAGCGCCAGCTCGCCCAGAAACTCATATCCGCCCAGCTTCTCTGCAGGGAGCTGTTCAGACGCGACCAGAATGGCGACAGCCATGGGCAAATCGTAGCGCCCGCCTTCCTTAGGCAGATCGGCCGGGCCCAGATTGATGGTGATTCGCCGGGCAGGGAAGTCAAAGCCGCTGTTAATGATGGCGCTACGGACACGTTCGCGTGCCTCCTTGACGGTAGTTTCCGGTAAGCCCACCAACGTCAGGGCAGGCAATCCGTTGCTGATATGGACTTCAATAGTCACCAGCGGCGCATCAACCCCGATGGCTGCACGTGTCATAACTTTTGACAAAGACATGGCCGCTCCCAAATGCGGCAAGTCTGCCCTGGCGCTTCAATGACGGCGAGGGCCAAAAGGACAAAATGTAAGCTGCGCCGTGATTTTTTTGCGCACTATACATCCGCACGCTTTTTTTGTGGAACCGGACTTTGAACGCGGTATAACCGCATCGGCATGGTTTTTTTGTCAAAGTCGGGGCTCAATAAAATAATCTTTTAATTACAAATTGATAACGAAAGAACGCAATGGGCCGCAATAAAAAACCTGATAAAAAATATTGTAATTAGCCTACTAACTATGATAACTCTGTAGGCATTACTTCGAACGAGTTAAAGAATCGAATACGTTATGAAAGCCCTTCTACTAGTGATTAGCCTTGTCGTGATTAGCGTGGTGGTGATTATTAACCCACTGTGCGGGGCAACGCTTGGAGCAAGAAAGGCTTAAAAATCAAGCCAGAACTCTAAAAAACCCCCCGCACCGAAAGGTCCGGGGGTTTTTTTTTGACCTGGCAAAATTCAGTAAATCTGCAAGGAACAAACAATGAACAGTAGCATAAAATTCTGTTGTTCCCCTCAGGCGACAGGAGAATAACGATGACAGGTGCACAATGGGTAGTTCAGGCTTTACGCGCACAAGGCGTTGATACCGTATTTGGTTACCCTGGTGGCGCCATCATGCCAGTGTACGATGCGCTATACGACGGCGGCGTCGAACACCTGTTGTGCCGTCACGAGCAGGGCGCGGTGATGGCCGCAATCGGCTATGCCCGTTCAACCGGTAAAACCGGTGTCTGCATTGCCACTTCGGGCCCCGGTGCAACAAATCTGATCACCGGCCTGGCTGATGCCATGATGGACTCCGTGCCGGTTGTCGCGTTGACCGGTCAGGTCGCTTCTGCCTTCATCGGTACGGATGCCTTTCAGGAAATCGATGTTCTCGGTCTGTCGTTAGCCTGCACCAAACACAGCTTCATGGTTGAATCGCTGGATGATTTGCCTTCCGTGATGGCCGAGGCGTTCGCCATTGCGCAGTCGGGTCGCCCCGGGCCGGTATTAGTCGATATCCCAAAGGATATTCAGCTGGCAAAAGGGGAACCTTCACCGCAGTTGATGCCGGTGGAAGAAGCGATGTCGATGCCGCATCAGGCAATTATTGACGCGCGGGCAATGATGGCGCAGGCCAAAAAACCTATGCTGTATGTCGGCGGTGGCGTCGGCATGGCGCAAGCGGTGCCGGCACTGCGCGCGTTGATGCAGGAAACCGGCATTCCCGCTGTTGCCACGCTGAAGGGCCTGGGAAGTGTGGATGCCGACAGCGAATGTTATCTGGGCATGCTGGGCATGCACGGCACTAAGGCCGCTAATCTGGCCGTCCAGTCCTGCGACCTGTTAATCGCGGTGGGTGCCCGTTTTGACGACCGCGTCACCGGTAAACTGGACACCTTCGCCCCGCTGGCCAGCGTGATCCATCTGGATGTGGACCCTGCAGAACTGAATAAGCTGCGCCGTGCACATGTGTCGCTGCAAGGCGATCTCAACCATGTCCTGCCGGCCCTGAGCCAGCCTTTACAGATTCAGGCGTGGCGCGACGAAGTCATGGCGCTGAAAGCACAGCATGCGTGGCGCTACGATCATCCCGGTGAAGCCATCTATGCGCCGTTATTACTGAAACAACTGTCCGATCGCAAACCGGCAAACACTGTTGTTACCACCGACGTAGGTCAGCATCAGATGTGGGCGGCCCAGCATATAGCCTGTGACGCGCCTGAAGATTTCATCACCTCCAGTGGCTTAGGCACAATGGGCTTTGGCCTGCCTGCGGCAATCGGCGCACAGGTTGCGCGCCCTCACGATACCGTCATCTGTGTCTCGGGCGACGGCTCTATCATGATGAATATTCAGGAACTGGGCACCATTAAGCGTGGCAAACTGCCTGTGAAAATTCTGCTGCTGGATAACCAGCGTCTGGGCATGGTTCGCCAGTGGCAGCAGCTGTTTTTTGACGGTCGCTACAGTGAAACCATCCTGACCGACAACCCCGACTTCCTCACGCTGGCCAGCGCATTTGATATCCCGGGCCAGCGAATCACCCGTAAAGATCAGGTCGACGCCGCAATCGATGCTCTGCTGAACAGTGAAGGTCCTTATTTCCTGCACGTGTCAATTGATGAGCATGAAAACGTCTGGCCATTGGTACCGCCCGGTGCCAGCAACGCCAACATGATGGAGAAAACCGTATGAACCAGCATCAATTGTCTATCGAAGCGCGCTTTCGACCTGAAATATTGGAACGCATTTTACGTGTAGTACGCCATCGTGGCTTTCAGGTGTGTTCAATGAACATGGCGACTGTGGCTAACGCCGAAAACATTAATATCGAAATGACCGTTGCCAGCCAGCGCTCTGTCGATTTACTGTCTTCCCAGTTAAGCAAACTGATGGATGTCGCCTGCGTCCAGATTCAACAACAGACATCACAACAAATCCGCGCGTAGTCGCGAAAGGAAATAATAATGAGCACCAAGAAAGCAGATTTCATTTGGTTCAACGGCGAAATGGTTAAGTGGGAAGAGGCGAAAGTCAGCGTGATGTCTCACGCTCTGCATTACGGCACCTCGGTATTTGAAGGCGTGCGCTGCTACGACTCACACAAAGGCCCGGTCGTCTTCCGTCACCGCGAGCACATGCAGCGTCTGCACGATTCCGCCAAAATTTACCGTTTCCCGATCAGGCACAGCGTTGATGAACTGATGGAAGCCTGCCGTGAAGTGATTCGCGTGAACAACCTGAAAAGCGCCTACATCCGTCCGCTGGCTTTCGTGGGTGATGTCGGTCTGGGCGTGAACCCACCGGATGGCTTCACCACGGATGTGATTGTTGCAGCGTTCCCGTGGGGCGCTTACCTGGGTGCTGAAGCGCTGGAAAACGGCATTGATGCCATGGTGTCTTCATGGAACCGCGTTGCGCCAAACACATTGCCAACCGCAGCAAAAGCGGGCGGCAACTATCTGTCTTCCCTGCTGGTAGGCAGTGAGGCGCGCCGCCATGGCTATCAGGAAGGCATTGCGCTGGATACCAATGGCCTGATTTCAGAAGGCGCAGGCGAAAATCTGTTTGAAGTGAAAGATGGCGTGCTGTTTACCCCGCCGTTTACCTCCTCTGCACTGCCGGGCATCACCCGCGATGCCATCATCACGCTGGCGCGTAATATGGACATCGAAGTGCGTGAACAGGCACTGTCTCGTGAATCTCTGTACCTGGCTGACGAAGTCTTTATGTCCGGCACGGCGGCAGAAATCACCCCGGTACGCAGCGTGGATCGCATTCAGGTTGGCGAAGGCAAATGTGGGCCCGTCACCAAACGCATTCAGCAGGCATTCTTTGGCCTGTTTACCGGCGAGACCGAAGACAAATGGGGCTGGCTGGACCCGGTTAACGCATAACCAGACCTTGCGCGGATGTCGCTGGATGTCCGCGATCTTATTTTGACTGGAGTAAAGAGCATGCCTAAGTACCGTTCCGCTACCACCACCCACGGCCGCAACATGGCTGGTGCCCGTGCCCTCTGGCGCGCAACAGGAATGACCGACGATGATTTCGGCAAACCGATTATCGCCGTCGTTAACTCATTCACCCAGTTTGTGCCGGGCCACGTACACCTGCGTGACCTGGGTAAGCTGGTTGCCGAGCAAATCGAAGCGGCAGGTGGCGTGGCCAAAGAGTTCAACACGATCGCGGTGGACGACGGTATTGCCATGGGCCATGGCGGCATGCTGTATTCTCTGCCTTCACGTGAGCTGATTGCCGACTCTGTCGAGTACATGGTGAACGCGCACTGTGCTGATGCCATGGTCTGCATTTCAAACTGCGACAAAATCACCCCCGGCATGTTGATGGCCGCGCTGCGCCTGAATATTCCGGTGATCTTTGTTTCCGGCGGCCCAATGGAAGCCGGTAAAACCAAACTGTCCGATCAGATCATTAAGCTGGATCTGGTGGATGCCATGATCCAGGGGGCTAACCCGAACGTCAGCGATGCTGACAGCGAGCAGATTGAACGCTCCGCCTGTCCAACCTGCGGCTCCTGTTCGGGCATGTTCACCGCAAACTCAATGAACTGCCTGACCGAAGCTCTCGGCCTGTCACAACCGGGTAACGGTTCACTGTTGGCCACCCATGCCGACCGTAAAGCGCTGTTCATTAACGCCGGTAAGCGCATCGTCAGCCTGACCAAACGCTATTACGAGCAGGATGATGTGAATATGCTGCCGCGCAACATCGCCACCAAAGCCGCGTTTGAAAATGCCATGACGCTGGATATCGCTATGGGCGGCTCTACAAATACCGTTCTGCACCTGCTGGCTGCCGCGCAGGAAGGTGAGGTGGACTTTAACATCTCTGATATCGATCGCCTGTCACGCAAAGTTCCTCAGTTGTGCAAAGTGGCACCGAGCACGCCGAAATATCACATGGAAGATGTGCACCGTGCGGGTGGCGTCATCGGTATTCTCGGCGAGCTGGATCGTGCCGGGCTGATTGACACCAGCGCCCGTAACATTCTGCAGCAGAGCCTGCGTGAAACGCTCGATCAGTACGACATCATGCTGACTCAGGATCAGGCGGTGAAGGACATGTTCCGTGCGGGTCCAGCCGGTATTCGAACGACTCAGGCGTTTTCGCAAAGTTGCCGTTGGGACACGCTGGATGATGACCGCGCTGAAGGCTGTATCCGTACGCGCGAACATGCCTATTCCCAGGATGGTGGTCTGGCCGTGCTCTACGGCAACATTGCCGAAGATGGCTGTATCGTAAAAACCGCGGGCGTCGATAAAGAGATTCTGACGTTCAGCGGCCCGGCCAAAGTTTATGAAAGCCAGGATGACGCTGTGGAAGCTATCCTCGGTGGCAAAGTGGTAGCGGGTGACGTGGTTGTGATCCGCTACGAAGGGCCAAAAGGTGGGCCGGGCATGCAGGAAATGCTGTATCCCACCACTTACCTGAAGTCGATGGGGCTGGGTAAAAGTTGTGCCCTGATCACCGACGGTCGCTTCTCTGGCGGCACCTCTGGCCTGTCAATTGGTCACGCCTCACCTGAAGCCGCTAACGGCGGCACTATCGCGCTGGTGAAAGATGGCGATATCATCGATATCGATATCCCAAACCGCGGTATCAGACTGGCCGTACCGGATAATGAACTGCATGCCCGCCGTGAAGAGCAGGAAGCCCGTGGCGACGCAGCTTACACGCCGATGAACCGTCAGCGCGACGTGTCGTTTGCCCTGCGCGCCTATGCATCGCTCGCGACCAGCGCCGATAAAGGTGCTGTGCGCGATAAGAGTAAGCTGGGAGGCTAAGATGGCTGAGGCTCAACCGCTACCCGAGGCGCCCTGCGGTGCCGAGTATCTGCGTGCGGTGTTACGTTCACCGGTATACGAAGTGGCACAGGTTACCCCACTGCAGAAGATGGAAAAAATCTCTGCACGTCTGGGCAATACCATTCTGGTGAAGCGAGAAGATCGCCAGCCGGTGCACAGTTTTAAACTGCGCGGTGCCTACGCGATGATTGCCGGCCTTGATGAAGAGCAGAAAGCACGCGGTGTTGTCACCGCGTCGGCCGGTAACCACGCCCAGGGCGTTGCGTTATCGGCGACGAAGCTGGGCATCAAGTCGCTGATCGTCATGCCGCTGGCGACAGCGGACATCAAGGTGGATGCGGTGCGTGCATTTGGCGGTGAAGCCTTCCTGTATGGTGCCAACTTTGACGAGGCGAAAGCCAAAGCCATTGAACTGGCGACGCAGCAGGGTTACACCTTTGTGCCACCGTTTGACCATCCGGCGGTCATCGCCGGACAAGGCACGCTGGCGATGGAACTGCTGCAGCAGGACGCGCATCTCGATCGGGTTTTTGTTCCGGTGGGCGGCGGCGGTCTGGCCGCGGGCGTGGCGGTGCTCATCAAGCAGCTGATGCCGCAAATCAAAGTGATCGCTGTCGAGTCAGAAGATTCGGCCTGCCTGAAAGCGGCGCTGGAGGCTGGTGAGCCGGTGGATTTACCGCGCGTGGGCTTGTTCGCCGAAGGTGTGGCCGTGAAGCGCATCGGTAACGAAACTTTCCGCCTGTGCCAGGAATATCTCGACGACATCGTCACCGTGGACAGTGATGCGATCTGCGCGGCAATGAAAGATTTGTTTGAAGATGTGCGTGCCGTGGCAGAACCTTCAGGCGCGCTGGCGCTGGCGGGCATGAAGAAATACGTCCAGCAGCACGATATTCAGGGCGAACGCCTGGCGCACGTGTTGTCGGGAGCTAACGTTAACTTCCATGGTTTGCGCTACGTTTCTGAACGTTGTGAGCTGGGTGAACAACGCGAAGCTCTGCTGGCGGTCACGATCCCGGAACAGCAGGGCAGCTTCCTGAAGTTTTGTCAGACGTTGGGTGGTCGCTCAATTACCGAGTTTAACTATCGCTATGCCGACACCGACAAAGCCTGCATTTTTGTGGGCGTGCGGCTGACGCGCGGGATGGATGAGCGCGCAGAGATCATCAGCCAGTTAACGGAAAACGGCTATCAGGTGGTGGATCTGTCTGACGATGAGATGGCGAAGCTGCACGTGCGTTACATGGTGGGCGGACGGCCTTCCAAGCCGCTGCGTGAGCGCCTGTTCAGCTTTGAGTTTCCGGAAGCGCCCGGCGCATTGCTTAAGTTTCTGCAAACGCTGGGCACGCACTGGAATATCTCACTGTTCCATTACCGTAGCCACGGCACGGACTACGGCCGGGTCCTCACGGCCTTCGAGCTTGGCAACGACGAACCGCGTTTTGAAGAGCACCTTGCCGACCTGGGTTACGATTTCCACGACGAAACGCATAACCCGGCATTCCGCTTCTTCCTGGCAGGCCAGTAACTATAGCTGGTGCCAGAATGCACTGATAAGCGGCTCTCCAAGCCGCTTTTTTTGTACACAAACACCCAGCTCCAGCGGTGCGACGGACGCCACGCTTTCCAGCGGCAGCACACGGTTTCGTACCGGCTCAGGGCTGTTCTCCAGCACCACATCCGGCAGCAGCGCAATCCCACAGCCCAGCGCTACCATCG
Source organism: Pantoea sp. BS_8 (assembly GCF_041954965.1). Lineage (NCBI taxonomy): Bacteria > Pseudomonadati > Pseudomonadota > Gammaproteobacteria > Enterobacterales > Erwiniaceae > Pantoea > Pantoea sp. BS_8. The sequence goes on from NZ_JAVAXU010000006.1 coordinate 10,101, forward strand.
ACACGATTGCTTCATGACCGGCAACGGTCGCATAAATCAATGGGTTAACGATGCGATGACGGCGGAACCATAGCTCGATCGCCCGCCGGACCGGTCCCTGCTCGGGCAGGATAAACGGAATCTGTGACCAGTCCGGTGCCTCTTCTGTCGCCTGACTGCGCACCGGACAGGGCAGTGCAGGTGCAATCAGTCCCAGCGGCAACAGTCCCAGCGTGGTGAAATCAATGCTGGCAGGCAGCGATTCAGGTCGACCGGCAATCGCCAGATCGGCATTGCCCGACTGGACCATTTCAATCGCATCGGCCGCATCGCCGGTAGTCAGTTTGATTTCCACCTGAGGATGCTCGGCGCGGAAACGATCCAGAATGGGCGGCAGATGGCTGTACGCGGCGGTCACCGAGCAAAACAGGCGCAGTTCACCACTGAGTGACGGACCGTTGAGATCCATGGCATGGCGCAATTGCTGATACTGCAGTAAGGTTTGTTGTGCAAATAACTTCAGTCTTTCGCCCGCTTCGGTGAGCGTGACGGTGCGGTTATCACGCAGAAACAACGCGTGGCCGACATCCTCTTCCAGCCGCTGAATCTGGCGTGACAGCGTGGACGGACTGACGTGCATGGCCCGTGCGGTGCGGCCAAAATGGCAACTTTCTGCCAGATGTAAAAACAATTTGAGATCGCGTAAATCCATACAGGTTCCACCTCAGGAATGCATTGCGATTATTGCAATGTAATGTTGTTAATATATCAATTTAAGCAACAGAAATCCTGTCATATGATGGGGTCATTCGCGGTGCTGAATCTCACGCCGTCAACAGACAAAAGCAAACACAACATTTAACCGGAGTACCCATGGCTAATTACTTCAACACACTGAATCTGCGCAACCAGTTAGCGCAACTGGGCAAATGTCGTTTTATGGGGCGTGACGAGTTCGCGGATGGCGCCAGCTTCCTGAAAGGCAAAAAGATTGTGATTGTGGGCTGTGGTGCGCAGGGCCTGAACCAGGGCCTGAACATGCGCGATTCCGGTCTGGATGTTTCTTATGCCCTGCGTGCAGAAGCCATCGCCGAAAAACGTGCCTCGTATCGCAAAGCCACCGACAACGGTTTCAAAGTGGGCACTTACGAAGAACTGATTCCTCAGGCGGACCTGGTGGTTAACCTGACGCCAGACAAACAGCACTCCGCCGTGGTTCAGGCTGTACAGCCACTGATGAAAGACGGTGCCGCGCTGGGCTATTCACACGGCTTCAACATTGTCGAAGTGGGCGAAACCATCCGTAAAGATATCACCGTCGTTATGGTGGCGCCGAAGTGTCCGGGCACCGAAGTCCGTGAAGAATACAAGCGTGGCTTCGGGGTACCGACGCTGATCGCGGTTCACCCGGAAAACGATCCGAAAGGTGAAGGTATGGCTATCGCCAAAGCCTGGGCTTCTGCCACCGGTGGTGACCGCGCTGGCGTGCTGGAATCCTCTTTCGTTGCGGAAGTGAAATCTGACCTGATGGGTGAGCAGACCATTCTGTGCGGTATGCTGCAGGCCGGTTCTCTGCTGTGCTTCGATAAGCTGGTGGCTGAAGGTCACGATGCGGCGTACACTGAGAAACTGATTCAGTTTGGCTGGGAAACCATCACCGAATCCCTGAAATTTGGCGGCATTACGCTGATGATGGATCGCCTGTCTAATCCGGCGAAACTGCGTGCTTACGCACTGTCTGAGCAGCTGAAAACCATCATGGCTCCCCTGTTCCAGAAGCACATGGATGACATCATCTCAGGCGATTTCTCTGCTGGCATGATGGCGGACTGGGCGAATGACGATAAGAAGCTGCTGACCTGGCGCGAAGAGACCGGTAAAACCGCGTTCGAAACCGCCCCTCAGTTCGACGGCAAAATCGAAGAGCAAGAATACTACGACAAAGGCGTTGTCATGGTTGCCATGGTCAAAGCGGGCGTTGAGCTGGCATTTGAAACCATGGTAGATGCTGGCATCATCGAAGAGTCGGCTTACTACGAGTCACTGCACGAGCTGCCGCTGATCGCGAACACCATTGCCCGTAAACGCCTGTATGAAATGAACGTGGTTATTTCTGATACCGCTGAGTACGGTAACTACCTGTTCTCTTTTGCGGCGGTGCCGCTGCTGAAAGAGTTTATGGCCTCACTGCAGCCGGGCGATCTGGGTAAAGCTATTGACGGCACGCAGGTGGATAACGCCCAACTGCGCGACGTTAATGAAGCCATTCGTCAGCATCCTATCGAGCAGGTTGGCCGCAAACTGCGTGGTTACATGACCGATATGAAACGCATCGCGGTTGCAGGCTAAGTCGCACCGCCACCGTTTTCAGCAAATGTAAGACAAAAAGGCGCAGCCATCTGGCTGCGCCTTTTTGTTTTAGCATGCGCCTGGCGACACGATAACAGGCGGTAAAAGGCTCCTGTAACCAACATACTGACACCCGGCAAGAATAAGGAACATGCCAGCCGTAAGGTTGCCAGCAAAATACTCGTGATGATGTCTGAGGGCATAGCATACGGCGACAGAAGCGACAGCCGTGCGCTGCGGGTCGGGTCGGCATTCAGTCAGTCCCCGCCTTTTCCCCAAATGCGCTTCGGGAAGAGTCTGGCTGCGCAATGTGTGTAGATTTATCGCAAACGGCTATCTGCTTAATGGTCCACTGCGTCGTGTTTTGCCGGACTGGCACAGTGAAAACACAACACCGATGACGCCCTGGGCCATCACCTTACCCAACCGTCTGCTGCCGCTAAAAACCCGGGTTTTTATCGATGATTTTATGGCCTGGCTTAAGTCGAAATAGCGCGCTTTCGCCGCGAAAACGCATAAAAAACCCGGCCTGAGCCGGGTTTTTTTATGAGCGTGACCTGAGATCACACTTCATACAGCGTTTGATGCCGGGTTTCTTTACAGGCAATCAGGGCGATCAGCGTCAGGAAGGCCATAGAGGCCAGGTACAATCCGACGGCATATAAGCCGTAGTGCACGTTCAGCCAGGTTGCGATATATGGCGCAACGGAGGCCCCCAGAATCGACGACAGGTTGTATGAGAACGACGCGCCGGTATAGCGCACTTCTGTCGGGAACAGCTCGGGCAGCAGCGCACCCATCGGGCCAAATGTCAGGCCCATAATGCTTAATCCCAGCAGCAGGAAGGCCATCACCAGCGCCTGAGAGCCGGAACCCAACATCACAGGGAACAGGAATGAGAAACCAATAATCATCAGCGTAATGGTGATCATGGTTTTCCGGCGACCAAAGCGGTCAGCCAGCAGGCCCGCGATGGGGACCATCACGCCGAAGCCAATGACCGCCATCATCAACATCCACAGCATGCTGTTACGTGAGATGCCCAGCCCCGCAGGCGCGGCGGCGGTGCCGTAACTCATTGAGTAAACTGTCATGATGTAAAACAGCGTGTAGGTGGCGAGCATGATGAAGGTGCCCAGAATGGTCGCCGTCAGATGTTTGCTCAGAAGTGAGGCAATCGGCACGCGCACCTGCTTCTTCTCTTTCTGCACTTTGGCAAAGACCGGACTTTCATGTAGCGACACGCGCACATACAGGCCAATCAGGACCAGCACGGCAGACAGTACAAAAGGCACGCGCCAGCCCCACTGCATAAACTGCTCGTCGGTCAGCAACCAGGAGAGCAGCAGGAAGGTGCCGTTGGCAAAAAAGAATCCAATGGGCGCACCCAACTGCGGGAAGGAACCGTACAGCGCACGCTTTTTGGCTGGCGCATTTTCCGTGGCCAGCAGGGCCGCACCGCCCCATTCGCCGCCGAGTCCCAGGCCCTGACCAAAGCGGGCCAGTGCTAACAGCAGCGGGGCCAGAACGCCAATGCTCTGATAGCTGGGTAACAAACCAATGACCACGGTAGAGATCCCCATGGTCAGCAGCGAGGCTACCAGGGTGGCTTTACGACCGACACGGTCACCGAAGTGACCAAACAGCGCTGAGCCGATAGGGCGCGCAACGAACGCAATCGCGAAGGTCGCCAGTGACTGTAGCGTGGCGACAGTGGCATCACCCTGAGGAAAAAAGATATGCGGAAAGACAATGACCGCGGCGGTGGCATAAATATAGAAATCGAAAAATTCGATGGCGGTGCCAACCAGTGAAGCAATAACGACTTTACTGCGTGAGTTCACTGGCGTTGGCTCATGTTGTTTATCAAGAGTTTCTGAGATGGAGGCTTGCATAAATGTTTCTTATTTTTAAATACCGTTAAGGAATCTTACGCACCTGTATAGCGGCATTCAATGGCTGGAAACCGCGTCAGCCGCGGCTTTCTCTGCCTAAAAGTAGAAAATCTTTGCCTGATGTGAAATGTCGGAGAATGGCAGCGTTAACAGAGATAAACATGGCGAGATACTCTGTGAAAGCGCTGAAGAAAAGTGATCCCCTGGTTATTCATGCTGTAAAGTGGCTGATAAATAACCGGGGGCAGGGATTTTTCGCTGGTTACTGCTGTTCGTGGGTGGCCATTGCGCCTTTTTCAGGCATGCGTGGATCGTCTTTGTATTTGGCGGTGGCAATCCAGGCCGCGCAGAACAATGTCAGGCGGGCAAAGAAATAGAAGAACGCCATCAGCCCCAACACCGAGCCAAAAGCCGCACCCGAGGGCGAGCTGGCGAGTTTCGGCAGCGTCAACGTCATCACAAACTTAATGACTTCAAACCCGATGGCCGCCAGTAAGGTGCCACGCAGCAGGGCTTTTTTGCGCGGTTTATGGCGAGGCAGAATCCAGAAAATCCACAGAAACAGCAGATAATTTGCCAGTACAGAGATGGACGTCGCGATGATCGTCAGTGCCGGGCGCAACCATTCAATGCCATCCAGCCCTAACGCATTAACGATAGTCGCCTGGGCGGAACCGGCGACGGAGGTCAGTGACAAAGTAATCACCAGCGCCAGCATCAGGCCGGTCAGAGACAAGAAGTCGCGAATATAGCGTTTCCAGATCTTCTCTTTATCGTCAGGTTGACGCTCCCAGACGTCGCGTGACTGCGCGCGAATAGCCTCGCGTAAATTCCCCATCCAGTTGAGACCGGAATACAACGCCAGCAACAAACCGGTGATGCCCACGGTTGCGCGTTGCTGAATGGCCGTGTTCACGGTGTTTTTTAACGTGGTCGCCAGCGACGGATCGCTGATGCTGCTGACGATTTTGTTGATGATATCGGTCAGGAGGTCCGGATTCGAGGCCAGCACGAAACCCACGGCAGCAAAAGACACCATTAAAATGGGGATGAGCGACAGAAACGAAAAATAGGTAATGGCGGCACCAAACTGGCTGCCGAGGCGATCGTTAAACCGATCCAGCGCGCGAATAAAGTGCGCTACCGCCGGTATCGCCTGGAACCAGGCGGCGAAGCGTGATACGCGCACGATGGAGCGATCAACGGACTTGTTGCCGGTTTTAATATCGATCAGCGGTTTGGCGCCTTTTACGTTGTCCTGCTCGTCTGTCATAGACATTCACTTTCCTGTTGAACCTTAAAATCACATTATAGCCTGTCAGGTGACATACTCCTGGAGCACCTGACTTAACCACTCCATAAACACCCGAACCCGACGCGCGACATTCCGGCGATGGGGATAGAGCAAGTGAATGGGCATCGGTTTGGCCGGGAACGCATGGAGCACCTCGACCAGTTGACCGCTTTCCAGATATTTTTGGATGCCCACCGTCGGCACCTGAATAATGCCCAGGCCCGCAAGGCAGGCGGCGCGGTAGGTTTCGGTGCTGTTCACCGTCACGACGCCGCCCGTGTGCACATAGTGGCACTGCTTACCATCGAAGTATTCGAAGCCCTGCGCCGCCTGACCTAACGGCTGGCTGTAATGCACCATTGCATGCTGCGACAGTTCTTCAAGCCGAATCGGCCTGCCAAAACGCGCAAGATAGTCAGGACTGGCACAGTTAATCAAGGTGTGCGTACCTATACGGCGGGCGATCAGTCCCGAATCTTTTAGCTCGCCAACGCGAATCACACAGTCAAAACCTTCGCGAATGACGTCAACCTGGCGATCGTTGCTGCTGAGTTCAATTTCCACGCCAGGATAGTGCTGAAGGAATTCAGGCAGACGCGGAAGAATAAGATCGCTCGCCATTGCCACGGACATGTCGACCCGCAGTTTGCCACTTAACGTCGCGGGATCGTGCTGAAACAGGCTGTCCATATCGCCAATCATCGCCAGCAAATCAAGACAGCGATCATAGTATACCAGGCCATCCTGAGTCAGCTGCACGCGGCGGGTAGTACGATGCAGCAGCCGTGTGCCCATCAGATTCTCCAGCGCCTGAATTTGCCGTGATACGCTGCCTTTTGGTAACCCAAGGCTGTCAGCCGCCGCCGTAAAACTGCCCATCTCTGCAACTCTGACGAACACCTGCATTGCATGAATTTTATCCATATAGCCTGCCGATTGTTGTTGTAAGTGGAACAGTGCTGCGCATTCTTAAGCGTTTATAGAACAATTTTTAACGAATATCCTGAATCTGTGTTCAATTTTGCAACAGGAAATCAACATGAATCGTAAAATCGTCTTGATTACGGGCGCAAATCGCGGTTTAGGCAAGAATGCAGCGCTAAAACTGGCGGCAAAAGGCCGGGATATCATCCTGACGTACCGCAATCATCAAAACGAAGCACAGGACGTCGTCAACGCTGTTGAGCGCGCAGGCGGCCGCGCCATAGCGCTACAGCTGGATGTGGGTGATGTTAGCCAGTTCGACCGCTTCATTTCTGATGTCAAAAACACCTTACAGCAGCACTGGCAGCGTGAGACATTTGATTATTTAGTGAATAATGCCGGGCATGGTCACTACAAACCTTTTGCCGAGACGACGGAAGCGGAATTTGATGCGCTTATGAATGTGCATTTCAAAGGGCCGTACTTCCTGACGCAAAAACTGCTGCCTGTTATCAGCGACGGCGGGCGCATTCTGAATATCTCCAGTGGATTAACGCGCCTGACCTATCCTGGCTCGGGCACCTATGCGGCGATGAAAGGGGCGATGGAAGTGCTGACCCGTTACCAGGCCAAAGAGCTGGGGGAACGTCGAATCCGCGTTAATATCCTGGCGCCGGGCGCGATTGAAACGGATTTTGGCGGTGGACGGGTGCGTGACGATAAAGCCGTGAATGAAAGCATCGCTGCGTTGACCGCTCTGGGGCGGGTCGGATTACCTGATGATATTGGCGACGCCATTTGCGCCATTCTGAGCGAGGAAACCGGCTGGATCACCGCGCAACGCATCGAAGCATCGGGCGGGCAGGGACTGTAACAGTAAGGGCGACTCCGTCGCCCTGTCGTGTCTCAGGGCGTAACGTCAATTGTGCCCTCAACGATCGTCACTGTTTTTCCGCCAATCCAGATGGTTTCGCCCTCATAAGCCACGTTCACCCGGCCCTGACGTCTGACCTGCGTGCCCTGACGAACGCGGTAATTGTGCGGTTTACCCTGAGCCGCGAAGTAGCGCGCCAGGCAGGCATTTGCGCTGCCGGTAATCGGATCTTCTGTCAGGCTGCCGTGCTCAACCAGTAATCCCCGCACTTCATACTGTTCTGTTTCTCCCGAGGGCAGCGGGCCAAAGGGCATTACACCATCCACGCTGGCGTGGGTAATTAACCGCTCAAGATCGTTGACGTCGGGTATGACGGCGCGCACCGCCTCGGCACTGACCATCGGGATAAGCAACCAGCGAATGCCCATATCCGCCACGGTGACAGGCTGTGAATGATCCAGCGCGTCGCTGTTTAATGCTGTGCTGATCAGGGCATCGTGGTAGGGCGTCAGGGTGGCGCTGGGCGCGGCAAAAGCCAGCGTACCATCGGATGCGATTGTCACCACCACATTGCCGACGCCGCACTGCTGCACCATCCTGCCTGGTGTTTTGGTTTTCCAGCCCGCCTCAAGCAGGGCATGGGCGGTACCCAGCGTGGGATGACCTGCAAACGGTAGCTCGCCCTGTACGGTGAAGATGCGCACGCGGTAGTCAGCCTGGCTGTCTTCTGGCGGCAGGACAAAGGTCGTCTCGGATAAGTTGGTCCAGCGTGCAATCGCCGCCATCTGGCTGTCGTCGAGGCCCTGCGCATCCATGATGACGGCCAGCGGATTGCCGTTGAACGCAATCGAGGTGAAAACGTCCACTTGTTTAAACGCAACCTTCATTGTCACTCCTTTTCATTGAGATAAAGCGGTTTTTTCATGCCCGGGCAATTGCTTATGTCAGTTAAGAGGGCTATGAATAAGTTAAGCAACCGGATGGAGCCTGCTATGTTAAAAATTCTTGGACGCGCCTCCTCAATCAATGTGCGCAAAGTATTATGGCTGTGTGACGAGCTGGACCTGCTTTACGAACGCGAAGAGTGGGGCGAAGGTTTCAAATCCACTCACTCGCCAGAATTTATGGCGCTTAATCCCAATGCCATGATCCCGGTATTACTCGACGACGACTTTGTCATGTGGGAATCCAACGCTATTTTGCGCTATCTGGCCACGGCCTATAGCGGCGAGTGGCTTTACCCGGAAAATCCGCGCGCGCGCGCGCCGGTGGATCAGTGGATGGACTGGCAATCAACCGAACTTAACACCTCGTGGCGCTATGCCTTTATGTCGCTGGTGCGCCATTCGCCCGCGCATCAGGATCCCCGCCTGTTAGCTGCGGCCTGCAAAGGCTGGTCCCATACCATGGGGATTCTCAACCAGCAGCTGGAGCACACCGGTCGCTATGTCGCCGGACGCAACTTCACGCTGGCGGATATCCCGATTGGCCTTGCCGTGAACCGCTGGTTTGAAACCCCGCTGGATCATCCCGACCTGCCGGCTGTCCGGACCTATTACGAGCGTCTGACTGAACGCCATGGTTATACCATCTGGGGACGGAACGGAACGCCCTGAGCCCGACCCGGCGGCAGGCCCGCAAGTTCATAGGCGATGGCACCGACGCGGGCGATAGCGCGAATGTAGCGATCGGTAAACGGATAGCAGCACGAGAGGCGCAGTGCATGGTTATAGCGCTCACTCAGCGAATACAGCGCGCCGGGCGTCACGCAGATCTGCTCTTTCAGCAGACGAGAGAACATCTCGGTCGTGTTCACGTTGCCCGGCAGTTCCACCCAAAAAACAAAGCCGCCGCGCGGCAACGTGGCCTGCGTGCCCTGGGGAAAATGCTGGGCAATTAACCCTCGCGCCTCATCCAGATTGCTGGCATAACAGCGCCGCAGGCTACGCAGATGATGGTCATAACCGCCATTGGCAAGAAACTCTGCCAGCGTCTCTGACAGCAGAGCGGACTCCGCCATCGATGACACGGCTTTAAGCCGTGCGATAGCATCGTGGAAGCGTCCGGCCGCAATCCAGCCGACACGGAAATCCGGCGCAACGGTTTTGGTAAAGCTGGTGCAGTATAAAACCCAGCCCTGCTCGTCAAAGGCCTTCACGGCAGGGGACAGCGGCCAGTCAAACTGCAATTCATCGTAAAGGCCGTCTTCGATGAGCGGAACTTTGTAAGTATTTACCAACCTTGCGAGCCTTTTCTTGTCGGGCAGGCTCATACAGTAACCCAGCGGATTTTGCGCCGTGGGCATCGCCACAATCGCCTGAAGTCGCTCTTCCTGCAGCAGCATTTCCAGCGCATCCAGCGACAAACCACGCTGCGGATCGGTGGGGATTTCCAGCGCTTTGAGGCCGAGTGAAGCCAGCAAAGGGAACAAAAAAAAGTAGGTAGGTGATTCCAGCCCTACGCAGTCGCCGGGCTGCGTCACCGCGCGCAATGCCAGCTGCAACGCCTCCATGCAACCATGGGTGAGGGTGATATCATCGGCGGTGAGTGACTGGCCCGCATGTAATGCGCGTCGCGCAATCTCCTCCCGTAAGCGCTCACTACCGGGCGGAAGCGCATAGCGACCGATAAGGTTGGGATTGCGTCGTAGCAATGAGGCGGTGATGCGGGCTAACCGGGCCGAGGGGAACAGTTCGCTGTCCTGCGGGCAGGCCAGCGAGATATTGATGTAATCAGGATGATTCTGCGCGGCGAACACTTTATCGATCAAATCCAGCTTTTCGTTGCTGGGATCGCGTATCACACGAGCAGCGTGCTGAGTATGCCGGGTGACCACAGGCAGGACGCCGCGCACGTAATAGCCTGATTGCGGTCGTGCCTCAATCAGGCCACGGTTCTCCAGCAGCTGCCAGGCATTCAGCACGGTGTTCACGCTCACCTGGTGCGACTGGGCGACGCGACGGATAGCCGGTAAGCGCTTACCCGGCTTGAGAGTACCCTGATGAATGGCCTCTGCGAAGCTATCGGCCAGTTGCTGGTAAAGCGTTTGTTCAGGCTGAATTTCAAGGGACACAATTGCCTCCTGGCACGACAGGTACAGTTTGACATCAGCGTGATTGTACCCATCAAAATAGCCATTTCCTGTCCCTGTTACCATCACTTTTCGCAACGTAGCATGGTGCTCTGTCTCCCTGTCAGGAATACCATGATGCTTGATCCCTCTTTTTTCAGTTATGTCACCGTGATGTCGATTACGCCGGGTCCTAACAACCTGTTGCTTGCCACTTCCGGCGTGAATTTTGGTATGCGCCGGACGCTGCCGATGGTGTTTGGCATTTTACTTGGATGCGGCCTGCAAACGGTTATTGCGGGCATGACACTGGGGCTGTTGCTGCACTGGATGGCATCCATCCGCTTGCCGCTTACGCTGGTGGGATGTAGCTATCTGCTGTGGCTGTCCTGGAAAATATTTCGTGCGGCTGCACCTGAGGCCCGGCACAAGCCTCAGCCGATGACGTTTCTCGGCGGTGCCTGCTTTCAGGCGGTGAATCCTAAAGCCTGGTTAATGGCCAGCAACGTGGCGCTGTTGTACAGCGCCAACAGTCACGTCCTGATCGTGATGGCGAGTTTTATGCTGCTCAACCTGCCCTGCATATTATTGTGGGCGGCGTTAGGTGACCGCCTGCGCGGTCACCTGCAAATCGCCTGGAAACGCCAGCTGTTCAACAGCCTGATGGCGCTGTCACTGGTGGTAACGACGATCTGGATGCTGGCCGATGCTCTGAAAGCGGTTTAGTCCGGTGCGCCGGGGGCGCTGGCGGAGGGCCACTTCCAGTTCTGCACCTCCGGCACATCTTCGCCATAGACCCGTACATAGCGATGATGCTCTGCCAGGCGCTGCTGCAGATCGTCAGGCAGTTCAGGATGGCGATCGGCAAGTCCCGGGATATGCCTGATGGCCGCCAGCGCCAGATGATAGCGATCCAGCTCGTTCAGCACCGTCATGTCGAAAGGCGTGGTAGTTGTGCCCTCTTCATTAAAGCCATGCACATGGAAATTACGATGGTTATTGCGTTGATAGGTCAGCCGGTGGATCAGACTGGGGTAACCATGGAAGGCAAAAATCACCGGCTTGTCTGCGGTAAACAGCGCATCAAACGCCTCTTCTGACTTGCCGTGAGGATGCTGTTTCTGCGTTTGCAGCGCCAGCAGGTCTACCACGTTAACCACCCGAATGCGCAGGTCCGGCAGATAACTTCGCAGCAGATCGACGGCCGCCAGCGTTTCCATGGTGGGCACATCACCCGCGCAGGCCATCACCACATCCGGCTCTGCGCCCTGCGGGGTTGTGCCGGCCCAGTGCCATTCACCCATTCCGGCCTCGCAATGGGCGATGGCGCTGTCCATGTCCAGCCACTGCGGCGCAGGCTGTTTGCCGGCCACAATCACGTTGATGCGGTCCCATGTTCGCAGACAGTGGTCGCCCACCCATAACAACGTATTTGCATCGGGCGGCAGGTAAATACGCACGATGTCGGCTTTTTTATTGGCAACGTGATCGATAAAGCCCGGATCCTGATGACTGTAACCGTTATGATCCTGACGCCAGACGTGAGAAGACAGCAGATAGTTAAGCGAGGAGATGGGCTGACGCCAGCCCAGCTTGCGTGTCACCTTTAACCATTTGGCATGCTGGTTGAACATCGAGTCAATGATGTGAATAAAGGCTTCGTAGCAGTTAAATAATCCGTGCCTGCCGGTAAGCAGATATCCTTCCAGCCAGCCCTGACACTGATGTTCACTGAGAATTTCCATTACCCGACCATCGGGGGCCAACTGCTCATCATAAGGCTCAATAGCTTCAAGCCAGGTGCGGCTGGTGGTGTCAAATACCGGCGTCAGGCGGTTAGAGGCGGTTTCATCCGGACCAAACACGCGGAAATTGTCCCGATTGCGTTGGAACAGGGCGTTAAGATAACGGCCAAACTGTTCAGTTGCCTGTCCGGCCTGCGAGCCGGGCTGCTGTGTATCGAAAGCAAATTCGCGAATATCAGGCGTAACTAATTCACGGCGCAGTAAACCACCGTTGGCAAACGGGGACGCGCCCATACGTTTGTCGCCCTGTGGGGCCAGCGCCTGCAGTTCCGGCTTAAGCCGCCCCTGTTCATCAAACAGATCGTCAGGCTGATAGCTGCGCAGCCAGTTCTCCAGAATGTTACGGTGGTCTTCGTTTTCGCGGCAGGCCGCTACGGGCACCTGGTGCGCCCGCCAGAAACCTTCCACTTTCTTGCCATCTACCGTTTTCGGCCCGGTCCAGCCTTTAGGGCTGCGCAGGATAATCATCGGCCAGCGGGGAATGGCCTTCATTGGTGAGCCCTGCCGGGCGGCCTGTTGAAAGCCGGCAATCTCTGAAAAAGCGCGATCCAGCGTGTCGGCCATCAACGGATGCATCTCTTCAGGTTCATGACCGCAGACAAACAGCGGTTCATAGCCGTAACCGCGAAACAGCTGACGCAGATCGTCGTCACTGGCGCGGCCCAGAATCGTTGGATTCGCAATCTTATAACCATTCAGATGCAGAATGGGCAGCACGGCACCGTCGCGCTGGGGATTAAGAAACTTAATCCCGTGCCAGCTGGAGGCCAGCGGCCCGGTTTCGGCTTCGCCGTCGCCAATGATGCAGGGCGCGATCAGATCGGGGTTATCAAAGACAGCGCCAAAGGCATGAGAAAGTGAGTAGCCTAACTCTCCACCTTCATTGATCGAGCCCGGGGTTTCGGGTGCCGCATGACTGGGAATACCGCCCGGAAAAGAAAACTGTTTGAACAGCTTCTGCATGCCGTCGGCATCCTGACGGATATGCGGATAGATTTCGCTATAGCTCCCCTCAAGCCAGGTATTCGCAACCATGCCAGGCCCGCCATGGCCGGGACCACAGACATAAATAAGGTTGAGGTCGCGCTGACGAATAATCCGGTTCAGATGGGCATACATAAAATTCAGTCCGGGCGTGGTGCCCCAGTGGCCCAGTAAGCGCGGTTTAATATGCTCTGGCTTCAATGGCTCGCGTAACAGCGGATTGTCCATCAAATAAATCTGCCCGACAGACAGATAGTTAGCGGCGCGCCAGTAGCGATCAAGTAACGTGAGTTCGTGTGCCGTGTTCGGTTGAGCCATGCCATTTTCTCCTGCATTACGTCAGACGATGCACTAACCCTAATAGAGAATGGGGGAGTCAACCAGGCAAGCGGCAAACAAAAAGGCCTCGCAAGCGAGGCCTCAGACAGGTAGAAGACGGTTATTTACCGACGACGTAGGCAGTTTCACGGCCTTCGTCATTCGCGGCCACCGGCGTTACAGGCGTATACGGCAGTTGCAGGACGCGGCTGGTTTCAGCCAGCACTTTTTCAGTCAGGGCGACGTCACCGTTAAGTTTGCGGCCCCAGGACGGCACAACGGCACGAATTTTATTTTGCCATTCCGGTGACGCCATCTGCTCTGGACAGACCTTGTGCAGCAGTTCCAGCATGATCGGTGCCGCTGTTGAGGCGCCCGGCGAAGCACCCAGCAGTGCCGAAATCGAGCCATCTTCCGACGACACCACTTCTGTGCCCAGACGCAATACTGCGCCTTCTTTTTCATCTTTCTTGATGATTTGCACGCGCTGACCTGCGGTCACCAGACGCCAGTCTTCCTGCTTCGCCTGCGGAACATAGGCGCGCAGCGCGTCCATCCGGTCACGGTCGCTTTGCAGAACCTGATCCATCAGGTACTTCACCAGATCAAAGCTTTTCAGTCCGACTTTGATCATCGGCATAAGGTTAGTACTGTTCAGCGAGGCAAACATGTCCAGCAGCGAACCCTGCTTCAGGAACTTGGTCGAGAAGGTCGCGAACGGCCCAAACAGCAGAACCTGTTTGCCGTTCAGAACGCGCGTGTCCACATGCGGCACGGACATTGGCGGCGCACCGACGCTCGCTTTACCATAGACCTTCGCCATATGCTGTTTCACAACATCGGGATTTTCGGTCACCAGGAAAGAGCCGCCGACCGGGAAGCCCGCATAGCCATTGGCTTCGGGAACGCCAGCCTTCTGCAGCAACGGCAACGCCGCACCGCCTGCGCCAATGAAAATCTTACCGGCGGTTAACGTACGACGTGAACCGTCTGTCAGGCTGACAAGGGTAACCTGCCAGCGACCATCGTTCAGGCGTGTAATGTCGCGAACTTCCTGGCTCATGCGCAAACGGAAACTGGCTTTTTTCTCCAGTGAGGCAATCAACTGACGCGTCACTTCACCGAAATCGACGTCGGTGCCCATATCGGTCCAGGTCGCGGCCACTTTTTGACTGGCGGGACGGCCTTTCATCACCAACGGAATCCACTTCGCAATTTGCTGTGGATCTTCAGAGTAAGCCATGCCACGGAACAAAGTGCTTTTCTGTAATGCGTTAAAGCGTTTGCGCAGGAAGTTAACGTTGTCATCGCCCCAGACAAAGCTCATATGCGGTGTGCTGTGGATAAAGCTTTTTGGCGTATGCAGATTGCCTTTCTGGACATGATAGGCCCAGAACTGGCGAGAAATCTGGAAGGCTTCGTTAATCGCAATGGCTTTCGCGATATCGATACTGCCGTCAGCTCTCTGCGGCGTATAGTTCAGCTCGGCCAGCGCGGCATGGCCTGTACCGGCATTATTCCAGCCATTAGAGGACTCTTCCGCCACATGCGGCAGCCGTTCCACCATTTCAATGGACCAGTCTGGCTCAAGATCCTGCAGCCAGGTGCCTAAGGTGGCGCTCATGACGCCAGCGCCAATGAGTAGCACATCGACGTCTTTACGCTCCTGCGCCCCGGTGGTGTCCTTTCCGCTAACACTCATTGTGAGCGCAAGATTTACAGCTGATTTGCACATGAGGCGACATCTCCTCTTCTGTTGACCTGAAGCTCAACAGTGTTGCAGGCGAAATAGTCACGCTTCTGTCGAGCGCGTTGCGCTATTTCCGGGTTAAGACTCAGGTATAGGTTAAAGCGACGATAACGAGTTAACTGAACGTTATGCTTTGTTGCCCAAATATAACATTCTCGCGTTCGAATTAAACATTTGTTTATTTTTTAAATGCAGAAATGATTCAGCATAAGAAAGAATCATAATAACAGGCGCGCCATAAGCCTTTTTTGCAGCTAACTCAATGGGTTAAGTAAAAGAGGATGTTGCGGGATTGCCCCATAATGGTGCGGTATGAAAATGTCACTTAGCGAAAGGAATAATCTAACCTAATGAAAAAAAGGGATTATTGAAATTTATTCTTTGCGTTGAATTTTTAATCGATAAGGCGGCGAAGGCTATCTTGTAAAACAAATGTTACATTTTTGTGACCTCAGAGCCAGCCAGGTGACTGACCGACGGCAAGGAAGCGCGCCGCATCGCTGACGCTTTGCATGATCAAAGGTTCACCACCGCCAGCCTCTCAGTAATTCAGTCTTTTAAAAAAAGAGGGGCAGCAGGCAGATGTCGCCCTGACGGCGTGATTACGCCCGAAACCAGCGGCGCCAGATAAAGCGAATAACAAAAAACTCCAGCGCGCCCAGAAGTAAAAACCACAGGCAAAAGACCACGGTATAAAGCTGATTAAGGTCCTGCAGATGGAACATCTGTTGCAGGTGCTGCGCGACGGCCAGGCTAAACGCGGGAGCGGGAAGCAGAAGGGCAGAGAGAAAGCCCAACAGTAAAATGCCGCCGGGAATGATCAGGGATTCGAAGGGGTTAGTCATGGACAAAAATTCCGTATTTACCAGCCCGCCATTTTCCGGCATTCCGCGAGCAGGTTCAATGACGGACTGTTCAGGGCAGGAAGTCACGCTGTGCATTGCAAAGAAAAGGCTTAAATGACATTAACTTAGAGACATTCATAGCGATTGTTATGAGTTATAGCCTTTGCTATACTTAAATCCCTGATTTTATTGTCTTTTTATAACGATTATTGCGTGATAGACTGCGCGCACTTTTTAATAACCGAGCCATATGTGTGATGAATTCAGCACGAAATGCTGGCTTTTCATCCCAAGTGAACAAATCATGACCTTTATCGCCACCCTGATTCTTGCTTTTGGAATGTCGATGGACGCATTTGCTGCTGCGCTGGGCAAGGGTGCGACCTTGCATCGCCCGGGCCTGAAAGAAGCCGTGCGCACCGGTCTGATTTTCGGTTGTATCGAAGCCCTGACGCCGCTGATTGGCTGGGCATTGGGTCTTGCTGCCAGCCAGTATGTTGCCGCGTGGGATCACTGGATAGCCTTTTTCCTGCTGGCTTTCCTGGGTGCCCGAATGATGATGGAAGGCTTCCGTAAAACGGCGTCTGAACCGTGCGAAGCGCCGCAAAGCCATGGTTTTATGGTCCTGGCGGCGACCGCCGTTGCCACCAGCCTGGATGCGCTGGCGGTTGGCGTGGGGCTGGCCTTCCTTCAGGTTAATATCGTCACCACGGCTCTGACAATCGGTGCCGCCACTACCGTTATGGCTACCACTGGCGTGCTGGTCGGCCGCTTCATTGGGCCTGTTTTAGGTAAATGGGCCGAAGTGCTGGGCGGACTGGTCCTCATCGCCATCGGCTCCACCATCCTCACCGAGCATCTCGGGCTGTTTCAGTAACGCCCGCAAAATCGTATTTTGTGATCTGGTTCAAAATTTATTGCTGATTAAAACAGCAGGAGCTATACTTTTCCTGTAGTTATTCAACAAATTTTTAACTGGATGCTGTATGAAACGTTTTTTTAAGTACGTGTTTCACGCGTATGTGGAAACCTTTAAACACGTACCACCCGGTGCGCTGAACTAAGCGCCACGTTTTACCCTCGATAGTCGCGGTCAGGGAATGACCGGTGATTATCACCTCATTTTGCCGTTCTTCTCGCCTGTCTCCGCCTCTCTGTTCAGCCCGCACTGGCCTTGCATTCCGCCTGACATACTGTGATACAACTGGACATCCACTGTGCCAATCGCAGTACGATTTCCGTCATGTTTTTTGCTACTCTGCGCGCCGATTTATTCTCAACACGGGTGGATCGCCCGACATAATAAAAGAGGCAGCAATGCAGTTATGCAGTTTTTATCTTCCCGCTCAGGGGAAAAAAAGCGTGGGTATCGTACGGGAACAGGGCGTGATCGATGTCGGGATGCGCCTGGGCAAAGCCTGCCCGGATTTAAAAACCTTTTTGACACGTTCTTCTCTGGCCGATCTTGCCGCCTTTCAGAACATGCCCGTCGATCACGCGTTTTCCGCCGTGCAGTTTCTTCCCGTTATTGAGCAGCCTGGAAAAATTTTCTGCGTAGGAATGAACTACGCAGATAAACGCCAGGAGTTTGCCGCAACGCTGGACGCGCCAACCTTATTTATCCGTTTTGCTGATTCACTGACCGGCCATGAGCAACCGCTGCAAAAACCGCTGACTACCCAGGAATTCGATTACGAGGGTGAGCTGGCGGTGATTATTGGTAAACCGGCGCATCGGGTTAAGGCCGCCGACGCGCTGGACGTCATTGCGGGTTACAGCTGCTTTATGGATGCCACCGTGCGCGACATGCAGTTTACCTGGTTTACCGCCGGGAAAAACTGGCCGCAGACCGGAGGATTTGGCCCCTGGATGACGACTGCGGACGAGATTCCTGATCCCCAACAGTTATCGATTAAAACCCGACTGAACGGTCGTGAAGTGCAAAACGATACCACCGCCAGCATGGTGCATCCGGTCGCCAGCATTATCGAATATATCTCTGCCTTCAGTCCGCTATCACCCGGCGATGTCATTATCACCGGCTCCCCCGGCGGCGTAGGGAAAAAACGGACGCCGCCCCTGTTCATGTTCCGTGGCGACGTGGTGGAAGTCGAGATAGAAAAAATCGGTTGCCTGCGTAACCCTGTCGCCTGACGCAGCGTATTCACTGCCTCTCTGCCGATCCCGTCCTACACTCAATAAGTACCCAGGAACAGGAGCAGCTGATGAGGCGTACCATCCGGTGTAAAAGGCGACAGGGCATAGCCGTGGCCGCAGGGGTTGGTTTAGGTATAGGCGCAGTGCTGTGGGGCGCGAAGCGCTGGCAGCAAATGAAACAAACGCCGCCTGTTTCACCGCGTAGTCACCATGCGGGACTGGCGGGTTACTATCAACAGATCGGTGACTGGCGCATGTTCACCCGCGTGACGCCCGACGCACCTCATGGTTTACCTGTCGTCCTGCTTCACGGTCTGGCGATGTCAGGCCGTTCGATGGAGGCGCTGGCCCTCGCGCTGGGTCGGGACTATCACGTGCTGGTCCCCGACCTGCCAGGCTTTGGCGGTAGCGCGTTGCCCGCATCGGCACCGGTGCTTTCCGTCAGTGAACTGGCCGATATCCTGTGGCAGTGGCTCCAGCATAATGGTTTCCGGCGGGCAATCTGGGTCGGCAGCGCCTTTGGCTGTCAGGTGCTGGCGGCGCTGGCGGATAAACACCCGGACGCCGTGGCCGGACTGGTGCTACAGGGCCCCACAGCCGATCGCCATGCGCGAAGCCTGTTGCGCCAGCTCTGGCGCGGCTGGCGCAACAGCCGACTGGAAGCCCACCGTTCACCTGACTCGCTGGCCCGCATCGACTGGGCGAAAGCCGGTCTCCCCCGTGTATTTGGCACGCTGCGCGCCATGCTTAACGATCCGATTGAATATCATCTGACGTATCTGACGGCCCCCACATTGTTGCTCCGGGGTTCGCGGGACCCGGTTTGTCCGGCGCGCTGGCTGGATGAGCTGGCGGGGCTGTTACCTCAGTGTGAAAAAATCACCCTGCGCGGCGGTACCCACCGGCTGCACTATGTCTATCCATGGAGCTTCTGCCATGCGATCCGACCCTTTTTGGCCCGTATTCAGCAGGAGAACGCCGATGAGTAAACCGCCGAAGGGCATCGCCCGCTTTGATTCCGCAGCAACCATGCTGTTGGCTCTGGCAAGTGCACTACGCGATGAGCCCCTTACCCGTTCGTCATCGATGCTGGACCGGTTACTGCCTTCACTGGATCGACTACCGAGCCGGTTACGTGAATGGGGCCATGCGATAAGTGGCCAGGCGGACGGAATCAGCCCGAAACAGGCGGGTGAGCTGGATGTGGAAGGCATCGCCGAATGGATGGTGAGTGCCTACCCGCAGCGCGAGTATCCGGCGGCATTTATCGGCGCATCGAACGGTGCGCTGGTCCATCTGGCGGCGGCGATGGGAACGCCCTGGCTACCGCAAACGTTTCTGTGCCCGGTGCGCGTGGAACCCAGCGATCCGGACGATGCCCAGGCCGGCTTTGAGCAAGGCAAAGCGGTGGCCGCGGCGCTGCTGGCCACCTGGCCAAGGCTGGCGGTCCATCACAGGCAGGATCCGAGTCAGGACCGGCTGCTGCTCGAAAATATGCAGGCTTTCCGGCTTAAATTACGCGATATGCCACTCGCCTTTAATGAATTTCTGCTGGGAGGATTGCCCGCAGGCGCGACCCTGTTTATCAATCACTGCACGCGCCAGTGGCCGGTCACCCGCACCAGCGACCGTTCGTTTTTCCAGTTTGGCGCACCCGGTGGGGCAACGGAAAGCGAGTATTTGCAGGGCGGCCCCCGCGTTGCGGAATATCTGGCGCGGGCAGGGGTTGATCGGGCGCGCTGGACGCCGCCTGCCATCACCGATCATGTCCCTGAAGCCGAATGGGGGCTGGATGGTTACCTGATCTCTCCTCTGAAAAAACTGGCAGAAGCTCAACGCTGGACGCTGATGGAAATTCGTTATGAGCAACCGGAGGCGCTGAGTTTTGTGGTGGCGGAAATCTACCGTGACTGGTATCTGGCGGCAGGCGTGCTGCCCACCCGGCTTACGGTAGACAGCTTTATATTGCTGGATCCCTGGTGCAGTATGCAGCAACAGGCGATTCCCTTCTGGCTGATGTTCCCCTCTGCCGCCTCGGCAGATGCGCTGCAGCGTTTTCTGGAAAAACAGCCGCCGTTCCGCTACATCGATATGCTGTTGTACTCACAAGGGGCCGACAGCATCGGGCTGGCCGACATCGCCCGCTGGCAGCAGTTGCTTACCTTCGCCAAAGACGAAGGCGCGCTGGTCGGTGTGGATGAAACGCGTTTTCCTCATGATGTCACCAGTGTTTCGCAGTTTGACGCGGCGCTCCGTGAGCGGGCACCGCTGCTGCCTGCGCCGCCGCCGCTCACTGTCGGGACAGCGATCGCTGGTATTCAGCGTTACGGCGCCCGTCATGGCGTGAGCATCAGGGCGCTGACCTGAGTCAGGCTCCGTCGGTGATGGGCTTGCGAACCAGCACCAGATAGGCCAGTGCGCCCATCAGGGTTACGCAGGCACAAATCATCAGCGCCAGGCTGAAGGACTTCGTGGTGTCCAGTATCCAGCCGGTAATCACCGGAGCAAAGGACGCGAAGATAAAGCTGGCGAAGTTTTGAATGCTGCCTACGGAGGCTGTCATGCGCGCGGTCACGTTAGCGTGGATCAGGCCCCAGCATGAGGTCCCCGCAAAGTGAATACAAAACAGGGCCATGCCAATCAGGGTGACGGCGCTGGTGGTCTCAGTGGCGCGCGTGACGAAGGCGGTAAAACCCGCAGACAGAACCATGCCGCTGACAATGCACACCTTACGGGTTTTAACCGCATCCCAGCCGCGTTTCACTAACGCATCCACCACATAGCCGTTGAGCAACATGCCGGCTGCGCCAAACAGGAAAGGAATCGCCGCCAGTAAGCCTGTGTTCTTAAGATCAAGGTGATAGGTCGACTGCAGATAACTCGGCAGCCAGGCAATATACAGCCAGGCGGTGTAGTTAATGCCGCTAAAGCCAATCATCATGCCCCACATGGTGCGCTGCTTAAACAGGCCGCGCCATTCACGAAAGCTGATCGGCGCTTTACGCGATGCCACGCTGCCCGCCTGCAGATAATGGATCTCTTCCGCACTTAAGGTGTTGTTATCACGGTCGCGATAAGTCATGTACCAGCCGATCGCGAGGAAAACCCCTAAAATACCGATAGTCACAAACATGCCGCGCCAGCCCAGCAGCAGCATCATGGCCGCCAGGATAGGCGGCGCCACCGATAATCCGATCATCGAGGCGGCGTTAAACATCCCCATCGGCATCCCGCGATCTTTAATATTGAACCAGTCATTGATGACCTTTACGCCGCATGGATTCATGGGCGCTTCACCCATCCCGAGGCCAATGCGCACCAACACGAACTGCGTAAAGTTATGCACCAGTCCGGACGCGGCCTGGAAAAGTGACCATATGAACATGCCCACGCCCAGCATAATACGTGGGCCTTTGCGGTCCAGCAGGGCGCCAGCGGGCAGTTGTGCCAGCCCGTAAGCCAGCGAAAATGCCGAGAGCAGCACGCCAATTTCCGTCGCGCTCAGCCCCATCTCCTCACGAATCGTCATATTGGCCACCGACAGCGAGCTGCGATCAAGGTAGTTAATGATGGCGGCAAGCAGCAGCAACAGCATGGCGGTAATCTGGACTTTACGGATGCGCGGCGAGCGCACGATATCACTGCGCAACGGCACAAACGCCTCATCAGGTGCAGCGGCGGCGGGCGAGGTTGAACGATCAATAACCGATCTGTTTTCCATGGCAATCTCCCTGAGCAGGCGATTTATCATTATTGTGAGCATTAAGGATGCCCGACGGCACAGGGCCGCCAGCGCGTTGCGATGAAGAGTAAGGGCGATAAAGCAGAGATGTTGTAAAGTTGTTTCAAAATCGTGCGAGAGCTAATGCTTTGCGGTTTTTAATCGGTTTTTAATCGGTTTTTAATTGTACTGATTAATGCTGCGGATCATGGATCGCTTGGCTGTGGCCAGATGACTGTGCAGGGCGCAAAGCGCATCCACATCCCGGCGACCGATTAACGCAGACAAAATCGCCATATGCTCCTCCAGGGCAACGATGTTGCGCTGCTTCAGATCGCTTTCATCCCACTGATAGTGCGAATGGAAAATAACGGAAATAATCTCCAGCGACTGATTAAAGAACGGGTTATTGGCGGCAGACAGAATCAGCGAGTGCAGTTGCTTATCCAGCGCCGCAAAATGGCGATAGTTGCTGGCAATGGTCTCACGCATCGATCGGTGCCGATCCAGTAGATCGCGCGCCTGAATCCAGCGTTCATCGTCCATGGGCAAGTTTAAAAAACGCGTCAGGGCATGGGTTTCCAGCATTTCACGTAGCTCAAACAGCTTTTCCGCATACGTCTGCGAAAACTTTTTCATCTGCCAGTGGCCGCGTTTGACCGGTTCCAGCAGGTTGTAGCGCATAAAATGCAGTAAGAATTCGCGCACGGCCACCGGGCTGACATTGGCCTGCTTTGCCAGTTGCAGCTCGCTGAAGGTATCGCCGGGCTGCAACTGTCGCTGATTGATCAGATCGAAAAAACGCTTTTCAACCAGACTGGCCTGTTGATCAATCGGCGGCATCACCGCGTTCAGGCTGTCCTGCGCCTCCGGCGCGCGCACAATAACCCAGCTGTCTTTGACTTTTTCCAGCACGCCCCGCTCATGCAGATAACTCAGCACATGACGCACGGTCGTGCGGCTGACTGTGAACATTTCGGCCAGGGCGGCCTGCGGTGGCAGCGGCGACTGAACGTGGCCCTGGGCGATGCTTTCCAGCATATGGTTGATGACGTTATGGCGTAAATTTTGGCTGCGGCTCATGCGGGGGCTCCGGTTTTTTATGCATTAAAAACCATTGAAGGCCCAAAAAAGCCGTTCTGGTTCACAAAGTGAGAAGAGGGGAATACGGTGCCTCAGCCAGATTCGCCATAACTGCGCTTTTGATAACCGGAGAGTAGCCATGACCACTATGAAAGCCTTAGTCATCGCAGAACCGCGTTCGCTGGTCTGGGCTACACGCGCTCAACCCCGGCCTGCCGCGACTGAAGCGCTGCTTAAAATCGTCAGCGCAGGCATTTGCGGCACCGACATTCACGCCTGGGCAGGAAACCAACCCTTTTTTAGCTATCCGCGTGTCCTCGGCCATGAACTCTGTGCGGAGGTGGTGGAGACAGGCGCTGCCGTTCACGATTTAGCCGCAGGACAGCGGGTGGCACTGATTCCCTATCTCTCCTGTTTTGAATGCGATGCCTGCCGCAGCGGTAAAACCAACTGCTGCGAAAACATTTCGGTGATGGGTGTCCATCAGGATGGCGGCTTTAGCGACTATCTTTGCGTACCGGCAGCTAACCTGCTGGTGGTGGACGATCTTGCGCCAGAAGCCGCAGCGCTCATTGAGCCTTTTGCCATCAGCGCCCACGCGGTGCGGCGAGCGGCGGTGGCGCAGGGCGAGCAGGTGCTGGTCGTGGGGGCGGGGCCGATCGGCCTGGGGGCTGCCGCCATTGCCGCTGCTAACGGCGCGCAGGTGGTGGTCGCGGATACCAGTGATTACCGCCGTCAGCACGTCAGTCAGCAGTTGGGCCTCTGTGCACTCAATCCGGCTGATGCGGCGTTTATAACCTCACTGCGAAACGAATTTGATGGCAGGCTGCCGTTGAAGGTGCTTGATGCCACAGGCAATCCTGCGGCGATGAACGCGGCCGTAAGCCTGATTCGCCATGGCGGAACAGTCGTGTATGTCGGTCTGCATAAAGGGGATTTGGTGATTCCTGACAGTGAGTTTCACAAGAAGGAGAGCACGATCATGGGTAGCCGTAACGCCACCCGTGAGGATTTTGATCGGGTGCGTGAACTCATGGCGGCCGGGACGTTACGTGCCGATATGATGCTCAACCGGCGTTTCGCGTTTTCGACGCTGGCAGAACACTTTGAGGCGCAGGTCATCAACAATCGAGCGTTAATTAAGGGCGTTATCGATTTTGATCGCTGAAGCCGGAGACAACGGTGTGCGCTGTCTCCGCACGCGCTACGCCGTTCCGGAGAGCGACTGGAAAAAGTGGCGACGCACGGCGTCGGCATCCACGCCCAATGCGATGCGTTGTCGGGGCAAATCGCGAAAAGGGTTGTGACGGGAAGCCAGCGTGCTGATCTGGCGCACCGTCTGACCACAGGCGATGCCTTCGGTAATCACTCGCAGTGGGCTTTCCACCAGCGTAAATGCCTCGGGCAAACACAGCCAGGATATCGTCAGCGTGTCATGCAACGCCATTCCCGCAAATCCTTCCTTCTCAAGACTGTACGCCAGATAAGGGCGGCAGATCGCCCGCAGGATCGGCTGTTGTAGTTGATCCACCTCATCGCTATTGATCAACACTTTATGGGTAACATCCAGCGGGATCAGAATAACCGGCAAGGCCGAGGACAGGACCTGATCCGCAGCATGAGGATCCTTCCAGATATTAAATTCACTGAACGGTGTCACATTCCCGCTGTGGCCATCGGTACCAAAGGCGCCGCCCATGATGACCAGTTCTTTGACCAGCGGGATAATATCCGGTGCCTGGTTGATGGCGCTGGCGATATTGGTAAGGGGGCCGATTGCCACCAGCGTAATGACGCCGGGATTAGCACGAACGCTGTCGATAATAAACTGCACGGCACCGGGCGCGTCGTCGCTAAACGGATTATCAAACGCATCCCCTAAACCGTCTTCACCATGCAGCCTGGCAGGTGCGCTCGGTTCCCGTGCCAGCGGACGGGCGCAGCCGCGGTACACCGGCACGTCAATCGCCATTTTCTGGCAAAAGAGCCGCGCATTTTTCACCGCCTGGCCCACGGCAACGTTGCCGAATACCGTGGTAATGCCCAGCAGATGTTGCGTCCGCGCGGCATAGGCCAGCGCAAAGGCATCATCCACGCCGATATCAGTATCAAAAATGACAGTGCGCACAGGATTCTCCAGAAAGCGTGAGCGCCTCACCCGGGGCGACAATCATTGTGCGGGCGCGGCAAGCGTAAAAGCCGTCATTTATTTAAGCGGAAAACGGAAAAAGGGGAAACCTGAATTCTCCCCCCTTTTAAGGCTACCCGCGTCGGGTTTTTAACGCTGCATGTCAGCCGCACATCACGGGCGCGCGCGTTCACATGGTCTGAGTTGCCAGTCAGAAAAAGGCATCGTATGATTGCCTGCGCAAGGTGATGGCGTTCCACCTTCCCCAACCGCCAGCAGGTTTCCCCTGCGGCTGATGACGCCTGACACTATCCTTTATCCTTTCGTGGGAGCGGGAGCGTCAGGTGCCGGTATTTGCTGACCCTCCACCGTCTTCTGCACAATGCCTGTTAACGGGAGTATAAGATGTTAAAACCGCTATTCGCTGTGATCGTGGGCGGCAGCGTAGGTTGTGTACTGCGTTGGTGGTTCGGTATGCGTTTCAATGCGTTTTTCCCCAATCTTCCACCGGGTACGTTGCTGGTGAATCTGATTGGCGGCTTTGTGATCGGGGGGGCCATGGCCTGGTTTATTAAAAATCCCCAGCTCGATCCCGCCTGGCGGTTACTGATCATTACAGGCTTATGTGGCGGGCTCACCACGTTTTCCACGTTTACCGCAGAATTAATGACCCTGTTGCAGTCCGGAAAATATCTCTGGGCGATGAGCAGCGCGCTGGTGCATGTCATTGGCTCGTTGCTGATGAGTT
Source organism: Pantoea sp. BS_8 (assembly GCF_041954965.1). NCBI lineage: Bacteria > Pseudomonadati > Pseudomonadota > Gammaproteobacteria > Enterobacterales > Erwiniaceae > Pantoea > Pantoea sp. BS_8. Next base: position 36,025 of record NZ_JAVAXU010000006.1, read on the forward strand.
TTGCCGGTTTCGCGCTGATTAACCTGTTGGGTTAACGCCGCCGCGAAACCGGATGCCATCAGTCCTGCAGACACTGAGCGATGAAGCTGGCGGCGTGCAGGGCGCCCTCGGCTGAAATCGTGTGGCCAGTCTGTGGCTCAATCAATGCCTCGACCGGAACCGCCGCAGCTTTCAGGCGGGCCGCGGCTGACTCGCTTTCGCTGACGGGGATCACCGCATCAGCCCGGCCATGGATCAGCAGGGCTGGCGTATGCGCGAGTGGTGTCAGTGGGCCGTCAAAGGCCAGTCGGCCGGAAAATGCCACCACGCCCGCCAGGGGATAACGGCCAGAGGCCAGTAGATCTAGCGCCATGATCGAGCCCTGAGAAAAGCCCACCAGGATGACCTTCTCCCAGCATTCTGCCATATCATGCTGCGCCATCAGGTCACGCAGAACGCGGTCAAACGCCTCACGAGCTTCGCGAACCCGCCCTGAACGGTTTTCCGGCGTAATGCCCGCCAGACTGAACCACTGATAGCCCATGCCCTGTTCAAAAGCATAAGGCGCATCCGGTGAGGCAAAGACCACATCGGGTAACAAGGTTGCCCAATAATCGCCGACAGGTGCCAGATCGTCGCCGTTACTGCCTACGCCGTGCAGAAAAATCACCAGTGCTTTTGCCATGCCGGTTCCTGTAAAAGTTGTGTTGTCTGACAGGTATTTGAACAGTTACACCGGTTAACGTCAAAATCAAACTGACCGCCGGGAAGGCCGCCTGTCGTACAGGGGAGGGCAAACATTACGTGCCGTCTCCCTTTCCCTGTAACGTAAAACCTGCTTGACTGAAACGTCACCGCTTGCCGTCTGGAGTTATGCATGTCGTTGTTTACCCTGAGCACGTTATCCGACATTCCCGCCGCTGAATGGGATGCGCTGCTGCCTGATGATCAGCCTTTTTTACGCCATGCCTTTTTGCTGAGCCTTGAAGACAGCGGCAGCGTCAGGCCGGAAAGGGGCTGGCAGCCAGCCCATCTGGTCTGGCGTGAGCAGGGTGAACTCTGCGCCGCGCTACCCGGCTACCAAAAAAGCCATTCACAGGGTGAATACGTGTTCGATCACGCCTGGGCCGATGCCTGTCAGCGAGCCGGTATCGCTTACTATCCGAAATGGCTCGGTGCCATTCCCTTCAGCCCGGTAACGGGCGCGCGCGTGCTGGGCAAATCCGATGCCGCTATCCGACTGCTGTCGAGGCTGCCAGACTGGCTGGAGCGCCAGGCGTTGAGTGGCGCGCATATCAATTTCACCGACTCTCACGCTAACGCGCTGCTGGCGGAACAACCCGACTGGCTGGCGCGGCTGGGCTGCCAGTATCACTGGCACAATCGCGGCTATCGCGACTTCCAGGACTTTCTGGATACGTTGATGTCACGCAAGCGCAAACAGCTGCGCAAGGAACGGGAGCAGGTCGCCCTGAACGGCTTTGAATTTGACTGGTATCGCGGCGATCAACTGCGTGAAGATCAATGGGATTTTGTGTACACCTGCTATGCCAACACGTACGCGGTGCGTGGTCAGCGTCCTTATCTGACGCGTGCCTTTTTTAGCTTACTGGCCGCGCGTCTGCCGGAAAACATTCGCGTCGTCATTGCCCGTTTGCAGCAGCAGCCCGCAGCGATGGCTTTTTACCTTAAAGACGGGGAAAGCCTGTATGGTCGCTACTGGGGCTGCCTGGCGGAATTTAACCAGCTTCACTTCGAAACCTGTTTTTATCAGGGGATGGATTTCGCCATCGCCGAAGGCCTGCAACGCTTCGATGCGGGCGCGCAGGGCGAACACAAGCTGGTGCGTGGTTTTGAACCGCAGATTACCCACTCCTGGCACTACCTGTGTCATCCCGGCCTGCGCGCCGCCGTTGACGATTTTTTGCAGCAGGAGCGGCAGGGCGTTCACCTGTGGGCCGAAGAAGCCAGGGACGCCTTGCCCTACCGACGCGGCGACTAGTCCGCCCCGACAAACCCGCCGGTCTGGTGTTGCCAGAGCCGGGCATACAGGCCATTTTGTGCCAGCAGTTCCTGGTGGCTACCGATTTCGACAATCTGGCCGTGTTCCAGCACCACCAGCCGGTCCATTTTTGCAATGGTGGACAGACGGTGAGCGATGGCAATCACCGTTTTACCCTGCATCAACGACTCCAGGCTTTCCTGAATCGCCGCTTCCACCTCTGAATCAAGGGCGGAAGTGGCTTCATCCATGATCAGAACCGGCGCGTCTTTCAGCAACACGCGCGCAATGGCTATACGCTGACGCTGCCCGCCAGACAGTTTTACGCCGCGCTCACCGACATGCGCATCCAGCCCTGTCCGGCCCTGGGAATCCGACAGCAGCGGGATAAATTCGTCGGCGCGGGCGCGACGGATAGCCAGTTGCAGTTCTTCCTCGCTGGCATGGGGCCGGCCATAGAGCAGATTTTCGCGGATAGAGCGGTGCAGCAGCGAGGTATCCTGGGTGATCATGCCAATCTGGCTGCGCAGGCTTTCCTGCGTCACGTCGGCAATACACTGACCGTCAATCAGGATGCGCCCGCCGTTCAGGTCGTAAAGACGCAACAGCAGATTGACCAGCGTTGATTTTCCGGCACCGGAAGGTCCAATCAGGCCAATCTTTTCCCCCGGTTTAATGGTCAGGTTCAGGCCATTAATCACCTGCCGCTCGCCACCATAGTTAAAACGGATGTTGTCGAAGCGAATCTCCCCCTGCGTCACTCTGAGCTGTTTCGCCTGGGGCGCATCCTGCACGCTAAGCGGTTGGGAAATGGTGTTCAGTCCGTCCTGCACCATGCCGATATTTTCAAAAATGCCGTTCACCACCCACATCACCCAACCGGACATATTAACCAGACGGATAACCAGGCCGGTCGCCAGGGCAATGGCACCGACGCTAATCAGCGATGCGCTCCACAGCCACAGCGCCAGGCCGGACGTGGCGACAATCAGAACGCCGTTGAGCGTCGACAGCGTCAAATCCATGCTGGTTACCATGCGGTTAGCCTGCTGCGTTTTGTCTGTCTGCTCCTGAATCGCCTCACGTGCGTACTGCCGCTCCAGGTCGCTATGGGCGAACAGCTTGATGGTAGCGATATTGGTGTAACCATCCACAATCGTGCCCATGAGTTTCGAGCGCGCTTCTGAGGACACCACGGAACGGGCCTTTACGCGCGGCACAAAATAGCGCAGCGCCGCGCTGTAAAGCACAATCCAGATAATGAGCGGAATCATCAAACGCCAGTCCGCTTCGGCGAACAGCACCAGCGCCGTCGCGGCGTAGATCAGCACATGCCAGATGGCATCGACCAACTGCACCGCAGAATCGCGGAGCGAGTTGCCGGTTTGCAAAATGCGCTGCGCAATCCGGCCCGCAAAATCGTTCTGGAAAAAATTCATGCTCTGACGCAGAACGTAGTTGTGGTGCTGCCAGCGAATCATGCTGGTCATGCCGGGATTAATGCTCTGGTGAACCAGCATATCGTGCAGCGCAATAAACACCGGCCGCAGTATCAGGGCGACGCAGCCCATCCAGAGTAAGGTTGGCCAGTTATCGTGAAACAGCGTAGCCGGGGTGGAATGGTTAACCAGATCAATGATGCGGCTCAGATAACTGAACAGCGCCACCTCAATGAGCGCGCCCACCAGCCCCACCACCAGCAGTGCGGCGAAGCTTGGCCACACCTGGCGCAGGTAGTAAAAATAAAAAGGCCAGACCCGTGAGGGCGGCATATCGGTGGGGGCATCCTGAAAAATATTGATAAAACGTTCGAAACGACGATACAACATACAGTTACTCTTTCCGTTCGATAAGAATTACAGCTTAGTGCATGTGTACGCCCGATTAAAAAAAAGGATTCTCTATGGATATCACTCTGCGCGGCCGTGAACCACATGATGCAGCGGCTTACCAACGTCTATACGGCCATCCGGCGGTTTTCCCCTGGACGCTGCAATTGCCTTTTCCCAGCGTCGCCACCTGGGAAAAGAAATTCGCAAAAATGGATGCCGAGGGCTTCATCAATTTTGTTGCCGAAGTAGACGGCGAAATGGTTGGTGAGCTGACCTTGTTTACAAATCATAATCCGCGTACGCGTCACTGCATCAGCTTCGGCATCGGTGTCAATCCGGCGTTCTCAGGGCGCGGCATTGGCGAGCTGTTGATCCGCACGGCAATGGATTATGCACGTAACTGGCTGGGCATCACCCGCATGGAGCTTGAGGTGTTTCATGACAATCATCGGGCGCTGGCGCTGTATGAAAGGCTGGGTTTTGAGCGCGAAGGGGTGCGTCGTCAGGCATCCTTACGTGAAGGTAAACTTCATGATGTGGTGATGATGGCCAAACTGCTCAACGTGGCGTAACGACCGCGCATTGCCCGTTTTTGCGCGCGGCGTTAAGGTCAAAAGTCGCGCAACATGTTTAAACGTTGTTCTGTGCCACAGTTCGCACAAAATGCCCTGCATAAAACCCATCGCCTGCCGATATGACGGTATCACCCACTGATGCTCTGGAGGGCGATTGTGATAAAACTAATAACGATCGACGAACTGAAAACGGGCATGTTCGTCCACAAACTTGAGGTCTGGTGGTTTAAAGACAAACGTATTCGTAATCAGATGCTGATCACCGATCCGCAGCAGGTTGCGATGTTCCGTCGTGAAGGTATTCAGCGGTTATGGATTGATGAAGAGAAATCGATTTCATCACCACCTCCTGAGCCAGTCCATACCGCACCCTGCCAGCAGGCTCCCTTTACGCAGGAACGTGAACAGGCACAGCAGCTGTTTGAACAAGGCAAAATCAAGGTCCTGGCGCTGTTTAACGAAGCGCGAATGGGTTGCGGCCTCGATCTGAGCAGTATGATTGATATTGTGGATAAAATAGCCGGTTCGATTGAGCGCGAGCCCAGCGCACTTCTGCGCGTGGCACAACTGAAAGATCACGATAATTACACCTACCTGCACTCCATGGCGGTCTGCGGCTTGATGATCGCCCTGGGTAAAAAGCTCGGCCTGGATGCGCATCAACTTCAGCGCGTTGGCATGGGAGGGTTGCTACATGACATTGGCAAAGCGGCCGTACCGCTCAGTATCCTGAATAAACCGGATAAGCTGAGCGACGACGAGTTTGCCATCATGTGCGAGCATCCGATAGCGGGTGCACAGATGCTGATGGAAGCGAACGCAGGGGATGACCTGGTCGATATTGCCCTGCATCATCATGAAAAATATGACGGCAGCGGTTATCCCTACCGCCATAAAGGCCATGAGATTAGCGTCTATTCCCGTATGGCCACCATTTGTGATGTGTACGATGCCCTGACCTCAACGCGTCCTTACCGCGAGGGCTGGACACCCGCACAGGCTTTACAGTCGATGCTGGCCTGGCGCGGGCATTTTGACACAACGCTGCTGCATGCGTTCGTTACGACAATCGGTCTGTATCCGGTGGGGTCGCTGGTGCGGCTGGCATCGGGACGTATTGCACTGGTGGTCAAGGCGGGCGAACAATCGCTTCAGAAGCCGCGCGTACATGTTTTCTGGTCGTTGCACGCTAAGCGCCCCGTCAGACCAGAAGTGGTCGATCTGGGGGACAGTTTTTGCACGGACAGCATTGTCTGCTCGGAGAGTCTCGCGGCCTGGCCAACGATCGACCTCAACCGGGTCTGGTTGCTGGACGTTGCCTGAGCCAACGTCGCCATTTTTATACCTTTTTTACAGCGTGCCAGTGCTTTTTAACCCTTTCTTTATGTAACTCAGCGCAAGCTATTCAGCAAATCCAAACCTCTGGAGGTTGCTGTGAGTGCAGGCGTGATAACCGGCATTGTGCTGGTCGTGTTGTTGCTGGGCTATTTAGTGTATGCCCTGTTGAATGCGGAGGCCTTCTGATGGCGGCCAATGCATTTTTACTGATCGCGGTGTATCTGCTGGTGCTGATGGTGTTGGCACAGCCGCTGGGACGTGGTCTGGCAGCGCTGGTGGCGGACAAACCCCTTTTTACCCGTGCCGAAGCGCTGTTTTGGCGCGTCGCCGGGGTACAGCAAGGCGATATGCGCTGGCCGCAATACCTGCTGGCCATTGTGCTATTCAACCTTTTCGGCCTGATCCTCCTGATGGCTATACTGCTGCTTCAGGACAAGCTCCCGCTCAATCCACAACACTTTCCGGCCTTGAGCTGGGATCTGGCGCTTAACACCGCGATTAGCTTCGTCACTAACACCAACTGGCAAGCTTATTCAGGCGAGAGCACCCTGAGCTATTTCAGCCAGATGGTGGGCCTGACCGTGCAGAACTTTTTCTCTGCCGCGACCGGTATCGCTGTCGCCTTTGCCCTGATTCGGGGCTTTGCGAATCGCTCGATTGCAACCCTGGGTAACGCCTGGCGCGATCTGACGCGCGTGACGCTTTACGTGTTATTGCCCGTCAGTCTGCTGATGGCGCTGTTTTTTGTCAGCCAGGGCAGCATTCAGAACGTCCTGCCTTATCAGACGATTACCGGCCTGGATGGGGCGCAGCAAACGCTGGCAATGGGCCCGGTGGCCTCGCAGGAAGCCATCAAAATGCTGGGCACCAACGGCGGCGGCTTTTTTAACGCGAACTCTGCTCACCCGTTTGAAAACCCCACCGCGCTGACCAACTTCGTGCAGATGCTCAGTATCTTCCTGCTACCGGCCGCGCTGTGCTTTGCCTTTGGCGAATGTGTGAAAGACCGTCGTCAGGGCAACATGCTGCTGTGGTCAATGACGCTGATGTTTGTTGTGGCGGCGGCCTTCGTGATGTGGGCGGAAGTGAACGGGAATCCGCACTTCCTGACGCTGGGCGCGGACAGCGCCATCAATATGGAAGGAAAAGAAACGCGCTTTGGCATTCTCAATTCCAGCCTGTTTGCGGTTATCACGACCGCCGCGTCCTGTGGTGCGGTGAATGCGATGCATGACTCGTTCACGGCCCTGGGCGGCATGGTACCTATGTTGCTGATGCAACTGGGCGAAGTGATCTTCGGCGGTGTCGGTGCGGGCCTGTATGGGATGTTGCTGTTCGTGTTGCTGGCGGTGTTTATCGCCGGACTGATGATTGGCCGTACTCCCGAGTTTCTCGGCAAAAAAATCGAAGTCTGGGAAATGAAAATGACCGCCCTCGCCATTCTGGTGACGCCCGCGCTGGTGCTGATCGGTACAGCCATCGCCATGATGACCGACGCTGGCCGGGCCGGTATGGCTAACCCAGGCATCCACGGCTTCAGTGAAGTGTTATACGCCGTATCGTCGGCCGCCAACAACAACGGCAGTGCCTTTGCAGGTCTGAGCGCGAACACGCCGTTCTGGAACGTTTTGCTGGCCATCTGCATGTTCCTGGGGCGCTTTGGCATCATCCTGCCGGTAATGGCGATTGCCGGTTCTATGGCCGGTAAAAAAATTCAGCCGGTCGGTAACGGGACGCTGCCAACGCATGGTCCGCTGTTTATCGCGTTGTTGGTGGGCACCGTCCTGCTGGTGGGCGCACTGACCTTTATCCCCGCTCTGGCTCTGGGTCCGGTAGCCGAGCATCTGCAACTTATTCAGGGACATTAATCATGAGTCGTCAACAACAGGTGTTTGACGCAGCGCTCTTGCGCACTTCAGCAATCGATGCCGTGAAAAAACTCGACCCACGCGTTCAGTTTCGTAATCCGGTGATGTTTGTCGTCTACCTGGGCAGTCTCCTGACCACGGTACTGGCGGTGCTGATGTCTACTGGCTATCAGACCGGCAGCGCCAGTTTTACCGGCGCGGTGTCTGTCTGGCTGTGGTTTACCGTGCTGTTTGCGAACATGGCAGAAGCGCTGGCCGAAGGGCGCAGTAAAGCCCAGGCGAACAGCCTGAAAGGCGTCAAAAAAACCAGCTTTGCGAAAAAACTGTCGGCTGCGCATTACGGAGCAAAATGGCAGCAGATTGCGGCCGATGAGCTGCGCAAAGGGGATGCGGTATTAGTGGAAGCGGGTGACGTTATCCCGTGCGATGGTGAGGTGGTCGAAGGGGGCGCATCGGTTGATGAAAGTGCCATCACCGGGGAATCCGCGCCGGTGATTCGTGAATCGGGCGGTGACTTTGCCTCGGTAACCGGCGGGACGCGTATTCTGTCCGACTGGCTGGTCATCACCTGCAGTGCAAACCCCGGCGAAACCTTCCTGGATCGCATGATCGCGATGGTGGAAGGCGCACAGCGCCGTAAAACGCCCAATGAAATCGCCCTGACGATTCTGCTGGTGTCCCTGACGATTGTGTTTCTGTTAGCTACCGTCACGCTGTGGCCGTTCTCCGCCTGGGGCGGTACGCCGGTGACCATCACCGTGCTGGTTGCGTTACTGGTGTGCCTGATCCCTACCACGATTGGTGGTTTACTCTCCGCCATCGGCGTTGCGGGGATGAGCCGAATGCTGGGGGCAAACGTGATTGCCACCAGTGGTCGTGCTGTCGAAGCGGCCGGGGATGTGGACGTGCTGATGCTGGACAAAACCGGCACCATCACACTGGGTAACCGCCAGGCGACCCAGTTTTTACCGGCCCCCGGCGTCACAGAAGAACAGCTTGCCGATGCCGCCCAGTTGGCCTCGCTGGCGGATGAAACGCCGGAAGGTCGCAGTATCGTGGTCCTGGCGAAGCAAAAATTTAATCTGCGTGAGCGGGACCTGAGCAGCATGGGAGCCAGTTTTATTCCCTTCTCAGCCCAGACGCGCATGAGCGGTGTGAACGTGCAGAACCGCCTGATTCGTAAAGGGGCGGTCGATGCGGTGCGCCGTCATATTGAAGCCAGTCACGGTGCGTTCCCGGCAGAAGTAAACGCCCGGGTGGAAGAGGTTGCCCGTGCGGGCGGCACCCCGCTGGTGGTCGCTGAAGGCCCGAAAGTGCTGGGCGTGGTCGCGCTGAAAGATATCGTCAAGGGCGGGATCAAAGAGCGCTTTGCCGAACTGCGCAAAATGGGCATTAAAACCGTGATGATTACCGGTGATAACCCGCTGACCGCCGCCGCGATTGCAGCCGAAGCGGGCGTGGATGACTTTTTGTCGGAAGCGACACCCGAAGCCAAACTGGCGCTGATCCGTCAGTATCAGGCCGAAGGCCGCCTGGTGGCGATGACCGGCGACGGCACCAACGATGCGCCTGCGCTGGCGCAGGCCGATGTCGCGGTCGCGATGAACTCGGGGACGCAGGCCGCAAAAGAGGCAGGCAACATGGTCGATCTGGATTCCAACCCGACCAAGCTGCTGGAAGTGGTCCATATCGGTAAACAGATGTTGATGACGCGCGGATCGTTAACCACGTTCAGTATCGCCAACGACGTAGCCAAATACTTCGCCATTATTCCGGCGGCGTTTGCGGCTACGTATCCTCAGCTCAATATGCTCAACGTGATGGAGCTGCACTCACCGTCCTCCGCGATTCTGTCGGCAGTGATTTTTAATGCCCTGGTAATCGTCTTCCTGATTCCGCTGGCCTTAAAAGGCGTGAGCTACCGGCCATTAAGCGCCGCATCACTGCTGCGCCGTAATTTGCTGATTTATGGATTAGGTGGACTGCTGGTGCCGTTTATCGGTATCAAAGCGATCGATATGTTGCTTGTGCTGTTTGGTATGGCCTGAGGAGAATAAAATGAGTCAGTTACGTCCGGCAATTTTTCTGCTGCTGCTGCTAACGGTTGTATGTGGCGTAGTTTATCCTTTGCTCACGACCGGGTTGGCGCAGTGGCTGTTTCCCTGGCAGGCTAACGGATCGCTGTTAAAGGTAGAAGGTGAAGAACGGGGCTCTGCATTGATTGGGCAGGCTTTTAGCCAGCCTGGCGAGTTTTGGGGCCGTCCTTCTGCCACCGGCGACAAACCGTATAATCCCCTGGCATCCAGTGGCAGTAACCTGGCCGCGAGTAATCCGGCACTCGACAAAGCGGTGGCTGAACGCGTTGCCGCGTTACGTGCAGCCAATCCGCAGGCCAATGGGCCGGTGCCGGTGGATCTGGTGACCAGTTCAGCCAGTGGGCTTGATCCAGAGATTTCGCCACAGGCAGCACTGTGGCAGGCACCGCGCGTGGCGGCGGCCCGTCAGTTGCCGCTGGCGAAAGTGGATGCGCTGGTGGACAGCCTGACCCAACGTCCGCTGCTCCCATTTATCGGCGAACCCACGGTGAATGTGCTGCAACTCAATCTGGCGCTGAACGATCTTAAATAAGTAAAAGGACGCTATGAATCACGAACCGCTGCGCCCCGATCCGGATGCGCTGTTACAGGCCAACAGTGACAGCCATCGCGGTAAGCTCAAGATCTATTTTGGTGCCTGTGCGGGGGTAGGGAAAACCTACGCCATGCTGCAGGAGGCGCAGCGGCTCCGTGCCCAGGGACTCGACGTGCTGGTCGGCGTGGTGGAAACCCACGAGCGGCCGGAAACGGCCCAGCTTCTTAACGGACTGGTGGTGCTGCCGCGTCGCGCTACCGGCCGATCCCGCCATGCTGAATTCGATCTGGATGCCGCGCTGGCACGTCATCCGGCGGTCATCCTGATGGATGAACTGGCTCATACCAACGTGAAAGGCTCGCGACATCCCAAACGCTGGCAGGATATTGAAGAACTGCTGGATGCGGGCATCGATGTGCTGACCACAGTGAACGTTCAGCACCTGGAAAGCCTGAATGATGTGGTCGGCGGCGTTACCGGCATTCAGGTGCGTGAAACCGTACCAGACCCGTTTTTTGACAGCGCCGATGAAGTGGTGCTGGTGGATCTGCCGCCTGATGATCTCCGGCAACGCCTGAAAGAGGGCAAGGTCTACATTGGCGATCGCGCCGAGCGGGCCATCGAAAATTTCTTCCGCAAAGGCAACCTGTTTGCGCTTCGTGAGCTGGCACTGCGCCGCACGGCCGATCGGGTAGACGACCAGATGCGCGCCTGGCGCGACAGCCAGGGACGGGACAAGGTCTGGCACACGCGCGACGCGATTTTGCTCTGTATCGGAGACGATACGGGCAGCGAGAAACTGGTTCGTACGGCGGCACGGCTGGCCGCCCGGCTCGGCAGCGAATGGCATGCTGTCTATGTTGAAACGCCGCGCCTCAACCGCTTACCGGAGGCCCGTCGCCGCGCCATTTTGCGGACGCTCAAACTGGCGCAGGAGATGGGCGCGGAAACGGCAACGCTCTCCGATCCCGACGACGCTCAGGCGGTGCTGCGCTACGCGCGGGAACACGATCTGGGCAAGATTGTGACCGGACGGCGTCCCGTGCGACGCTGGCGACGCGACAGTTTTGCTGAGCGGCTGGGGCAACTGGGCCCGGATCTGGATTTGCTGGTAGTGGCACTCAATGAGCCCATGCAGGATGCGCCGCATCCCTTAGCCAGCGACCGGGTTAACAGCGACAAATGGCGCATGCAGTTGCGCGGCGTCATGATGGCGCTGGTGCTGTGTATTCTGGTCACCGCCGCCGGACAATCGGTGCTGATCAGCTTTGATCCGGCCAACTGCGTGATGATCTACCTGCTGGCGGTGGTGATCGTGGCCCTGCGTTATGGCCGATGGCCATCCGTGATCGCCACAGTCATCAACATCATTGCCTTTGATCTGTTTTTTGTGGCACCGAAAGGCACGATTGCCGTCTCCGATTTACAGTACCTGGTGACCTTTGGCGTAATGCTGGCGGTCGGCGTGATCGTGGGTAACCTGACGGCGGGCGTGCGCTACCAGGCGCGCGTCGCGCGTTATCGCGAACAGCGCACCCGGCAACTGTATGAAATGGCTAAATCGTTGGGCAGCGGTCTGACACCCGAGGATATCGCGGCCACCAGTCAGCGCGTGCTCGACGCCACATTGCAGGCCCGATCCCTGCTGCTGCTGCCGGATGAGCAGGGCGAGCTGCAAACCCTGGGCAACGCGCTGCCGGGAAATGAACCGGACTGGGCTATCGCCAAATGGAGCTACAGCAAAGGTCAGCCAGCCGGCGCAGGCACAGACACGTTACCGGCCGTGCCCTATCAGATTCTGCCGCTGAAGGTAGGAGAATCCTGTCGCGGGCTGCTGGTCGTCGAGCCAGAAAACGTGCGCCAGCTGATGATTCCCGAACAGCAGCGGCTGTTAGAAACCTTCACCGTCCTGATTGCGAACGCGCTGGAACGTCTGGCGCTGTCGCAGAGTGAAGCAGCTTCGCGGCTGGCCGCCGAGCGTGAACAGTTACGCAATGCCCTGTTGTCGGCGCTGTCTCACGATTTACGCACGCCCTTAACCGTGCTGTTTGGTCAGGCGGAAATGCTGATGCTCGACCTGGCCAGTGATAATTCAAAGTATGTGCCCCAGGCCAGCCAGATTCGCGAACAGACCCTGAGCACGATTCGTCTGGTCAGCAATATGCTGGATATGGCGCGTATTCAGTCCGGCGGTCTGAATTTACGGGAAGAGTGGCTGGCTCTCGAAGAGGTGATCGGCGGGGCGCTCAGTAGCATGGCACCGTCGCTGAAAGGAAAGGCGGTCGAACTCGATCTGCCTGCGGATATCGTCCTGATTAAGGGAGACAGCACCTTGCTGGAGCGGGTGTTTACCAACCTGATCGAAAACAGCCTCAAATACGCCGGTAACTGCGTGCCGCGCGGGATCCGCGCCTGGTGTGATCATGCCCGCCTGGAAATTGCCGTCTGGGATGGCGGTCCGGGCATCGCGGAACAGGACATGACCCGCATTTTTGATAAGTTTTCGCGTGGCGACAAAGAGTCGGCCGTGCCTGGCGTCGGACTGGGGCTGGCCATTTGTAAAACCATCATTGAGAGTCACGGCGGTCAGATCTGGGCGGAAAATCGCCCGGAAGGCGGGGCCTGTTTCCGCCTTTCTTTACCCTTGCCGCCCGCACCTGAAATTTCTCCTGAAGGGCTGAAATAACTTCACAGATGATCGGTTATAATACGCGACTTTACTGCTTATGACTGGGAAATTATGGAACGTTTTACCGAAAACCTGATGTATGCATCGCGCTGGCTGTTGGCTCCCGTTTACATTGGACTTTCGCTGGGATTACTGGCACTGACCATCAAATTTTTCCAGGAAATTGTTCACCTGTTGCCCAACATTTTTAGCATTGCAGAAAACGATCTGATCCTGCTGTTGCTGTCACTGGTGGACATGACGCTGGTCGGCGGGCTGCTCGTGATGGTGATGCTGTCTGGCTATGAAAACTTTGTCTCCAAACTCGATATTGATGAGGGTAAAGAGAAGCTGAGCTGGCTGGGTAAGATGGATTCCGGCTCGCTGAAAAACAAAGTGGCGGCGTCGATTGTGGCTATCTCCTCCATCCACCTGCTGCGGGTGTTTATGGACGCGCGCAATGTCGAAAACGATAAGCTGATGTGGTACGTGATCATCCATCTGACCTTCGTTTTGTCGGCCTTCGTGATGGGCTGGCTGGACAGCATGTCGCGGGCAGAGAAGAAAAACGTGTAACCGACGGCACGCGTTATCCGCGCCGGCGACTGAGGTCGCTTTTCCCGCGAGATGCCGGCGTCAGCCTGACGCCGGCCGTGCCCCCGCCAAATGAGGCAACACCGCCTTGATCATGGCAAAAAACGCAGTCAGCCGGGCAGGATAATAGCTCGCCCAGGGATAGGTCAGCCATACCGGTAACGCCGGAGCCTGCCATTCCGGCATGAGCTGGACCAGCCTGCCCTCTGCTAAATCCTCTTGTATCACCCACGACGAGACGATGGCGGCCCCCAGGCCCGCCAGCGCGGCTTTGCGTACCGCATAGAGGCTGTCGCTGCTTAAAACAGGGGCGATCGGCAGATTCACCGGTTCACCTTTGTCCTGATGCTGTAACGCGATTTCGTTACGGTAGAAGCTGGTTAACGCGAGCCAGGGCAACGCGCCCAGCTGTTCGACCCGGGTGATCGGTGCATGCTGCCGGAGCAGCTCAGGGGCCGCGACAACAATGCGCGGCACTTCGGCCAGCAGCACCGCCACGACCGAAGGATCGGTAGGCGCGCCGACCTGAATGGCGCAGTCAACGTTCTCGGCCACAAAATCGGGTGTTCTGTCGTTAAGCATCCACTCAATGCGTAAACGGGGATAGCGGCGCATAAAGTCCACCAGCGGGGCGACCAGTTGATCCTGACCAAATGCATGCGGCGCGCGTACCCGCAGTGTCCCGACGGGATCGCTGCCTGCGCCGGTCAGATCGTCTTCCAGCGCATGCCAGGTGGCGAGCAGTTGACGTGCCTGTGCATAACAGCGTTCGCCATCATCGGTGAGCTTGAGCGCGTGAGTCGTGCGCAGTATCAGCTTCACGCCGAGCCCGTGCTCAAGCGCCTGCAACCGACGGCTGATAGTGGGCTGCGTTGAGCCAAGTTGCACTGCGGCGGCAGACAAACTGCCGCTTTCGACAATGCGAATAAAGGTATGCATCAATGCGATACGATCGTTATTGCTGAAATTGCTCATGCGCCCCACGTATAACCGTTTTGTTTTTTATCAGTCTACCGCGTATGCCAAAAACAGGCTTTACTTGCCACACGCTTTTTTCGAGGATTTCACTATGACAGTGGTACACAACCTGAACCGGCATTCAACTGAGCGCCTGCCTGCGCCCCTTGTTTTTACGTTAGCAACCGGTGCGGGTCTGAGCGTGGCATCGATTTACTACAGTCAGCCCATGCTCGACATCATCAGCAAGCAGTTCCAGATAAGCGTTGGCAGCGTCGGTATGGTGCCCATGTTAACCCAGGCGGGTTATGCGCTGGGGATCCTGCTGCTGGCCCCGCTCGGCGATCGCCACGATCGTCGCACCATTATTTTGATCAAAGGGTTACTGCTAGTCATGGCGCTTCTGCTGTGTGGCTTTTCCGGCGGCATCAGCGCACTGCTTATCGCCAGTTTTATCACCGGCCTGACGGCGACCGTGGCGCAGGACATTGTTCCGGCGTCGGCCGCGCTCGCCCCGGTGGCCAGCCGGGGTAAAACGGTTGGCACGGTGATGACGGGTTTACTGGTCGGCATTTTATTATCCCGTGTCGTTAGCGGTGTGGTGGCGGAGTATTTTGGCTGGCGCACCATGTACATGATTGCGGCTGTGGCCGTGTTGCTGATCAGCCTGACGCTGTGGCGCGTACTGCCGCGCTTTACGCCGGGTACGTCGGTAAGCTATCCCCGCCTGCTGTTGTCACTGGTGCACTTATGGCGTGCGCATCAAACCCTGCGGCGTGCGGCGCTGGCACAGGGACTGCTCTCCGTGAGTTTTAGTGCGTTCTGGTCAACGCTGGCGATCATGCTTAGCGACCGCTTCCATTTTGACAGTGCCATTGCCGGTGCTTTTGGTCTGGCAGGGGCGGCAGGCGCGCTGGCCGCGCCGCTGGCCGGGAACGTGGCGGATCGTATTGGCCCGGCGCGCGTCACCCAGTTTGGTGCCGGTCTGGTGACGCTCTCTTTCGCGCTGATGTTTTTACTGCCTTTCCTGCCGCTGTCTGCTCAACTGGCCGTCATTATTATCAGCACAATAGGTTTTGACTTAGGCGTGCAGGCGACCCTGGTGGCCCATCAGACATTGATTTACGGTCTGGTTCCCGAGGCGCGTAGCCGGCTAAATGCCCTGCTGTTTACCGTGGTGTTTATCGGTATGGCCAGCGGGGCGGCACTGGGTAGCCTGGCGTTGGCGCACTGGGGCTGGAATGGCGTTGTCGTGTTATCCACCGTTGCCGCCGCTGTCAGCCTGTTGATCCGCCTCGCCAGTCGTCACCTCAGGGACTGATTCTTCCGCCCGCCAGCAAATGTGCCAGGCTTAGTCATAAACTCAATTAAAACGGTGCGTTATGAACTTCATTGCCTGGACAGCTGCGACGGGCTGTCTGCTGTTATTAATGTCGCTGGCATCAGGGTGGATCCACCGCGGCCCCGTGACCTCTTTTGGTCTTTTTTTATTAACCGGGATCGCCTGTGGGCCGTGGGGATTTGATGTGATTGAAATCGATATCCTCCGCCATGCTGAACTGGTCGCGCATATTACCGAGATAACGATGGCCGCGTCGCTGTTCATCACCGGGCTCAAGCTGCGTCTGCCGCTGAAAGCCAGGCAATGGCGCGCGGGCAGCCTGCTGGCGTTTCCGGCCATGTTGTTGACGGTCGCCGCAATGACGCTGCTGTCTCACTGGCTGGTGGGGCTGTCGTGGCCGATTGCGCTGGCCTTTGGTGCTATTGTTGCGCCCACCGATCCTGTACTGGCCAGCCTGATTTCCGTCAGCGATGCGCAGGACGATGATGCCCTGCGCGTTGCGATATCCAGTGAGGCGGGCATGAATGATGGTTCGGCGCTGCCGTTACTCATTCTGGCCCTGTTGCTGTTTAACGGTGAAAGTCTGGGCACGGGTATGCTGGCACGCTGGGCAGCCATTGATGTGGCGTGGGCCATTGGCGGCGGCATTCTGCTGGGGTTTGGTCTGGGGCGGTTAGTCGGCCTGCTGGCCGCACGGCTTCGTCATGCGCATGGTGATGTCGCACCCAATGACTTTCTGGCGCTGGCGCTCATTGCGTTGAGCTATGCCCTTGCTGAATCGCTGGGCGCGTCGGGCTTTCTGGCTACCTTTGCGGCAGGCCTGGGATTACGTCGGGCTGAACTGGGTGTGTTCAAACGTTATCAGCCTGATGATATGCCGGATGACGATCGGGTGCTGCCTGCGGAAGCACTGGTCAATCCCAACCAGCGTTTACAGCAACACGGTAGCGGTATGGTGAAATCGGTCGGTTTAGTGGTAGGCGACGCGCTGTCTTTTGGCGATACTATTGAGCGTTTACTGGCGGCCACAATGATGGTGGTCCTCGGCGTGACGCTGGCCCATCACTGGAACATGCAGGGCGTGATGCTCGGCCTGTTGCTGTTTGTGGTCGTCCGGCCACTCGCCGTATGGCTGGTCACGCTGCGCTGCGGCGTATCGCTTCCTCACCGTTTGCTCATCGGCTGGCTGGGGATTCGCGGTATAGGTAGTCTTAATTATATTGCGTTTGCCTGGGTCCATGGTATGGGCGGCTCGCAGGCAACGATGATGGTTGATATGGCGCTGACGCTGGTGGTATGCAGCATCGTGGTGCACGGCGTGTCGGTAACGCCGCTGCTAAACTGGCGCCAGGCCCGACTGGATGCAAAGCAGCACCAGTCATGAAAGTGGGTTAACTGATAACAGGAGAAGACGATGAAGATATCTCAGATACTGTTGCTGAGCGTACTGGCCTCTGGCAGTGCGCTGGCGGCAGACGACACGGAACAAAGTGCTTACGCCAGCCAGCTGTGTCACATCGTGAGCAGTGAAAAAAGCGTATCGACAGCCGATCAGTATGTCGAAAAAATGAAATCCAGCGTCGCAGGATCGCAGTCCTCTTCCGCCTTCAATAAACCTGAATTTGACGAGGAACTGGCGAATGAAGTCGCCAGCGCATGGCTGCAGCTGGGTGACGAAGAGCGCGCTAAATTGCGTAAAAATACGCAGCAGTGTGAGCAAACGGTGATGACGCAGTTCCAGCAGGAAGATTAACCGCAGTTAAATCGTCAATAAACGCGCTAAAATGGCGCGTTTTTTAATGGATTTTCATGCCCGATTGCGTACATAATCGCCAGCGTCTTCACCAAACGTGCGATACATAATAAAAACGCAGCGGACCGACAGGGCCGTCTGACCTTTCTGGCATAGATTTAACAGGCATCATGATTACGCGTCGACGCTTTATTTTCGGCACAGGAGCGCTTGCGCTTTCACTGGCTACCAGCAAACTGTTTGCCCGCGATGATATTATTCCCCTCTGGCCGGACGAACCGCCCGGCGGTGGCGGCCCTGGCGGAAAATTACGTGTTGATGCATGGGGCTCCTGGTCGAATATCGTCAGCCCGGCGATTCAGCGTTTCAGACCTGAAAACCCCAACGGTGAAGCGGTGCTCATCGCGGCAGGCGGCGGCTACCGCTGGATCGGTATGGGACGTGAAGCCTGGCCCGTTGCACACTGGTTAAATGCCAACGGCTATACCGCCTATGTTCTCAGCTACCGTTTGCCGCGTGAAAAGTGGCAGGCCGGAAATCTGGCGCCTTTACAGGATGCCCAGCGCGCGCTGCGTCTGCTTCGCTCATTCGAACGAAAAGTGCATGTATTAGGATTTTCGGCCGGTGGGCATTTGCTGGGGATGGCGGCGGCGCGTCCGGACTTTCAGTCCTATCCCCCCATTGACAGAGTGGATCATGAAATCCCCAAAGCGGACAGTGTCGGGCTGATTTATCCGGTCATTACCCTGGAAGCCCCTTATCAACATACCAATACACATCTGATGATGGTCGGTAATGATGCCAGCCCACAGGAAGAAGCCAGTTGGTCTGTGCAAAATTATGTCACGCACGCTTATCCGCCAACCTTCCTGGCTCAGGCCGGTGACGACCACACTTCGAAACCCTTTAACACGCAGTTAATGCGCGATACCTGTCGCCGCAATCGCGTGCCGGTTCAGTTGATTCAGCTTTCCAGCGGCGGGCATGGTTTTGGCCTGGGTAAAGCGGGCACGCCGGCTGCGCTGTGGGATCAGGCCTATGTGAAATGGCTGGAAAACCTTGATCAGAACCCCTCACCGTTGACGCATCGGTCTGCCACTGTCCTTTAGTTATCCTGGCGACGCCGGTCATAAAAAAAGCCGGCAGTTGCCGGCCTCGCTAAAACAGCGATTCTCAGGATTGAAGCGACACAGGGCAAAGCATGTGATAAAGCACGGTCACTGCGATTAAAACTGATAGGTCAGGCCCATCCCGACGCTGTCTTTCGTAGTGATACCGGTAGCACGAGTAAAGTCATTATCTTTCAACAGGTTAATGCGGTAATCCACATAGGTCAGCATGTTCTTGTTGAAGTAGTAATAGGTGCCCACCGCAATATATTTCTGCATGGTCTGGCTTCCACCGGCAAAGTTGCCTGCGCCTTGCAGGTTTTCCCCACGCTGCGTGACAAAACCAATGGAAGGGCGTAAGCCATTGAGGAACTGATATTGCGCAATGGCTTCGAAGTTATGCGTCTTATCAGCAATCTGCGACAGCTGGCCGTACGGGGTCACATCGTTGGCCTCACCGTACATCGCGGCAAGGTAGATTTGGTTCGCATCGTATTTGGCCGAGGTCACCCATGCCGTCGCATCGTCACCCTGACCGTCAGCTTGCTGTGTCAGCGTACGATTGGCTTTCATACCGGCCGCAGCAATGCTCAAACCATCGGTAATGCTGTAGGTCAGACCGGCACCGTAGCCGTCGCCGTTTGCCAGCTTAGCGGTTGAGCGGTCGTTTTTCCCCTGATACTGAAGAATGACCTTCAGGCCGTTCCAGTCTGGCGAGTGCCAGGTGGCCAGGCCGGTTGAGCGTTTTGACAGGAAGTTGTCGTTGGTGGTCATGGTGCCGGAACCGTAAATCGGTGCCATATCGGTGTAAGCCGATGCGGTATACAGCACGCCAAAGCTGCGGCCGTAATCGAATGAGCCAAAGTCAGCCAGTTTCAGACCTGCAAAACCCAGACGCGTCGCATTCCCGGTTTGTGCGTCAGTGCCGCCTTCACTGTGGTTCAGCTGGAAGTTATATTCCCATTGACCATAGCCTGTCAGCTGATCGTTAATTTGGGTTTCACCTTTAAAACCCAGGCGCGCATAAGAGTTATCACCATCTTCGGCGGTATTGTCCGAAAAGACATGACGCGCATCGACTTTACCGTACAGATCAAGTTTATTACCGTTTTTATTATAAATTTCAGCGGAGCATGCAGAAAATGAGATCAGCAAACACAGTGCATGCGGCGCGCATATTTTTATTTTACGTTGCATATCATCTACCCTTTAATGTTGGTGAAGCATGAGGTTTATTTCCGCACAAGGCGGCATTGTTCAAAAATGTCAGTTTCGTTATGACGAAATAATTAAAAGCGTTACGTGGCTACATCATGTGGCCGTATTTTTATGGTTTTCCCTGGTGTTGATTATCAGGGCGCATAACGCCTTGATAATGTATTTATTATTAAATGGCTAAATCAGGTATATCGCTCAATATCGTTTGCGCGCCACTGTGTAAATATTTACGGGCGACAGCAGGGTCATTAATTGTGGCAATCGCAAATTCAATACCGGAATCGGCCAGGCGTTTCAGGTCGTCATCCGTCGCAAAGTCCGCCAGGAAGTGCAGGATCTGACAGCCGGTTCTGGCCAGTAATGCCACAGGATCGCTGGGAGGAACGCACACGGCCAGTCCACGCGGGACGTCAGGCATGATCCTTTCCGCAACCTTCAGCGAGAGCTCAGAAAAGCTGCTGATAAAGAGCTTCTTTTCATCCGCAGGCCACAGCGATTTCAGCTGCGTAATGGCAATTTCCGCGGTTTCAATTTCCTGACCAGACGTTGGTTTGATCTCCAGCTGAAGGCCAATACCTTTATCCAGCACAAATCCCACGGTTTCAGCCAGTGTAGGGACTTTAACGCCTTTGAACAGGTGGCCATAACAGACGCCCGCATCCAGCGACCGGATTTGGTCCAGGGTTAAATTGGCGACGTAGCCGGTGCCATTTGTTGTCCGATCCACCGCATCATCGTGAATGATGACCGGGTGCCTGTCTTTGGTCAGTTTGACATCCACCTCTATCCACGTCGCGCCATGCTCAACGGCCGCCTGAAAAGAAGGCAGTGTGTTTTCTGGTGCCAGCAGAGGCGCACCACGATGTGCAATCAGGCGGGAATTCACTACGCGTACAGGGTGTTTTTTTGTCGGCATGCTCAGCGTTACCTTCTGTTGTCGGGTTAGCACAGGCTTACTTAAGTAAGACCTGGTTAGAAAATTCGGTTCTGACTTCGTCGCCCAGCGGTTTAGGCATGAACTGGGTGCCATGAACACGTTCTTTGCTGTTGATCAGACCAGCATCGCGATTCACTTCTTTATTTTGTGGCGTAATGCCATAAACCTGTTGAAACAGCCTTTGTGTCGTGGGCAGCGTCAGCCAGTGGATAAACAGTAATGCTGCCGCTTTGTGCGGCGCATTCTTGGGAATCGCCACCATATTTCCGCCGCCGGGCATGCCAAAATCGGGGATGTAGAGTCGGATGGTTTTGGGGACTTCGCCGTGGTTTTCTAAGCCCACCAGATAGTCTTCCCAGGCGGGGACCAGCAGAAACTCACCGCTCACCAGTCGCGTTACGCTGTCGGCGTTAGAGGCGGTAATAATGTAATCAGGACGCAGTTGTTTGAACCAGTTCCAGGCCGGTTGTAAGGCCGTCAGGCTTTTTACATCCGCATCGCCTTTGGTGAAATCAAAGCCAGGCACCAGCGTACGCGTGACAGATTCAATAAACGCCGGACCGGAACCGCCGTTTTCCACGTTAAAGCCAAACTCCTGAGGATGAGTCTGCAGGAAGGTGGTGAGCTGCGGCAGGGTACGGGGCAACTCGCTTTCTTTCATGCGGCGCGAATCGTAGGCCAGGCCCGTCTGATTGCCCCAAAATGCCACGCCATAACCTTTACTGTCCGTACCCTCAATGGTGTAGTTCAGGGTTTTGCCTTCCGGCAGCAGCGTATTAATCGGGCCAAAAAACGTTTGCTGAGGCGATACCGTACCGAATGCGCCTCCGCCAATCGAAAACACATCAATATCGCCTGCTTCCCGTCCCCGGTCAGCCATGAGTTTATTAATATTGCCTTGCAGCGGACCTTCAGAGATCGTAACAGCAATACCGTACTGTTTTTCAAACAGGCTGACCTGCTCTTTAAGACGATCCTGGTAATACCATTGGTACCAGGTTAATTTCCCTTCTTTTTTAGCCTCGTCAACAATATGTTGCCAGTCCATTTGTGTAATATCCTGAGCCTGAGTACAAAAAGCCCACGCAAGTAATAATAAGGTGGCAGATCGTCTGAACATGATTTTCCCCAGTTAAGCGAGTTAATAACCGTCAGCCTTTTCCAGCAAAAGCGGCGACGGGATTCTTTGTCAGTAATTTTTCAGCTATCAGCATTAAAATGACATTCGGCACGACCAGCATTAAAGAAATAACAGCGGCATTAGGTCTGATAAAGTTGTAACCCAGATAAGAATAAAGAATTGTCGGTACGGTAATAAAATCCGGCGAGCCGACAATAAAGCTAATGGCGAACTCTTCGATGGATAACGTAAAGACAATAATTAAGGCCGCAAATATGCCGGGTCTGATAGTTGGCAGGCAGGCAACTAAAAAACGATTTACTACAGACGCGCCCATATCGCGGGCGGCATCCAGGGTGTCCTGACGTATTTGAGAAAAGGAAAGGGTCAGAATCCTCACGGCATAGGGCATTAAGATGATGGTATGTCCCAGTAAAATGCCGACAAACCGACTGTGGATGCCCACCACGTTCAACAGCATGGAAAAAAACAGCGCAATCACAAAGCCGGGCACGATGAGCGGAAGCAAAACCGCATTCTGTAGCAGGGATTTACCCGTAAACGACATCCGGCCAAACGCCCAGGCCGCTGGCAGGGCCAGTAGCAACGTGAGCACAGAGACGGTTGCCGCCAGTAAATAGCTGTTCTTCAGCGCCTGCGGCAGGGCCGTGGTCGTCCAGACTTCGACCCAGCGGCCCAGGGAAAGCACGGGCGGCAGGGCATCCGGCCAGGCCCAGGGATGCGTTTTATCCACCAGAGACCACAGCACGGTCAGAATAAAGGGGATCACCAGCCACAACATGAACAGTGCGGTAATCAGGATCATCATCATGATACGCAGGGGCGACATGCTTTTTCTGGCTCTCATCATTTATGTTCTCCCACTTTTTGCAGCCACTTCGCCACACCGGCCAGCACCACCGCACCGACAAACGCCGCCAGCATTAATATCACCGCCACCACGGCCGCAAGGTTCCAGCCCTGGGCGCTGATTTCCGGAAAGCGCAGCATGTATTGCGACAGGGAGAAAACGCTGGTGGGGCCAGCCACGACCTGGAATGAAAAGTCGCCCAATGCGCCAATGAAGATCAGGATCAGCGAGACCTGAACGGCTTTGATGGATAAGGGCAGAATGATCTGTAAAAGGCGGGCGGTTTTGCCTGCGCCCAGATCGCGGGCCGCATCAACGATTTCGTCCCCGATAGCGCGCAGGCTGCCGGTGATGATCAACAGGGCATAGGGAAGCTGTTTCCAGACCTGCAGGATAATGACACCAATGCCCCAGCGATCATTCTGCATACGGATGGGTTGCGAGATGATGCCCAGTTTGAGCAGGCCGAGGTTAATAAAGCCCTGCCAGGAAATCAGATTGATGAACAGCAGGGCGGCGACCAGCCCGTGTACCATCAACGGGGCTTTCAGTAAGCCGCTCATCAGCACAGAGCCGGGAAAGGGCTTTCTCAGCCACAGCGCCAGCGGCAGGGCCAGCGCCACAGACAGGACGGCACTGACCACGCCAATTTTCAGGGAATAGCCGGTGGCGCGCCACAGCTGACTGTCGTTCAGGATGGTTTCCCAGTACTGCAGCGTAAAATGCGCAGGCGCGCCAAAGTTGAACAGTCCGACAGATTGCGCGATGGCCATAACGACGATCAGAATCAGGGTGAGCACGACGGGAGCGACCGCAGGCAGCACCAGTAACCAGGCGACTATGTTTCGGTTGTGCACTTTCATGACCAGCTTTCCTGCAAAAAGCGAATCCTGTCAGGCGCGATGGAAAAATTAACGCTATCTCCTTCCCGAATATGATTTTTACCGACTAACTGAATATGCCACTGGTATTCCGGCTCTTCATGGTCCTTTGGGTGAACCTGTAGCTCGGACAGGTTGCCCAGAAAGCTCACGGCACCTATTTCGAAAGCACGGGTATTCATACCGGTTTCCTGTTCGCTCAGCAGAGCATCTTCCGGACGCCAGAAGGTGTATACCTTGTCGGAAAGGGGCGGAACAGGACTGTGAATGTTCATTTCACCCAGCACGCAGGAAACACGATACATTCCGGTGTGACTGTCACCGTCGATGACATGCGCTTTCATCACATTCGCCTGGCCAACAAAGCCCGCAACAAACCGGTTAACCGGCGAGTAATAAATATCTTCAGGGGTGCCGGTTTGCTCAATGCGTCCGGCGTTCATAACCACGACGACGTCAGACATGGACAGGGCTTCTGCACGGTCATGGGTCACATAGATAGCGGTAAACCCGTGTGAACGCTGCAGCTGGCGGATTTCGAGGCGGACTCTGTCGCGTAATGTGGCGTCGAGATTCGACAGCGGTTCGTCGAACAACACGATTTCGGGCCGCACAGCCAGCGCTCTGGCCAGCGCGACACGCTGCTGCTGACCGCCCGATAACTGCGCAGGCAGCTTCGGTAAGTGGGCGTTTAACGAGACCTGAGCGGCGGTTTGCGTGACGCGATCCTGTCTCTCCGCTTTGGCCATTTTCCTCTGCTTCAGCCCAAACCCAATGTTTTCGGCCACAGACAGGTGAGGGAACAGCGCATAGGACTGAAAGCACATGGCCGTATCGCGGTGCTCAGGTTTAACCTGATGCATGTCCTGCTGGTGAATCAGGACTTCCCCGCTGTCCAGGCTGTAAAAGCCCGCAATCACTTTGAGCAGCGTGGTTTTGCCACATCCAGACGGACCCAGCAGGGAAACGAACTGTCCTTTTTCGGCCTTCAGTGAAATGCCGTCCAGCGCGACAAAGTCGTCGAATCTGAGCATGGCATTATTGATTTCAAGCGTATTCACGTATGGCTGCCCCGTCATTGAAGAAATGTGTGCATCTTAATTAATGCGATGCGCATAATAATTTGATGCGGCGAAATTAGGCAATTTCAGGCAGGTTAAGAATTTATTAATTTTATAAAACCCATATTTAACATGATAATAATGAGTTGCTTTGATTTCGTACATTTACTCTGCTAACTATTATCATGCATAGTGAATAATATTGAAGGCAGAACGTTTGTCGGTCATATGAAGAAAAAAGCGGGGAGGACAGCGCCGAAACGCTGTCCTGAAAAGACGGCAGGAAGAGAGCTCGGACTGACGGATATTCAGGCGGGGGTAAAGCGGGGATGCGGAATAAACTGGGCGGAAAGGCGATTGAGTGCCGCGGTGCCAACACTCACATGTGTTGAACTTTTTTCCTGGCTCCCGGCCAGATGAGCATCAAGCCCTGCGGCTTTGCATAGGGCATAGCCCGCGGAAACATCCCACATACTGCTGAAGCACTCCTGATAGCCATCGACATAGCCCAGCACACTAAAGCTTAAACCGATGGTGGCACAGCGGTAGCGCACCACATTCCAGCCAGTATCCCGGTACGCTTTTTCAATGCAGAGCTGGTGGGTGAAGTCCCATGAAGGACTGTCGCCAATGGCAACGGTTTTGAGTCCCTGGGCGATTTCGGGTCGCGTAAAAGGCTGGCCGTTAAAATAAATGCCGGCCTCCTTGCCCCCGCTCAGCATGATGTTTAACACCGGATGAACAATCACCCCGATGACCGGTTCGCCGTCGATGACATAACCGACAGAAATGCCCCATAACGACGAGCCACGGAGAAAGTTACTGGTGCCATCAATCGGATCGACTGACCAGTAACGGTCACTGAGTTCGCCGCCTTGCTCTTCGCCAATGACGCGTTCATTGGGGAAATATTGCGCCAGACGTTGACGAATCAGCTTCTCAACCTCCTGGTCTGCTTCACTGAACACATCCTGGGGCCTTTTTTCGCAGATTTCTAATTCACTGAGCTGCCTGAAATAATCCAGCGCCAGCTGTGATGCTTCTTGAGCAATACGTTCAATCACCTTTACGCGCGTATCCATTCTTAATCCGTTCATTTTGTGAAAGGTCCTGAGCTCGTTCGTTTACCTTGTGCTGCACAATGACTCAGCAACGGGAAACGCTGATTTAATATAATGCTTTACGCATGAAATTAGAGTGTCGGCCTGTTTTGTGTCAGTATTATGATGATTTGGTGATGCGATTTTTTTTAGGAATATCGTCCTGAATCAGCATGTTCACACAGCACGTAAAGGTCAGGCGCATGACTATTCGGAATGCATAAAAGCGTGCTAGGGTGTAACAGAACCTGTCATTAAAACGGTGAGGATAACGTGGTGGTTCATGGATATTCAGGTCGTGATGAAGTCGAACTTAATCGCAGTGAAAAACTTATTCTTGAGCTTGTCCGCCGCAATCACGGCATTTCCCGCTCCTCGCTGGTTTCACAAACGATTCTGAATCAGTCATCGGTTCACCGTATTGTTGATACACTGACCGAAAACGGTTTTCTCAGCCTGGGGGAATCGCCCTCACAGGGAAGGGGTAAGCCCAGCCCGTCGTTATCCCTGAATCCGGACGCACGTTACAGTTACGGTATTTCCATTAACTCTGACAGCGTGGCGGCAAGCCTGATTAATTTCCGCGGCGATATTATCGAATACTGCGTGCTGGACACGCTGCCCGGCAATCCTGCCCGAACGCTGCTGGATCTCAAACGCCATTATCTGGATACCTTAAAACATATTGGTATTTCGTCAGAAAAAGTGTGTGGCGTCGGATACAGCATGGCGGGCTTTCTGTATGACGCTCGGAAATATTTTAATCCGCCAGAACCGCTGAAAAACTGGATGGGCATTGATCTGCGCCGTGAAATTATGACGCTGTTTGACCGGCCCGTCTGGATTGAAAATAACGCCACGACGGCCGCGCATGCAGAAGCTTTTTTGGGCGCGGGCCTGCACTACGAGACCTTCGGCTACCTCTCTTTTAATTACGGCTTTGGTGGCGGCATTGTCATTAACGGCAAACCGTTTCAGGGCGCTTTTGGCAATGCGGGCGAGATCAGCCGGATTTTTTCGCCGGAAGAGGGCAAACTGCGTCCTGCGCTGGGGATCTTAATTGATCGACTGCGCAACGGCGGTATTGAAATTCACAACATTCGCGATCTGAATAATAAATTCGATCCGGACTGGCCCATTGCCCGGCAATGGGTCAACGAAGTCACGCCCAATTTACATCGGGCCATGGATGCCCTGAATGCCGTTATCGATCCCGGTGCCATTATTTTAGGCGGCGAATTGCCCCGTAAGCTGGGCGAAATGTTTTTAGCCATGCCCCGGGTCAGTTCGGGCAAACGCTGGAATATTTCGGCGGAGTATCCGGATATTCTGCTGAGCACTATTGAGGGCGACAGCTCGGCACTCGGTGCGGCGTTGACGCCGCTGCGGGAGACCTATTTCAACTGATAAATCGCTCACTGGCGCGAAGGCCAGCGAGCGGTGGTCTCTCTGCTGTCTGTCGGCAGCAGAGAGGAACGGGTTAGCGCATGGTGACAAACTCTTCCGCCGCCGTCGGGTGAATCGCCAC
The DNA here is from genome assembly GCF_041954965.1 of Pantoea sp. BS_8. Classification (NCBI taxonomy): domain Bacteria; kingdom Pseudomonadati; phylum Pseudomonadota; class Gammaproteobacteria; order Enterobacterales; family Erwiniaceae; genus Pantoea; species Pantoea sp. BS_8. Next base: position 63,389 of record NZ_JAVAXU010000006.1, read on the forward strand.
GGTATTATCAAAGTCTTTTTTGGTCGCGCCCATTTTTAACGCAACCGCAAAGCCCTGCAGCATTTCGTCCATACCACTGCCAATGCCATGAATGCCCACGATTTTTTCCTCCGGACCGACGCAGACGAGTTTCATGCGGCACGGCTGGCGATGCTGCGTGACGGCGGTGTACATCGCGGTAAAGGCGGATTTGTAGACTTTCACCTGGTCATCACCGTACTGTTCGCGCGCCTGCGGCTCTGTCAGGCCCACCGTGCCGATGGGGGGATGGCTGAACACCACAGTCGGGATATTGCGGTAGTCCAGATGCTCATCCGGTTTGTTATTGAACAAACGCTCTGACAGGCGACGGCCCGCCGCGACGGCGACCGGCGTCAGTTCGACGGCACCGGTGTTATCGCCGACGGCATAAACGCCAGGCACGTTGGTGTTCTGGAATTTATCGACCTTGATGTAGCCTTTCTCGTCCAGCGCCACACCCGCTGCCTGAATATTCAGGCCGTCGGTTTCAGGAACGCGTCCAATCGCCCAGACCAGGCAATCAACCGTGTATTCACTGCCGTCTTCCAGCTGCAGCGTCAGGCTGCCATCGGCATTTTTTACTACCGCTTTTGGCGTCGCCTGCGTATGCAGCGTTGGGCCTTCCGCGTTCATCACCTCAACCAGCGTATCCGTAATTAGCGGATCAAAATTGCGTAGTGGCGCATGTTTGCGTACAAACAGATGGGTTTCTGAACCTAATGCGTTTACCACGCCCGCCAGCTCAACGGCGATATAGCCCGCGCCGACCACGGCGGTACGTTTTGGCAGGGCATCCAGCTCAAAGAAGCCGTCAGAATCAATCCCGTATTCCGCGCCGGGAATGTCGGGATGACTCGGGCGTCCGCCCGTAGCAATCAAAATATGATCGGCGGTGATCGTTTCGCCATTCACCTCAACGGTATGGGCATCAATAAAACGGGCAAAACCGTGGATCACATCGACCTTATTTTTCCCCAGAACATTGTCGTATGATTGATGAATACGATCGATATAGGCGCTACGGTTTTTCACCAGCGTGCCCCAGTCAAAGCGATTAACGGTGGTATCAAAACCATAATCCGGCCCGTAAAGATGAATGGCCTCGGCAATTTGTGCGGCGTGCCACATTACTTTTTTCGGCACGCAGCCGACGTTGACACAGGTTCCGCCCAGCGCTTTGGCTTCAATCAGGGCGCACGTCTGGCCATAGCTTGCTGCACGGTTAATTGAAGCGATACCGCCGCTGCCGCCGCCGATGGCGAGATAGTCATAATGTCGGGTCATGGAAGTCTCATCCGGTTACTGGGAAAGTGATAGAGAGTGTAACGCCGCAGGGTACGGCGTCGCAAAAATTGCGCCTATGATTGTAACAGGCCTTATCGTTTCATTATTTACAGGGAAGCATAGCATGTACCTGACTTTTCTTGGCACCGGCGGGGGCGCGCCGAGTCTGCAACGCAATGTCACTGCCATCGCGTTTACCCGCGACAAAAGCGGCGCCACCTGGCTGTTTGACTGCGGTGAGGGCACACAACTCCAGTTTATGCGCTCAGACCTGAAGCCTGGCAAACTCGATAAAATCTTTATCACCCATCTTCATGGCGACCATATTTTTGGGCTGCCGGGCCTGCTTACCAGTCGCTCGATGGCGGGGTTAACCACGCCAATGACGGTTTACGGTCCAGCAGGGCTGAAAGCCTTCGTTGAAACGGCACTGTCGCTGTCCAGCTCGTATACCGATTACCCGCTGGAGATCGTCGAGATCGCCGCGGGTGAGGTCCTGGATGATGGCGAATTTCGCGTGACCGCCTGGCCGATGAATCACACCATTGCCTGCTTTGGCTATCGCATTGAGCAGCATGACAAACCCGGTTTTCTGGATGCGCCTCGCCTGAAAGCAGAGGGCGTACCGCGCGGTCCCTGGTTTCAGCAGTTAAAGCAGGGCGATACGATTATGCTGGAAGACGGGCGTACCGTTAACGGCGCTGAGTATCTTGGGCCGCCAGTGAAAGGCAAAACGCTGGCCATTTTTGGAGATACTGCGCCCACTGACGTCGCGCTACAGCTGGCGGCGGACGTTGATGTGATGGTGCATGAAACCACGCTGGAAGAGGCGCTGGCTGAAAAAGCCAACGGGCGCGGTCACTCTACCACCTTACAGGCTGCGACGGTGGCAAAGCAGGCCGGAGCAAAGCGCCTGATTGCCACCCATTTTAGTTCGCGTTATCTCGCCCGGGACATGGCGCGCCTGCTGGCAGAATGCCAGCGCATTTTCCCTGACACCGAGATGGCGCACGACCTGGCGGTCTTCACGCTGTAGGGATCAGTGCGCCAGCGCAGGGTAGGTAAAGAACAGCAGGTGGACCATGTTGAGTGCAAAATGGAACGCGGTCGCCAGCCACAGGCGGCCGCTCCAGTGCCAGACCAGACCATAAATCAGTCCGGCCAGCGCGGCAAAGACCATCAGCAGCACCCCACCAGATGCATGGGCCAGACCAAACAGCAGTGCCGTTACCAGCAGGGCGATCACGCCGCCCCATTTCTGGCGCAGGCGCTGCTGGAGATAACCCCGGAAAAACGCCTCTTCGGCCAGTGAGACAAAAAACAGATTGGCCAGCGCAAACGCCCCCAGCCAGTCCGGAAGGTGCGTTTCGACGGCAAGGCCGCCCAGCAACACGGCGCTGCCCAACAGCAGCGGCACGGCGGCGACAGGCGCGAGCCACCAGGCCGGCGAGCGCGGCGGATGCGCCTCTGCGTTGAACAGCGTCGGCAGACAGGCCAGCAGCAGAAAAGGAATCAGCGCTTTATCGAAATTAAAGGAAAATGAGAAGGGCACGCTGCGGGCACCGACCTTAACCGCCTCGACCTGCAGGGGATTATTGAATCCCGGAATAAGGTGCAGCATCAGCGCCAGCGAAATCAACACCAGAAGGGCTTCGCTGACGATCTGCCATCGCCGACTCCGGCGATCGTAGATACGAAACGCGACCAGGGCAGCGACAGCCGCAAACACAAAGGTAACGGGCCAGTCGAGGACGTTTTGATAAACGCCCAGCGCCGTTGCCAGCGCGAGTAATAACAGAGAGAGGCGTTTCGCCGGTTGCAGGGCGGTCAGCGCGCCCGCCAGGATGATCCACATAAAAATGACCTACGTTCAACGCCGCCGTGCTGTGCGCGGCGACGTTAAGCTGGGAAAGGAATTATTCAGGTACGATTTGGTTAACGCTGAAATGGCCTGTGCCGGTTGGCACCAGCTTCTGATGCAGCCACGGCAGCAGCGTGTTCATCTGATCGGCCAGCTTCCACGGGGGATTGATGACAATCATGCCGGACGCGGTCATGCCACGCTGATCGCTATCGGGGCGCACGGCCAGCTCAATCTGCAGGATATTACGGATGCCCGTGGCCTCCAGCTCGCGCAGCATATGTTTGATTTGCTGACGCAAGACGACCGGGTACCACAGCGCATAAATACCGGTACCGAAACGTTTGTGACCTTCCTGAATGCCTTTTACAACGGCCTGGTAATCACTTTTCATTTCATAAGGCGGATCAATCAGTATCAGTCCACGACGTGACAGCGGTGGCAGCTTCGCTTTTAGCTGCTGATAGCCATCGGCCCTTTCAACGCGCGCGCGACTGTCTTTGCTGAACTCGGTACGCAGCAGCGGATAATCGCTGGAATGCAGCTCGGTCAGCTGAATCTTATCTTCAGGGCGCAGCAGATGGCGGGCGATTAGCGGAGAGCCAGGATAGTAGCGCAGCGTGCCGTTACGGTTCAGGGCATGAATCGCATCGAAATAGGGTTGCAGCAGGGCGGGCGCGTCCGGTTGTTGCCAGATGCGTCCGATGCCTTCCAGATATTCACCCGTGCGCTCTGCGTGCTCGCCGCTGAGTTGATAACGTCCTGCACCGGCGTGCGTATCCAGATAGAGAAACGGTTTTTCTTTCTCTTTTAACGCAGTGATGATGAGGCTCTGTACGGTGTGCTTAAGCACGTCGGCATGGTTGCCAGCGTGAAAACTGTGGCGATAACTCAACATAAAAAAGGGTATGTCCGCGGTTGAAGCTAAAAATAATCAAGTTGGCCCGATTATAACGACAGATAAGAATAATTGCTGGCATTTCGCGCACGGCAGCGGGCCTCTGGCCCTGGATTACAGGGTAAACCTTCTGCGCCATCGGTGTGTTAGCCTGTTTTATCCTCTGCTATGGTTAATCCAAACGCCGGCGGAAGGCCAGCCTGGCGCTATTCTGCTATTCATGACCGGTTACACCATTGATTTTCAGCATTCCAGACCGCATGTTAATAAGATTGCGTTGCGCGATTCATCGCGCCCCACACATTGTTAAAGGACTGCGCTATGACTAATCCGTTACTCACCTCGTTCACGCTTCCCCCGTTTTCGGCGATTAAGCCTGAGCACGTGGTGCCTGCCGTGACCGACGTTTTAAATGAATGCCGGGCGATGGTGGAAAAAGTGGTAGCGCACGGCGCACCTTACACCTGGGACAATCTTGTCCAGCCGCTGGCAGAAGCCGACGATCGCCTGAGCCGTATTTTTTCGCCGGTCAGCCATCTGAACTCGGTTAAAAATAGTCCGGAACTGCGTGAAGCCTACGAGCAAACGCTGCCGCTGCTGTCTGAGTACAGTACCTGGGTTGGTCAGCACGAAGGGCTCTATCAGGCTTACCGGGATTTAAAGGAAGGCAGTCATTACCGCACGCTGGATCAGGCGCAGCAGAAAGCCGTCGATAACGCCCTGCGTGACTTTGAGCTGTCCGGGATTGGTCTGGAAAAAGACAAGCAGCAGCGCTATGGCGAAATTGCCGCGCGTTTGTCTGAACTGGGCTCTGCCTACAGTAACAACGTGCTGGATGCCACGATGGGCTGGAGCAAGCTGATCACTGACGAAAGTGAACTGTCGGGCATGCCGGAGAGCGCACTGGCCGCAGCGAAAGCGCAGGCTGAAGCCAAAGGTCAGGAAGGCTGGTTGCTGACGCTGGATATTCCCAGCTACCTGCCGGTGATGACCTACTGTGATAACGCCGCATTGCGTGAAGAAATGTATCGTGCTTATTCCACCCGCGCCTCCGATCAAGGCCCTAATGCGGGCAAATGGGATAACGGCCCGATTATGGCCGAGGAGCTGGCTCTGCGCCACGAACTGGCTCAGCTGCTGGGTTTCGACTCCTTCGCGGATAAATCGCTGGCGACCAAAATGGCGCAAAGCCCTGCTCAGGTGATCGATTTCCTGAACGATCTGGCCGACCGCGCACGTCCACAGGGCGAGAAAGAGCTGGCGCAACTGCGTGCTTTCGCGAAGAAAGAGTACGGCGTGGAGACCATGAATCCCTGGGATCTGACCTACTATGGCGAAAAACAGAAACAGCACCTCTACACCATTAGTGATGAGCAACTGCGTCCTTACTTCCCGGAATCCCGTGCGGTGTCTGGCCTGTTTGAAGTCGTCAAACGCATCTATGGCATCACCGCCAAAGAGCGGACGGATGTGGATGTTTATCACCCGGATGTGCGTTTCTTCGATCTGTTTGATGAAAGTGGCGAGCTGCGCGGCAGCTTCTACCTTGACCTGTATGCGCGTGAGCATAAGCGTGGCGGCGCGTGGATGGATGACTGCGTTGGGCAGATGCGTAAAGCCGATGGCAGCCTGCAAAAACCGGTCGCTTACCTGACCTGTAACTTTAACCGTCCCGTCAGTGGTAAACCGGCGCTGTTCACGCACGACGAAGTGATCACCCTGTTCCATGAGTTTGGTCACGGCCTGCACCATATGCTGACCCGCGTTGAGGCGGCTGGCGTGTCAGGCATTAACGGTGTGCCATGGGATGCGGTGGAACTGCCAAGTCAGTTCATGGAGAACTGGTGCTGGGAGCCGGAGGCGCTGGCGTTTATTTCCGGGCACTACGAAACCGGCGAGCCACTGCCTGAAGACCTGCTGAATAAGATGCTGGCAGCGAAAAATTACCAGGCGGCGTTGTTCATTCTGCGCCAGCTGGAGTTCGGTCTGTTCGATTTCCGTCTGCATACTGAATTCAACCCAGAAAAAGGCGCACAGATCCTGGAGACGCTGCGCGAAGTGAAAAGCAAAGTCGCCGTGGTCCCCAGCCCGGAATGGGGCCGCTTCCCGCATGCGTTCAGCCATATCTTCGCGGGCGGTTACGCAGCGGGTTATTACAGCTATCTGTGGGCCGATGTACTGGCGGCGGATGCGTATTCACGTTTTGAAGAAGAGGGCATTTTTAACCGCGAAACCGGTCAGTCCTTCCTCGACAACATTCTGACGCGCGGCGGTTCGGAAGAACCGATGGAGCTGTTTAAACGCTTCCGTGGCCGTGAGCCTCAGCTGGATGCCATGCTGGAACACTACGGTATTCAGGGATAAGCCGTACGTGAAAATTTGTTTGTTTGATGAAACAGGCGCCGGTGACGGCGCCTTATCTGTTTTGGCCGAACGCTGGCAACTGACGCATTGTGACGATGCGGTGCTGGCGCTGGTAAAGACCGCAACGCATCTTGAACTGCGTAAGCGGGATGAGCCTAAACTGGGCGGCATCTTCGTGGATTTTGTTTCCGGTGCCATGGCGCATCGCCGGCGTTTTGGCGGTGGCCGTGGCGAAGCGGTAGCAAAAGCGGTCGGCATTAAAGGCAGTTACCTGCCCGATGTGGTGGATGCGACCGCCGGGTTAGGGCGCGATGCGTTTGTGCTGGCGGCCTTAGGCTGTCGGGTGCGCATGCTGGAACGGCATCCCGTGGTGGCGGCACTGCTGGAAGACGGGCTGGCGCGTGGCTATCAGGATGCGGAAATTGGTGGCTGGCTGCGTGAACGTCTTTCACTGATTCATGCCTCCAGTATTCAGGCACTCACCGATATTGCGCCACCGCCAGATGTGGTTTATCTCGATCCTATGTATCCCCATCGGCAAAAAAGCGCCATGGTGAAAAAAGAGATGCGGGTGTTTCAGTCATTAGTCGGCGCGGATGAGGATGCGGATGCCTTGCTGGAACCGGCCCGCCGTCTGGCAAAGAAGCGTATCGTGGTGAAACGTCCTGATTATGCGCCACCGCTGGCCGGTGTCGTTACGCAGTCTGCGGTGGTCACGAAAAGCCACCACTTCGATATCTATCCGCCGCTCGCGGAGTAGTCATGTCAAGCCGGTCGGCGACGACGTTCCTTCTCGTCAACCGCCCCGGCTTTTTTCGTGCGGGTTATTCGTCATCCTCGTCGCGCAGTGGCACGATCAACATGTCGATATGCACGGTGTTGATCAACTGACGCGCTGATGACATCAGCTTGCTCCAGAAGTCCTGATGATGACCGCACACCACCATGTCCACGTCGTATTTTTTAATCGCATCGACCAGCACCTGGCCCAGATCGCCACTGCCGCTCAGGGTTTCGGTGATGGGATAGCCCGCTGCATCTGACAGATTTTTCAGCGCCAGATGGGTTTCTTCAGAAATCCGCTTTTGCATATCGCCCAGGTTGACGTCAATCAGGCCGGTGTACAGATCAGAGTAATTCACATCGACATGAATCAGCGAAATTTTGGCGTCGTAAGGGCGCGCGAGCGAGACAGCTTTATCCACTAATAACTGACTTTCTGGCGAAAGATCGACTGCAATCAGGATATGTTTATAAGCCATGATATAACTCCTTCCACGAGATTCAGAATGGCAGCGGTTTCCAGACGCGTCACAGCTGCGAAATCCATTGCGCGAACGGGCGATGAGCGCCACCAAATTGGGTAACCTGCAATACAGGCAATGCTGTTGTTATACCTGAAAGTATAGCCCTGTGTGTTAACAAATGCTTCTGAAGCCGTCTGGCTTGTGAATAAGATCAATGATGAACGATTTTTACTCGTATAAAACGAAAATCCTCGCTGGTAAAAAATTGAACATTTCTCCTAAACTAAAAAAAGCAGCCTTGATCACATGGCTGTTACTTTTCTGATGATTCAAAAATAAAACTACAAATCGCTTAACGGGGTTGTTGGCAAATTCTGCAGGGACTGTTCAGCATGGTGCGCGTTCTGCACTGTTCTGCGGTGCCGGTAAGGAGGGTGACATGATCAGCACTATCGCGCTTTTTTGGGCTCTTTGTGTGGTATGCCTTGTAAATATGGCGCGCTATTTCTCTTCGTTGCGTGCGCTGCTGGTGGTTCTGCGGGGGTGCGATCCCCTCTTATACCAATATGTTGACGGCGCGGGTTTTTTCACCTCCCATGGTCAGCCTGGCAAGCAGGTGCGGCTGGTCCGCTATATTTGGGGAAGGCGCTATCTTGATCATCATGATGACGAATTTATTCGCCGGTGTGAGCGGGTAAGAGGCTTGTTTTTGTTGACCAGTTCGCTGTGCGGATTAGTCATTATCAGTTTGATCGCCCTGGCTATCTGGCATTAAAAAGGGCGACCGAAGTCGCCCTGATGAGCTGCTTACTCAGATGAGCTTCAGCGCTATCCAGTAGAGTGAACCTGATAACAAAATACAGACCGGCAGGGTGAAAACCCAGGCCATGGCGATGTTTTTGATCGTTTTACTCTGCAGTCCGCCACCGTCGACCAGCATGGTGCCGGCCACGGAAGACGAAAGGATGTGGGTCGTGGAAACCGGCATGCCGGTGTAGCTGGCAATCCCTATGGACACTGCGGCAGTAACCTGCGCCGACATGCCCTGCGCATACGTCATGCCTTTTTTACCGATTTTCTCACCGATGGTGGTGGCCACACGGCGCCAGCCAATCATCGTGCCGATTCCCAATGCCAGTGCGACCGCCATGATAATCCACACCGGGGCGTACTCAATGGTGTTCAGCAGGTCGCCTTTGAGCTTGCCCAGGAAGCGTTTATCCTCTGGCGAGGTTTCCGGCAGCTTCGCCGCTTTATCGGCCGTATCGGAAATACACAACAAAAGGCGACGCATCTGGCTGCGTTGCTCAACCGACAAGTCGTTGTAGTTTTGCAGATTGTTCAGAAGCACCTGCGCACGCTGCACGGCCTGAAGCGCACGTGCACTGTCGCAGTGAAACTCTTTGGGACTGGTGGGTTCGACTTCTTCCGGCGTGGGCAGCTTAGGCGGTGCCATCTGGATAATATGGGTCAGTGATTCGCTGTGCTGCTGGTAATACTGTTCCAGGTGATTCACAGCATCGCGCGTTCGCGTGATGTCGTAACCCGACGCGTTCATATTGACCACAAAGCCCGCTGGCGCAACGCCAATCAGGACCAGCATAATCAGACCAATGCCTTTTTGCCCGTCGTTAGCACCATGTGAATAACTGACGCCAATGGCGGAGATAATCAGGGCGGTACGGGTCCAGAAAGGCGGTTTTTTCTTGCCGTCAATCTTCTCACGGTCAGCGGGCGTCATATGAATGCGTGCACGCTTTTTAGTGTTGCTCCAGTAACGGCGCAGAAGGAAAATCAGGCTGCCCGCAATCACCAGACCGACAATGGGGGAGAGAATGAGCGACAGGAAGATATTCAGCACTTTCGGAATGTTAAGCGCATCCACCACCGATGTCCCGCTCATTAACGCATTGGTCAGGCCAATACCGATAATCGCGCCGATCAGGGTGTGAGAACTGGAGGCCGGAAGCCCTAAATACCACGTTCCCAGGTTCCAGATAATCGCGGCCAGCAGCATGGAGAAGACCATAGCAAGACCGTGAGCGGAGCCAACATTGAGCAGCAGATCGGTCGGGAGCATATGCACGATGGCGTAAGCCACGCTTAATCCGCCGAGCAGCACGCCAAAGAAATTGAATACCCCAGCCATTAACACAGCAAGCTGAGCACGCATAGCGCGTGTATAGATGACCGTCGCAACCGCGTTGGCCGTATCATGGAAGCCGTTAATTGCTTCGTAAAACAATACAAACAGCAGAGCAAGAACCAGTAACAGGCCGGTGCTAAGATCGAGACCAGCAAACAGATGTAGCATAGACGTTACGCCATTTTGGAGGACATGAACGCGGCGCATTATCCGCGACAATATGTGGTCTGGGAAAGGAAAATATAGACCTGAACCGGCTTAAAAGTGTCAATTTTGTAAGCTTAAAGGCGTAAATTCCTTAAAAATTATAAATTTACATTATGACATAATTGCGGCAATTTTTTGACACTGGCATCAACGCAGGCAGATCACTACAATCTGCCCCTCTTTTATCAGGTGGACAATGGCAGTGGAACAGTTTGACGTTATCGTGATTGGAGCAGGGGCCGCGGGGCTTTTTTGTGCCGCGCAGGCTGGACAGCGCGGTCGCCGCGTATTACTGCTGGATAACGGCAAAAAGCCGGGCCGCAAGATTTTAATGTCAGGCGGCGGGCGCTGCAATTTCACCAATCTCTATACCGAACCGGCCGCCTACCTGTCGAATAATCCCCATTTCTGTAAGTCAGCGCTGGCGCGTTATACCCAATGGGATTTTATCGATCTGGTGAATCGTCACGGCATTGCCTGGCACGAGAAAACGCTGGGGCAACTGTTTTGCGATGAGTCTGCGCAGCAGATGGTCGATCTCCTGCTCGCCGAGTGTGAAAAGGGGCGTGTGACCCTGCGTTTGCGCAGCGAAATCCTGAGTGTAACCCGCGATGAAGCGGGCTACGTCCTGCAACTCAACGGCAGCAGCGTACAGGCAGAGAAGCTGGTCATCGCCAGCGGCGGGCTTTCCATGCCGGGCCTGGGCGCGTCACCGTTTGGCTATAAAGTGGCCGAGCAGTTTGGGTTAACGGTGTTGCCAACCCGTGCCGCCCTGGTGCCCTTTACGCTGCATAAACCCCTGCTTGAACAACTGCAGACACTGTCCGGTGTGGCGCTGGAAACGACCATCGAAGCGAAAGACGGCACCGTCTTCAAAGAGGCGATGCTGTTTACCCATCGTGGCCTGTCCGGCCCGGCGGTCTTGCAGATTTCCAGCTACTGGCAGCCGGGTGAGTTTATCTCGGTCAATCTCTCGCCTGCCACGCCGCTGGATGCGTTCCTCACGATTCAGCGTGACGCGCACCCGAATCTGAGTCTGAAAAACAGTCTGGCGAAAATTCTGCCTAAGCGCCTGGTCGAAATTTTACAGGAAATGCAGGTGGTGCCGGATGTCACGCTGAAGCAGCTGAACAGCAAGCAGCAGTCAGCGCTGGTGCAGACGTTGCACAACTGGCAGGTGCAGCCCAACGGCACGGAGGGTTACCGTACCGCTGAAGTCACGCTGGGCGGTGTGGATACGACTCAGCTGTCCTCTAAAACAATGGAAGCACGTGACGTGCCGGGACTCTATTTTATCGGTGAAGTCGTTGACGTGACCGGCTGGCTGGGAGGCTATAATTTCCAGTGGGCCTGGAGCTCGGCCTGGGCTTGCGCGCAGGCCGTGTAACGAGCTTCGCCATCAGTGACGCGCTCAGGCATAGCGCGAAACCGCATAGTCTGCGTGCGCAATCTCGGGCTGTTTGCCTGAAATCACATCACTTAACAGCTGGCCGGATCCGCAGGCCATCGTCCAGCCCAGCGTGCCATGTCCGGTGTTCAGCCACAGGTTGGTGAAATGTGTATGACCGACAATCGGCGTGCCGTCAGGCGTCATCGGCCGTAATCCGGTCCAGAAAGTCGCCTGCTCAACGCGGCCGCCACGGGGATAAAGATCGTTTACCACCATCTCAAGCGTTTGCCGTCTCGCGGGCAGCAGGGTTTTGCTGTATCCCACGATTTCCGCCATACCGCCGACGCGGATGCGATTATCAAAACGCGTGATGGCAATTTTATAGGTTTCATCCAGTACCGTGGAAACCGGGGCACCGGCCTCATCGGCGAGGGGAATCGTCAGGGAATAGCCTTTCAGCGGATACACCGGAATGTACATCAGTGGTCGAAGCAACTGGGTAGAGTAAGCGCCAAATGCCATAACGTACCCGTCCGCCGTCAGCGTCTGATCGCCACAGACAATCCCGCTGATCCTGTCACCTTCGGTCAGTAGCGCATCCACCTGCGTGTTAAAGCGGAACGTGACGCCGGCATCGCGCGCCAGGGCGGCAAGTCGCTGGGTAAACAGCTGGCAATCGCCAGTCTCATCGTTAGGCAACCGTAAACCTCCCGTCAACTTGTGCTTTACGTCAGCCAGTGCAGGTTCGACGGTCGCCAGCTGGTCGGCTTCAAGCAGTTGATACGGCACGCCAGCCTCCTGCAGCACGGCAATATCACGCGCTGCGTTTTCAAACTGCTGTTCTGTGCGAAACAGCTGCAGGGTGCCGCCCTGGCGTCCTTCATATTCAATTCCTGTGCTGGCCCGCAGCGCACTGATGCAGTCACGGCTGTACTCTGCCAGTCTGACCATCCTGGCTTTATTGACGGCATAGCTGTGAGGATTGCAGTTTTTCAGCATCTGCATCATCCAGGCCAGCTGGAAGCGAGATCCATCCGGCCGTACCGAAAGGGGCGCATGGCGCTGCACCATCCACTTAACCGCTTTAAGCGGCACGCCTGGTGCGGCCCAGGGCGCGGCGTAGCCAGGCGAGATCTGACCGGCGTTGGCGGCGCTGGTACCCAATGCCGGGCCCGCTTCACGTTCGATCACGGTGACCTGATGCCCTGCCTGCTGCAGATACCAGGCGGTGGTGACGCCCACCACGCCGCTGCCAAGCACAATGATTTTCATCGCAATGTCTTCCTGAAAGAGTGATCGTTAAAAGGTGGTCGCGTTGCGCCACCCGCTTGATGTGTTGTGAATCAGGCATGCATAAGGTTATGGGCCAGCCAGCACCTGACCGCCCGCCCGTCATCCTGAACGCGCAAAGGCTGAGGCGTGGCACAGCCACTTGTTGCCTGCGGACAGCGATCGCGAAAGAAACAGCCGGTTGGCAGGTGGCGGTTACCCGGTAGTTCGGTGTTGACGGGAGCCCCCTCCAGCGGCGCGCCAATACGTGGCACAGAGTCCATCAGCAATTGCGTATAGGGATGCTGAGGTGAATCGAGAACGTGCTGAGCCGCGCCCAGTTCGACAATCTGGCCCAGATACATGACCGCAACGCGATCGCTCATGTGACGGACGACCGAGACGTTGTGAGAGATCAGGATATACGTCAGATTGTACTGCTGTTGCAGTTCCACCAGCAGGTTCAGAATCTGCGCCTGGACAGAAATATCCAGTGCCGAGGTAGGTTCATCCAGCACAATGATGTCGGGTTGGGAGGACAGTGCCCGGGCGATGGCAATGCGTTGACGCTGACCGCCGGAAAACGCATGCGGTGGCCGGTCCAGGTATTCCGGGCGAATCCCCACCTGACGGGCCAGGGATTCAGCCAGGGCGCGTCGCGTTTTTTCTGACGCGCGTGACTGAATCCAGACCGGTTCGGTCATGATACGCCAGACCGGCAGGCGGGGATCCAGTGACGAGAGCGGATCCTGAAAGACCATTTGCATGCGACGTTCCCGGCCTCCGCCAGCGGCGGTGGCCAGGTCAAGCTGACCCGTTGTCGGACTCAGCATGCCCATCAACAGTTTCGCCAGGGTGCTTTTGCCGCAACCGGATTCACCGACAATGCCCAGCGTTTCGCCCTGTCTGACCTGGATATCCAGGCCATTCAGTGCATGAACCCGTTCCGTCACTTTGCCACGCCAGTTCTTCTTCGCAGGAAAGGCAACGTGTACGTTTTGTAGCGTGAGCAGAGCATCAGACATGGCGCGTCTCCTGTTGTGGATACCAGCAAGCCACCTGCTGGGCAGCGTTGCCCGTCGCCTGTAAACGTGGTGCGCGGGTGCAGCGTTCGCCTGCCGCGAAGCAGCGCTCGCGAAACGTACAGCCCGAGGGCAGGCAGGTCAGGTTGGGGACGGTGCCGGAAATGGACGCTAACGGGGCGCGCGGTTCGCTGGCATCGGGCGAGCAGGCAAGCAGGCCAATGGAATAGGGATGGCTCGGTGAATGCAGGACGGTTTCCGTCATGCCGCTTTCAATGACTGCGCCGGCGTACATGACGTAAATCCGGTCGCACAACTGCGAAACCACCGCCATATCGTGGCTGATAAACAGCACCGCCGTGCCCGTTGCCTCCGCTTTTTGTTTTAACAGGCGCAGTACCTGACGCTGTACGGTGACATCCAGCGCGGTCGTAGGTTCATCGGCAATCAGCAGATCGGGTTCACAGGAAAAGGCCAGGGCGATCATGACACGCTGACGCATGCCGCCGGAAAGCTCGAAGGGATAGCGCGCCATCACGTTCTTTGCGTCCGCGATTTGCATATCGCCCAACAGCGCAAGCGCCCGTGCGTTGGCCTCACGGGCTGACACGGGACGATGTTGTCGAATGACATCTACCATCTGCTTGCCGATGCGGCGAGTGGGATTCAGGGCGGTCATGGGTTCCTGAAAGATCATGGCAACGCGATTGCCGCGCATTTTACGCATCGCGGCCTCACTGGCGGTCAGGACATTCTGTCCCGCCAGTTCCAGTTTGCCGCTTTTGATCTGATAGCTGTGTTCGGGAATCAGCCGCATCGCCAGCATGGCGGTGACCGATTTCCCCGAACCGGACTCCCCGACTACGCCGACAATTTCACCACGGTTAATGTGCATGGACACATTGTTCAGCACATTCACCTCGCCCTGATAGACCGGGAAACTGAGGCGTAAATCCTCAATCGTCAGGATTCTCTCTTGCATCAGTGACGTCCTCCTGCTTTCGGATCCAGCAGATCCTGAATCCCATCGCCAAACAAATTGAATCCAACGGCGGTGATTAAGATCGCCGCGCCGGGGAAGGTGCAGTACCACCACTGGTCCAGCACGTAGTTGCGCCCGTTCGCTACCATCGCGCCCCATTCAGCGGTCGGTTGCTGCGCGCCTAAGCCAATGAAGCCCAGCGTCGCGGCCATCAGAATGGCGCTGCCGATATCCAGCGAGGCCTGTACCACCAGCGGCGGCAGTGCATTACGCAGGATATGCCAGCTAATCAGATGCCAGCGCGAGGCACCAAAGGTTTTGGCGGCTTCGACAAAGGTATGCTGTCTGACAATCAACGTCTGACCGCGTGCCAGCCGGACGTAAAAAGGAATACGCACAATGGCGATGGCGAGCATGGCGTTAAACAGGCTCGGTCCCAGCGCCGCGGCCAGCGCCATGGTCAGCACCAGCGAAGGGATAGACAGCATGATGTCCATCAGGCGCATAATGAGCGCATCACTGCGACCGCCCAGAACACCGGACAGACAGCCCAGTAATGAACCGCTGATGCCCGCCAGCAGCACCACGGCCAGTCCCGCCGCGACAGACTGCTGGCTGCCGACCAGCACGCGACTAAACAGATCCCGGCCCACTTCATCGGTGCCAAACCAGTGCGCAGCACTGGGCGGCTGAAGACGGTCGGTCAAACTGATGGCATTCGGATCGTGGGGCACCAGCCAGGGCGAGAACACCATCAATCCCAGCATCAGGACAATAATGGCGGCCCCCAGCAGGGTCAGTGGACTTTTACGCACCATCCAGAGCCGACGCTTCCAGACGAGAAGCGTGGGTTTCGCCTGACGTACAGCAGGCTGTTCTTGCGTCATCATCATGCGTTACGCTCCCCGACCCATGCGCGGGTCAATCCACAGATAAAGAAGATCCACAAACAGGTTGACCAGCACGTACGCAAAGGACACGACGATGGCAAAACCCATCACGGCGGGAAAATCGAGTGCCTGAATCGAGGACACCACGTACGCGCCCATACCGGGCCAGGCAAAAACGGTTTCGGTCAGGACGGCACCATACAGCAGGTCACCCAGGGCCAGCCCCAGCACGGTCACAGAGGGGATCAGGGCGTTGGGCAGGGCATAGCGCACGACGATAGTAAACTTAGGCAGTCCGCTCGCCAGCGCGGTGCGAATATAGTCTTCGCTCAACTGTTCCAGCATGGCCGAGCGAATCTGACGCGCCACGATGCCCAGATGGACAAAGGCCAGCGTGGTGGCAGGCAAAATCAGATGCTGCAGGGCGTTCATAAAGACCTCAGTATTGCCCTCCAGCAAGGCATCAACCAGGTAGAAACCGGTGATGCGTGTGGGTGGATCAAGCCAGTCATCCAGGCGTCCGCCGCCGGGCAGCAGGTTCAACTTGCCATAAAACAGGACGATGGCACCCAGTCCCAGCCAGAACGCCGGGGTCGAAATACCGGTCAGCGCCAGCAGACGCACCAGATGATCAAGCCAGCGGTTGCGATAAACGGCAGAAAGCACGCCCAGCGGCACGCCGACCAGCAGCGCGATCAACAGCGCACAAAAGGCCAGCTCCAGCGTGGCGGGAAAGAATGCCCGCAAATCATCTAACACCGGGCGGCCTGTGCGGATCGAGGTGCCCAGATCGCCATGCAAAAGTTGCTGTACATAACGGATAAATTGTTGCCACAGCGGTAAGTTCAGCCCTAACTGCTGGCGGATGTGTTGGACAATTTCATCACTGGCACGATCGCCGGCCAGCAGCCTGGCCGGATCCCCGGGAATAAGATGCGAAATAATAAACGTAATGACGCAGACGCCAGCGACGACCAACAGCAGTCCCCAGCTACGCTGTCTTAACAGACTCCAGTAACTCATCATGTCTTCCTCAGCAGGGCCAGGCAGGCCCTGCGTGAACGGGCGTGAAGGTTGTTATTCTTTATGCATGGTGGCGAGGTTAAAGATTTGCTCCAGCATCGGATTAAACACGTAGCCTTTAACCGACTTATTCATCGCAACCTGATAATTTTTCTGGAATAAATACACGTAAGCCGCATCGTTAATCACGATCTGCTCGGCCTGCTGGTAATCGCGGGTCCGTTCAGCCTGACTGGTCGTGGAAACCGCTTTCTTCAGCAGCGCATCGACCGCCGGATTGGAATAAAAAGAGCGGTTGCCGGGCAGACCTTTTTTGTCTGATTCAAACCAGTAGTTCATGAACATGTAGGGATCGGCAAAATCCGGGCTCCAGTTGCCAATGGCAATGTCATAATCCGCTTTACCGATACGCTCGCGCATGGTGGCGTTGGCCAGTTTTTCCAGCTTAACGTTGATGCCCAGCGTCTTCAGATTGGCCTGCATGGAAAGGGCAATCGGCTCCCAGTTTGGATCGTTGTCCGAATAGAGAAAGGACAAGGTCTGCGGTTTGCTGGGCAGTTTAGCCAGTTCAGCCCTGGCTTTATCCATGTTAAAGCTGTACTGCATGGCCTGAGGATCATAGCCCCACATGCCTTCCGGAATCGGACCGCGCATCTGTTTACCGTTGCCGCCCAGAATGCCCTGTACCATGCCCTGGTAGTCGGTCGCCCAGGAGATCGCTCTGCGTAAATCAGGCTGATTTAGCGGTGCTTTGCTGTTGTTCAGATAGAGGTAGGTCACACGCAGGGCGGGATAATCCATGACGGTGACGTCACCTTGCTTCTTCAGCGCGGCGAACTGGTCTACCGGTAACGCATCGGCAATATCGACATCGCCTTTTGCCAGCTGCAAACGACGAGCAGAGCTTTCGCTGATAATTTTCACGGAAACGCGCTTAAAGGCCGGTTTAGGCCCCGTAAAGTGCGGGTTAGGCACCAGCACCAGCTGCTGACCTTTCTGCCAGCGTTGCAGCATATAGGCACCGGATCCTGCGGTATGCTCGGCCAGATAGCCGCGCGCATCATCGGCGGCGTTCGCTTTCAGCACGGCAGGGTTAATAATGGACGCGCCGTCATTCGCGAGCGTATAAAGAAACGGTGCGAACGGGGTGTTCAGCGTGAAACGCACGGTATGCGGATCGACTACCTCGACTTTCATGTCGGCTGGAAAGGCTTCCGACGGGCCTTGTTTGATACGCATCAGACGCTCAAAAGAGAGCTTAACCGCCTCAGCATTCACGGGTGAGCCATCGGCAAACGCGGCATCCGGACGTAGCGTAAACGTCCAGACCTTGCCATCGTCACTACTCTGCCAGCTTTGAGCCAGATCGCCCTCGATCTCCGTGGTGCCTTTACCGTCTTCTGTTTTGTATTTGATCAGGCGCTGGTAGGCAGGATACGTAACGGTCCAGTCATTGTTATCAATCGTCACCGCCGGATCCAGCGTCTGCGGATCGGCCGCTTTTCCGATCACCAGCATGTCTTTCGGTACCGCAGCCAGCACGGATGTCGTCGTGGCCGCGAGGGTAATAGCAAGTAACAAAGGGCGAAAATAACGGGGTGCTGTGTGCGTCATTGTCATGGTAAAACTCCGTCAGTCTGGGCTGGGGATATGCAGGTGAAAACATCGTTAATCAGCGGATAACGGGCCGCTTCCGGTAACTCGAAATGCCACCATTCGGTCGCAATGCCAGTAAAGCCACCGCCAAACATCACGGCATTAAGCAGTAGCCTGTTGCGCTGAGCAGCCAGCGGCACGTCGGGATGGTAGGGGTGCGACAGCGCCTGCATTTCATCAAACCCGGTTCCCATATCCAGAATGTGCCCGTCAGCATCGATTAGCGTGACATCAATCGCGGTGCCACGGCTGTGATTCGAGCCTTGCGATAAAGGCACGACGTAATTCTGATCAGGACAGGCGTGCCAAAGCAGCTCCTGCGCTTTTTGTGGGCGATAGGCGTCCAGCACCAGCAGCGTAAAACCCGCCACGCTGGCAATAGCAATACTTTTCTCCAGCGCGACGGCGGCATCGGGATGCAGCAGGCAGCGGGCTACGCTGTAGATGGGCTGGCCCGTGATGTTATCGGCGGTGGCATATTTCAGATCGATAGTCAGCGCCGGAAAGGCCACTGCGATATCGACCAGCTCTGTTTCCTGCATCATTCTGTAATCCCTGTTTTATCAATGTTCAAACTGACCAAATTCCTGCTGCAACAGTCGGTTTTGTGCCAGGCGCTGAGAAAGCGCGGGGCCAAGGCGTTCGACGACTGCAGACAGCAGAAGGTTGAAAAGGCAACTGATGGGGGCCAGCGAATCCCAAAAATTGGCGGTGTCCGTTTTTACCTGAAGTAAATCCACCGGATAATCCCGGGCCCATGGACACCAGATATCGGTAACCAGCGCCATCGACACGCCACGTGCGGTGGCGACCCGACAAAACTGTCTTGCTACGGTGGAATAGGCTCGCGTATCCGTAAGAATGACGTAAGGCTTTGACGACTCGGAGTTCAGCGACTCCAGCCAACTGCCCGAGCTGCCATCGGCATAGGTCACGCGCGGTCGCAGATATTCCAGATGACTGAAGAAGGTGTTCGCGATGCCCCGGGTGGACTGAATCCCCAACACGATGACGGTTTCGGCCTCGGCTATTTGCTGGCTGATATGGCGAAAGGTCTCCGTCTGCGCCAGCTGGTAGACATAGCGGATAGCCTCTAACTCCATTTGTAATGACTGACTGGCCGGATCCGGCAGCGTGCGTTGCTGCTCCCATGAATCAAGACGGTCAATCACGCCCCATTGCTTGTACGGCGTATTCGGCACATCGCGCAGCAGGTTTTTCACATCATCAAGATTTTTAAATCCCAGCTTGCGCAAATAACGCCCGACAGTAATTCCGCTGGTGCCGGTCGCCTGGGCAATGCTGTCCGCCGTTTCAAAGGGGATTTGTTCGGAATGGCTGAGCAGCCACGAACTTATCCGTTTTTCGCTGGGCGTTTGCTGGCTAATGGCAGCCTCGATTTTTTTCAGCAGTTCGGCGTGAGCGCTCATGTCGTCCTCAATGTTACCTGGCTGTCATTGCTCGCAATGTTGTTATTGAAGTAACAAGCACAATGCATGCCAGTTTGCCCTGGCCTGTTAAAAAACAGCCACGTCAGGTGATTATGTGCAGCGGAATGGTGGAGTTGATAGCCTGCCGAAAAATTAAGCGCAATCGAGGTGCAACGTAATTGAAACTTGCATCACACTAGTGCAACAAAATAACCCGGTAATGTGATCCAGACTGAAGAAACGATATTCCTCTTTCCGCGTACGAGCGAGTGGCCGATCCTTTACGTCGGGGCCGGCAACAAGGTGCGTACGATGCACGGCGCTGTCGACCGCCGCGATGAGCTGCCCTCAGGCGACAAAAGCGGTTTGTGCCCTGTCGTTTTATGGCGTGCATCGGGCAGACCGGATAGCGTTAAGAAGGGCATCATCGTCAGGGATGAATGAATTCGTTTCGCCATCTTTTATAAAGGGGGAGAGCAGAACGCGAAAAAATCAGCAACATTTACCGCTTCGTTAATCAGGCTTTTAAGAATGTTTACCGGCAATAAAATGGCAGCAAAGCCAATTCGGTCACATACTTGTGTTTTTTAACTCAGTAAGTGACCTGTCATGATCAGCTTTGTTCGTTCCTTGTTCGCCAGCCCGGATAAATTCCTCCAGATAATGAGCCGCCAGGACATAAACGACTCCATTGCCGATGGTGAGCGCATTATTATCGATGAAAACGGTAACGCCGCGGTCAATATCCTCAGTGAGGAAGTAAAGGAGGATTTCAACCGGCACGTCAATAGCTTAAAAGGAGTCTGAGGTGGGTACCGCGATTTTTATGGTATTGATGGTAAGTGGTTACTGGTACACCAGTCGGGATCTTTCCAGCCGTTTCAAAATGCGCCGTACCTCAGGCTGGGATGTCTATTTTCTGGTGGCGTTATACGGTTGTATATTCGTGCTTCAGGGGGTTTTTGCCACCGCATTTATTTGGTTTGTCTTATTTATTATTTCCTCCGTTTCCAACGCGCTTTATATTTTTCCCGGCGATCATCTTCAGCTGCAAATGGAGTTTATGAACTGGAGCTTTTTAGGTATTCAGGCACCGGTAGTCATTATGCTGACCTTCGCCATTCTGTTTTGCCTTTATCGCTCGAACTGGGCGGGTAGCGCACGGCTGAATGTCTCTGGCCGAAAAGACCTCTATCAAAAACTCTCCCGTTCTAACGGCGTCGAGCAGATGCTTTTCCAGTGCATGGAGGAGGGGGAACTGGCATGGATCACGCTAAAATCGCGACGCATCTACATAGGCATGGTGCATGCGGCAACTTTTGAATATGAAAGCACCGCCAATATCGTGCTCATTCCGATGCTGAGCGGTTATCGTGACAGCCATACATTAAAGCTGGCGGTCGAACATAATTACAGTAGCTGGTACGCCGAGCACGGCATCACGCTGGATTCAGAACCCAAAAATGCCATGGCGTTTCGCAAAGTGATCATGCTGGACCAGATCGAGAGCTTCTCATTGTTCGATCCCGCCAGCGCGACAGCCCTGGCAATGGGGGAAGATCATCCGCAGAGTGTGGAAAAGAGCCGGGATGGCAACAAATCTTCGCCGCCTGATCAGCAGATTGAATAACCCAGGCAGGGCGTATCAGGACACACAGCAGGGTCGGAGCGGCGGTATCCGCACAAAACAGCCTGTATAATGCAGTGCGTGCGCTAACCCGCCTCTACTCTGCTTACTGACTTCATCAACGAGGACAATCCTATGGCTCATCAGGGGAAAATCTTAGTTATCGGCGCGTCGCGCGGCATCGGACTTGCCGTGGTTAACGCGTTTGTAGCCCATCACTGGCAGGTGACGGCCACTTACCGCAGTGCTATTCCGCCACAAGGCGAGCACTCTGAGGTTGACTGGCATCAAGTGGATATAACGGATACCGACGCGGTTAAACACGTTGCGGTCCAGCTGAGTGGAGAGCCTTATGACGCCATTTTGATTAATGCAGGCGTTTACGGGCCAGCGCATCAAAAGTTGGCCGAGACGGATGACAGCGAACTGATGCAGCTGTTCCTGACCAATGCCGTCGCGCCGGTACGTTGCGCTGAGATTTTGCTGCCGTTGCTGAATCAGCAAAAGGGCGTGATTGCGTTAACGTCTTCGCAGCTTGCCAGCCTGAATGAGAACCGCAGCGCGGACGCTCCTCTGTATTCGGCCAGTAAAGCGGCGCTCAATATGTTGACCCGTTCCCTTGCCAGAGAGGTAGAAGCGCAGAATGGCACGCTGTTAACGCTGCATCCCGGCTGGGTGAAAACGGATATGGGCGGCGATAAGGCCCCCCTTACGGCTGAAAAAAGCGCGGAAGGGATCTTCACGCAGTTGACGATGTTTCAGGGGCGCGGTGGTCACCACTATGTGGACTACGCGGGAAAAACGCTGCAATGGTAATGGCGTAAAGGAATTCGCCCTCAGGCCTTCACGACAGGCAGGGGCGATCCGATACACTGAAGTTTTGCAACAGACCTGTCCCGGCATTACACTGCCTTTTTTATTTCATTGATTGAAGGTGCTTATGTCTCAGCCCTATCAGCGTCAACCGCTACCGTTGCCCGGTGGACACAAAAAAGTGCTTCTGCACTCCTGCTGTGCGCCCTGTTCAGGGGAAGTCATGGAAGCCATGCTGGCCTCCGGCATTGAATACACGATCTATTTCTATAACCCGAATATTCATCCGCTTAAAGAGTACGAACTGCGTAAAGAGGAGAATATCCGCTTTGCTGAAAAGTTTAATGTGCCTTTTGTCGATGCAGATTACGATCGTGACGACTGGTTTAAACGGGCCAAAGGCATGGAATGGGAGCCTGAGCGTGGTGAGCGATGCACCATGTGCTTCGATATGCGTTTTGAGCGTACGGCGCTCTATGCGCATGAAAATGGTTTTCCTGTTATCACCAGTTGTCTGGGGATTTCCCGTTGGAAGAACATGCAGCAGATTAATGACTGCGGTGTCCGTGCGGCGGCAAAATATCCCGATTTGACCTACTGGGAATTTAACTGGCGCAAAGGCGGCGGCTCGGCGCGTATGATCGAAATCAGTAAGCGCGAAAGCTTTTATCAGCAAGAGTACTGCGGATGTATTTACTCATTACGCGATACCAATCGTCATCGTGTTGCCAACGGGCGAGAGCGAATTCAGATTGGCGTGCAATATTATAAGCCGGACGAGTAACGCCTGTATTTAAAAAAAGCGGACTAAATCGTCGCTGCTCCGGGTGTCATTTATTCCGCTGTAAACCGGCTTTTTTGTCTTTTTCGGCGTCCGTATGCAGAGACTACAGGGATGCGCACCGGTGGACGTGGCGCTGTCCGTTCCCCCTTTCATTTGTCTTTTGCGGCAAACGCTGGGCGTACAGCCCATCATCTGTTTAAACGAGCGCGTAAAAGATTGTTGGCTTTCAAAATGGTATTTAACGGCCAGGTTGATAATAGGTGTACGGCTGTTTTTGAGATCGTTAATACAGGATATTAATTTCTTCTTGCGAATATAGCGTGCAAGCGTTTCATCGTTATAGCGGGAAAATAACTTCTGCAGATACCATTTTGAATAGCCCGCCTTTTCCGCAATATCATCAATGCTTAATCGCTGATCGAGATTTTCATTAATCCATTCAGTAACAGAAATAATTACGCTCTCATTGTATTTGTTCTCATTCATAACACCCCCTTAAATAATGAGGATGATTTTAAATTAACATATGTTTCTCAAAATAGGCGTTACGTAAAGATTCTCAAGGAAGTGCATGGTTATTTCCAGGAATGTGAAATAACATGATGAGCAATTATATTTATGCGTGATATGTATATTATTTGTTGCAAAGGTGGGAGGGGTGACTTTGTAGTACTATTACATCACGTTACCATGCTGCAAGTAAAATGTCACCCTGAGCAAAGTTAAAGCAGGCCTCTCTGCGACACGTTGTCGCATCGCAGAGAACGACTGCCTACAGCAGATTTTGCTCCGCCAGGTCGAGCGCAAAATAACTGAAGATCAGATCGGCACCCGCACGTTTAATGGCCCCCAGGCTCTCAAGCACCACGTTACGTTCATCAATCGCGCCGGCCTGCGCGGCAAATTTGATCATCGCATATTCACCGCTGACCTGATAAGCCGCCAGGGGAAGCTCAGTGCGTTCACGAATGTCGCGCAGGATGTCCAGATAGGCGCCAGCCGGTTTCACCATCAGCGAATCGGCACCTTCGGCGGCATCAATCAGTGATTCGCGAATGGCCTCGCGGCGATTCATGGGGTTCATCTGATACGTTTTGCGATCGCCTTTCAGCGCGGTTCCAGCGGCTTCACGGAACGGGCCGTAGAAGGATGACGCAAATTTGGTGGAATAAGACATAATCGCCGTTTGCGTAAAGCCCGCAGCATCCAGTGCCTGGCGGATAGCCTGCACCTGACCATCCATCGCGGCCGAGGGCGCGATAAAGTCAGCGCCTGCCGCTGCCGCGACAACGGCCTGCTTACCCAGGTTGATGAGGGTTGCGTCGTTATCCACGCCGTGATCGCACAGCACGCCGCAGTGGCCGTGGCTGGTGTATTCACAGAAGCAGGTATCCGACATCACAATCATTTCAGGCACGGTATCTTTGCAAATGCGCGACATCCGTGCGACCAGGCCGTTTTCATTCCAGGCATCGCTGCCGGTCGCGTCGGTATGATGAGAAATCCCGAAGGTCATCACGGAGCGGATGCCTGCCCTGGCGATACGTTCAATCTCGTGGGCCAGACGTTTTTCCGGGATACGCCTTACGCCTGGCATAGCCTGAATGTCTTTATAGTCATCAACGCCTTCCTCAACAAAAATGGGTAAAGCCAGGTCGTTGATACTGAGGGTGGACTCCTGAAACATTGCACGCATGGATGCGCTGGCGCGCAATCTTCTGGGACGTTGGGTAAGGGAAAAATCAGACATAGTTACTCACGTAGCTAATTCAAATAAGACGGACAGTCTACTCCGATTAAGAGCAGGCGATGAAGGTTTGTGTGCGGTGCGCTGAGAGAATAAAACGTCTCCCGCCACAAGGCGGGAGACGGGGGGAGCTTACTCGTTAATGTCCGGGTGCTGCTGCACCAGATTTTTACGTTTCGCTTCGAGACGGGCAATTTCTGCGTCGATATCTTCGATTTTCTGTTCGATGTTATCGTGGTGTTCCTGAAGGATTTCGCGCGCCTCTTCTAAATCTGATGCGGCAGGCGTCGCCCCTTTCAGCGGCTTATTCGCGGTCTCTTTCATGTAAAGACCGGTAATCAGACCGACCACCGCCACGACCATCAGATAGTACGCGGGCATGTAGAGGTTGTTGGTCGCTTCGACCAGCCAGGCCGCGGCCGTTGGCGTCAGACCGGCAATCAATACCGAAATATTGAAGGCGCTGGCTAAGGCGCTATAACGAATATGCGTAGGGAACATTGCAGGCAGAGACGATGCCATCACGCCCGTAAAGGCATTCAGGATTACCGCCAGTAGCAGCAGTCCGGCAAAAATCATTCCCAGCACGCCGCTGTTGATCATCATAAAGGCGGGAATAGCAAAAACCATCAACGCAATACTGCCCAGAATCACAAACGGACGGCGGCCAAAACGGTCGCTCAGCATGCCCATTACCGGCTGTACAAACAGCATCCCCATCATGATGGCGATGATGATCAGCACGCCATGATCTTCCGAGTAATGCAGGTTGTGTGACAGATAACTTGGCATGTAGGTGAGCAGCATGTAGTAGGTCACGTTGGTCGCAATGACCAGGCCGATACAGGCTAGCAGGCTGCGCCAGTGTTTGGTGGCGATCTCTTTGAAAGAGACTTTCGGACCATCACGCAGGCCTTCGCGATCCCCCTGTTCCAGCTTATCAACGTGCTGCTGGAATGCTGGCGTTTCTTCCAGCGCATGACGCAGATATAAACCAATAATGCCCAACGGCAAGGCCAGGAAGAAAGGAAGACGCCAGCCCCACTCAAGGAAGTTCTCTTCGCCAATAATGGTCGAGATCAGGACGACAACGCCCGCACCCAGTACAAAACCGGCAATAGAACCGAAGTCGAGCCAGCTTCCCATAAAGCCACGTTTGCGGTCCGGTGAATACTCCGCCACGAAAATCGATGCGCCGGTATATTCCCCGCCCACGGAAAAGCCCTGCGCCATTTTGGCCAACAGCAGCAAAATCGGTGCCCAGATGCCGATGGAGGCGTAAGAGGGAATCAGACCAATACAGAACGTACTGACCGACATAATGACAATGGTAATGGACAGTATTTTCTGACGGCCATATTTATCACCCAGCATGCCGAAGAACAGGCCACCTAAAGGACGAATCAGAAAAGGAACAGAGAACGTTGCCAGGGCGGCAATCATTTGAATGCCCGGTGAGGCATCCGGAAAAAAGACTTTACCTAAGGCATAAGCCACAAAGCCATAAACACCAAAATCAAACCACTCCATGGCGTTACCCAACGACGCGGCGGTAATGGCTTTTCGTAAACGGGCATCATCAATGATGGTCACATCATCGATCCCAATCGGTTTTACACGCTTCCTACGCAATTTCATAGAATTACCCTGTAATGGAACATGAAAGTCCTCAACGGCGCGAACCGACCACAGCGTTCAGACCGCTGCGTTGAGGAAATTTAAGCATAGCCGTAAAACAGCATTATCTGTCGACGTATAAATACAACGAAAACTGCCGTGATTCATTTCATCGACCGCAGAGTATAACGTTTTTGTGTGATATTTGTCATGTTTGGCCTGAAAGTGACCAACTCTGCCTTGTGTTTACACCAGTCTTACTGGCTAAAAAAAGAAGCAGGCGAACGCGATTGCCTGGTAACTATACGTGCCGATCGCAAGTGAAAATGCGCTCTGACGCATTACAGGTTAAAATTACTTATGATTTTTCGTGTTGACCGTTGAGGCTTGCCTAATCAATTCCCTTCAGTAATACTCATCCCCCTTGATTTGGATAGAAATTGTCAAGGAGGATATCGCCATGAGCCAAAATCCCTGGGTGGCGCTCATCGATAGTGTGGAAAAAAAATTAATCTATCCTGCCACCATGTTGTCCGCTGACCGGCAGCGCGGCGAGAGGACACAGATGGACTCTGCGCCGGGTTGGTTTCGCTGTCGGGGGAAACGCTGGATAAACCGACTGACGAAGCTGAGCGAAACGCTTATCACGTCGACGACAACGGGGAAGCAGTGCTCGGCATATGAAGAATGCCAGCAGTTACTCCAGCAGTCGGTGCCAACGCTACAGCGGCTAAGTCAGCGAACCCGTCGGCCCTGTGAAGGCCTGTCTGTCTGCCAGCAGGAAGAAACGGTAGCCGTCGCATTGCGCGCGGCACGTAAACGGCGCTAAATCCCTACAAAATCATCTCGTGCTGTTGTCATCCGATGGTGACCTGATGTGCTCTAGAGCGCTTCAGGAGGCGCTGGCAAATGACCATATTTTTCCATCCATGCAATGAAGGCGCTGTTTTCCATAGGGCGGGCATAAAAATAGCCTTGCACGAAGGTCACGCCGTGCTGTTGCAGGTAGTGGAATTGCAGTGCAGTTTCAACACCTTCACCTAATACCTGTAGCTTAAGCTTGTGGCTCAGGCTGATAATGGCGTCCAGCACAGGCGTTTCGCCATCCAGTGATTCAATGGCATTAATAAAGCCCCGATCGATTTTGAGATAGTCCAGCGCGAAAGTTTGCAGATAACTGAGCGAGCAATGGCCGGTTCCGAAGTCATCAATCGCGACTTTCATCCCCGCCGCACGCAATCTTTCCAGTTTGTCCGCCACCACGTTACCTTCCTTAATCAGGCTTCGTTCGGTCAGCTCCAGAGTGAGGTTAAATTCCGTTACTGCCATCTTTTCCGCGAAGCTCAGCATCTCATCGACGAAGTCTGGATGCTGAAGATGGTCGGCGGCCACGTTAATTGCCAGATGAAAACCGGGATTCGTTTTCCACTGCCGCGCGTCTTCAACGATTAAATCCATTAAATGGCGGGTAACGGGAATGATCATTCCCTCGGCTTCCGCCGCGCTGATGAAGGTATCGGGACGCACGCTGTCACCATTGGGCAGCGTCCAGCGCAAAAGGGCTTCTGCGCCGGTGCAGCGTTTAAGCGCATAGCTGTAGGTGGGCTGATAGTGCACGCTGAACTGCCCGGAACGAATGGCGCGACGAATGTCATCTGCCCATGAAAATCGCCGGCGTAGCCATGATGCCGTTAGAATCATCAACAAAACGGAAAACACGGAAGCAAAAGGCATAATCAGGAGCAACAACTGTTTCAGTGCTTTTATGCGTTCTGTGCCCGGTGCCAGTAGCGTTACGCTGATGGGATAGCGCGATGACGTGGCGCGATAAAGTTGAGGAGAAGGCCCGGTATCCCCGGTAAAATCATGTTCACCTGACACAATTGACGCACCATCACTGAAGCGCATCGTGATCTGATAATCGTGCGTGCTCCCTAACGCACTCATAAAATCGATGAGATATTGCCCTTCCACCATTACCCAGACGGCTCTGCCTGCGGTAAGGTTACGCACAAAGATGACGGCGGGCCGGTCGGGTACGCTGTAGGAGCCGCGCAGAGACAAACTCCACCCGTCTTTGCGCGCCACCGGCGGCGTTACGCCAATCATCGCCTTCAGGGTTGAGGGTTTATTACCGTAAGCCGAAGAGCAGGTGATCACGTCGTTTTCCAGCGTGCCCAGGCCACGAAAATAGGGATAAAGCGTGCCGTTAAGCCGCAATGCATGCTCAATTTGCTCGCAGGGCTGCTCCTCGTACTGCCGAAGCCAGGCAATCATGCTCCAGGCGTTGTCGCTGATTTTTTCTGCCTGAGACAGTAAAGTCGCTGCCGTGTTGATCTGTTGCTCGCGCACAGTTTGACGCGCATCAATGGCACAAAAAAACAGTCCCAGAAGGAGTGGCAGGACGCCAGCAAAGACGATAAGTAGCCTGGTATGGGCCGGTTTTTCTTTAATCAGCGGCACCGTATAACCTCTGAATTGTAATCATGTTTTTGAGCGGTGCTAAGGGTTTATTCAGCATAGCACGCCAGTTCACACCACGGGTGAACGGTCGGAGATCCTTTGCCTCCGATAATCGTCATTATCGGCCTCGTCCATAATTTATTGACAGAAAATTCATGCCCGGATTGGGTGAAAGACGGCATATGACAGAGTGTACTGATGAAAGTGAATACTCACATTTTCTGCTAAGTGTTCCTGTGGCTGGCAGGCAGGCCGTGTGCGCGGGGCAAAAGAATGTCCCCGCGCGGTGGAGAAAGCAAAAGGGCATTGACGCCGCAGGCACGGACCACATGCGCCGGGTCAACGGAACACGATGGCTTCCCGGTCTGGCACGCCCCCTCCAGCGTCACCGTGGTGGGCTAATCCTGGAAGTAGATTTGCTTCAGCGCGACTTCTACGCCACGCAGCTCGGCCAGCCCCTTGAGCCTGCCGATTGCTGAATAGCCCGGATTGGTACGCTTGTGCAAATCGTCCAGCATCTGATGACCGTGATCGGGACGCATAGGAATAGCGCGTAGATTGCCTGCACGACGACGGCGCTGCTCCTCAGCCAGAATGACTTTGATGACGCCAACCATATCAACGTCTCCCGCCAGATGAGCGGCTTCGTGGAAGCTGTTGGGGTTTGCTTCGCGTTTTGTGGCGCGTAAATGCACGAAGTTAATACGATCGGCAAAGGTTTCGGCCATCGTAACCAGTGGGTTATCGTCGCGAACGCCGTACGAACCTGTACAGAAGCAGAATCCGTTATGCAGGCTGTCGACAGTCTCTTTCAGCCACTGCATATCCTCCTGGGTGGAGACAATGCGCGGCAGGCCAAGAATAGGACGCGGCGGATCGTCGGGATGTACCGCCAGTTTGATGCCCACCTCTTCTGCCACTGGCACAATAGCCCGCAGGAAGGTGGCCATATGCTCGCGCAGTCTGGCTTTATCAATGCCATCATATTGGGCCAGCTGGGCCTGGAACTGTTCAAGCGTGTAGCCTTCTTCCGCACCGGGTAAACCCGCAATGATGTTGCGCACCAGCGTGGCTTTCTCTTCTTCGTTCATCGCGGCAAAACAGGCAGCAGCGGCCTGCTGCTCGGCGGGGCTGTATTCTTTTTCCGCACCGGGACGTTTTAACAGGTACAGTTCAAACGCAGCAAACGCATCGGCGTCAAACCGCAACGCTTTCGCCCCATCCGGCAAGGTCCAGGCCAGATCGGTACGCGTCCAGTCAAGCACCGGCATAAAGTTGTAGCACACGGTATCGATCCCGCAGGCGGCCAGATTACGAATCGACTGCTGATAGTTGGCGATATAGCGCGAATAATCGCCCCGTTGCGTTTTAATGGATTCGTGAACGGGAATGCTTTCAACAACAGACCAGGTGAGTCCTTTTTCCGCCAGTAGTGCCTGACGTGCTTTGATTTCGGCTACGGGCCACACGTCGCCGTTTGGGATGTGATGAAGTGCCGTAACAATACCGGTTGCACCTGCCTGGCGAGCATCGTCCAGTGAAACAGGATCGTTGGGGCCGTACCAGCGCCATGTATGTTCCATTATTACTCCTTGATGAACGGGTGGCCCAGTGGTCAGGCCGCTGGACCAAGAGTAAATTAGCGCGTAAATTAAGGCCGTGATCCGGATCGCAGCATAGTAAATACGTCCGGCTGGATTCTGCAAAGACGGCCATAACAGGAGAAGGTGATGGTGCTACCGGTACTGAAAACTGAACGACTTTATCGACAGATCGCCAATGCCATTATCGCGGGCATTCAGCGTGGGGATTTCGTACCCGGCGGTGCGTTGCCACCGGAGCGAGAGCTGGCAAAGCAGTTGGGCGTCAGTCGCTCGTCCGTGCGTGAAGCGCTGATTGCGCTTGAAATGACGGGCTACGTCACTATCCAGACCGGAACGGGCGTATTTGTCGCCCAAACCCTGCCTCAGCCCTCAGCGGTCAAAGACACCGAACATTTCAGCCTGCAGGATCTTTTACAGGCGCGCGAAGCCTATGAAAGTCTGCTGGCAGGAATGGCGGCGCGTAACGGCAGTGAGGCGCAACGTGAGCGGCTCATGGCGATGAGCATCAGCCTCCAGCAATTTAATGAAAACGATGCGGCGTTTATAGAACAGGATAAAGCCTTTCATCTTTTGATTAGCGAGATGAGCGGTAACGATCTGCTGCGGGAGATGATGGAAAACCTGTGGAACAAACGCGACAGCGCGCATTTTCGTCGGCTGGAACGCCATTATGCCGACAATACCTTTGCTGACGAAATGAACGCCGACCATCAGTGCATTGCAGAGGCCATTGTCGGGGGAGATGAGCAGGCTGCACAGGCTGCGATGAGAGCGCATCTGCAGCATGTGCAGCAGCGTTTACTTGGTTAGCAGCCGGGCAGGTTTAGGACGTCCGGTGCCCAGCATGATTGCCAGCCGGCTTCCGCCTGGCGTGGTTTCCATCAAAATTTTTGTAATGCTGGTCAGCGGTACGGAGAGCAGCATACCGACCGGACCCAACAGCCAGCCCCAGAAGATCAAGGACAGAAAGACCACCAGTGTCGACAATCCCAGTCCGCGCCCCATGATGCGCGGCTCTAACATATTGCCAAACACCATATGAATGGCGGTAAACAGCGCCGCCACCATCGCCGCGTCAAACACACTGTTCAGCAACAGTGCCTGCAGGAAAGGGGGAATACCGGCGATAATCGGCCCGATATTGGGAATAAAATTCAGGATAAAGGCTACCACGCCCCACAGTAATGCAAATTTCACATCCAACAGGTACAGCGTCAGCCAGACCGAGATACCGGTAATCAGGCTGATCAGCGTTTTTAATGCCAGGTAATGCGTCACGCCTTTAAGCGCTTTGTGTAAACCCGCAATACGAATTTTGGGGTTCACAAACGAGTTGCGCATTTTGTAAGGCAGGTGGTGCACTTCAAACAGCATAAAGACGACGGTAAGGATCAACAGGACAGTATTGGTCATTGCGCCGGAAAAACCACTCAGCGCCACGCTGGCCAGATTCATCAATGTGTTGGGATCGAAGCGCTGAACCAGCGCATCGGTAGAGACATTCAGATGAATGCTGGCCGCCAGATGCTGAACGACCAGCATTTTCTTTTCCATGATGGTGCGCAGTTGAGGATAGAGATCGTAAAACTCACTCATGGAGCTGGCCAGTACGGCCCCCAGCAGCAAAATCACAACAAAAATGACCGTGATCACCAGCGTAATCGCCATCCCGCGCCGCAGTCCGCGCCGCATCAGTATCGTGACTAAGGGATTCAACACAATGGCAAAAAACGCCGCCAGGAGTAACGGCACCAGAATATCAGAAGCGGCTCTTATCCCGGCAAGGATAATCACTAACATCGCCAGTTTGATTAAGATATTTTGTCCAATTCTTTCCTGCTGCAACCCGTTCATTCGTTCTCTCTACGCATAAATAACTGATTGAAGTGTAGTTGAAGGAAAAATCAGAAGCGGATTCGTTGAGGAAAAGGGTAAGCGAGGCGAGACGGTGACGGGAAACAGGACGCGAAAGGGTGTTAAGCGTCCTGATGCCGCGGCGGACAATGGCGACTGTCACTGCGATATGCTGTCAACAGCGATGCCGCCGCAATGAAACGACGCAGGCGACCGCCTGCCGCCGCCTTACACTGAGGGCGCAGATTCCTCTTTCGTGGCGTCCTGTGGCACCGGCTCCTGCCCGCCGGGAATCAGAATATTCAGCACGATGGCAACAATCCCGCCGCTGGTGGCGGCTGAACCAAACAGGTTCGCAAACAGGGGCGGCAGATGGGAAAGGGCAGCAGGCACGGACTCAATCCCTAAGCCGAAGCTCAAGGCCAGGCCGACAATTAGCATCTCTCTGCGCGTCAGCGCGGTCTGGCTGAGAATACGAATGCCGGCCGTTACCACGCAGCCAAACATCACCATGGTCGCGCCACCCAGGACGGGCGTGGGAATCTGACGCAACGCTTCGCTAAACGGCGGAAACAGAGCCAGTAAAATCAGCATCACACCGATATAGCGGCCAACAAAACGGCTTGCCACACCGGTCATCTGTATGACGCCGTTGTTTTGCGCAAAGGTGGTATTTGGAAAGGCACTCAGCATGGCGGCAATCATACAACTCAGTCCGTCAGCCAGAATGCCGCCTTTCAGGCGCGCACTGAACGCTTTATCCGTAATCGACTTACCGGAGATCAGGTGGTTTGCGGTAAGATCGCCTACCGCCTCAATGATGCAGACCAGTGAAACCAGCACCACAGGCACAAAAAGGCTGCTGTTGAAGTGAAAGCCAAACGGAAACAGCGCGGGCAGGCGAAACAGGCTGTCCCCCAAACCATGCACCTGAAATTTGCCGCTCAGTGCCGCCGCGATGCAGCCGGTGAGAATGCCGACCACGATGGATGACAGACGCAGCCAGCGGTTCCCCGAACAGCTCAGCAGCACGATCACGCCAAGCGTCAACGCCCCCAGGGCGAGGTTACTAAGGCTGGCAAAATCCTGTGCATTCTGACCGCCGCACCAGTTAATCACGCTGACCTTAATCAGGCTGATACCGATTAACGCAATCACGCTTCCCGTCACGACCGGCGTAAAGACCCGTTTTAAGGTATCAATAAAGCGGCTGACGATAACCGGAACCAGCGCGGCCA
The DNA here is from genome assembly GCF_041954965.1 of Pantoea sp. BS_8. Taxonomy (NCBI): domain Bacteria; kingdom Pseudomonadati; phylum Pseudomonadota; class Gammaproteobacteria; order Enterobacterales; family Erwiniaceae; genus Pantoea; species Pantoea sp. BS_8. The sequence continues at coordinate 96,826 of NZ_JAVAXU010000006.1, forward strand.
CGGCGTTGACGCCAAACAGCATCGCCATAATGTCCTCAGGGCTGCCGCCCTGGGCTTTGACCCACAGGCCACCTGAAATGGCGACGCCGAGAAAAGCAAAGCTGGTGCCCTGCATGCATATCATGCCTGCGCCCACGCCCCACACGCGATTTGACTGCAGAAAGGTGCCGATGCCCGAAGCAAGGAGCGACATACTAATTAAATACGGAAGCCAGGCTTCCAGACCAAGCGCGGTGCCAATCAGCAAAGGCGGCGTGATAATCCCGACCAGACCTGCCAGTACATGCTGCGATGCGCTAAAAAAAGCCTGCACAGGCGGAATTCGCTGATCAAGGCCGTACAGTAAGCCACTGTTTTTTTCGTCAGACACGGTTATCTCATCTCAGTGCGGGGAAGTCACCAGATGTTGCATAAAGCAGGCCAGGTTTATCTGATAAACGTTCCTCTGCTATCAATGCCTTTAAAATCATAGCGATAATGTTGTGATAAAACGTGTTGCTCGCCCAGGGAAAGTGAAACACATGATTCCTGATGGGGCAGTGAGGAAATTATTGGTTCATGAAATGACGATTAACGCCCTTTTTTGCACTGCGTTAGTGCGTAGTGATGTTTTTTCACCAGACACCTGTCCTCATGGCCAGCAGCCATTTTTCTGGCCGACTCTCAGCAAAAAGAAATGTATATTTCATATTTTAAATTGATGAAACATATCCGGGCTGCTTAATGCCGTCAGGCCGAAAACCTTTCATCCCGCAAAGGCGTTAAATCGCCCTGAAGCGACAATGTCATGGGGACCCCGATTACACCGTCAGCGATGACGAGCCAGAATGGCCGCCGCGAAGGCGTCAATCCTTTATGAAAACAGAAATGCGATCTGTGCCGCTAAAAAGTAATTTTCCAAAAATATCTATTTGAAAAATTTATTCCATTGTAATAGTTTTCCAGCATGCTTTTGGCTTTTCCTGCCCAGCCAGCATGCCACTTCTGTGCTCTGCCCGCTGGAACCGTACATACCAAAGAGGCAACATCATGACTATCGTAGGAAACTTTATTGGCGGTCAAACCACATTCAGCGCCAGCAACGAAACCATTCCTGTGTTCGATCCGGCAACCGGCAAGGTTATCCGTGAGCTCACGCAAAGCAGCGCAGATGAAGTGGCTCAGGCGATTGATGTGGCACATGCGGCCTTTCCTGCCTGGTCAAAAACCTCCCCGCTGCGCCGCGCACGCATCATGTTCAATTTTAAAGCTCTGATGGAGCAGCACCGCGATGAACTGGCGGCGCTGATTGTGTCTGAGCATGGCAAAGTCTGGTCAGATGCGCTGGGTGAGCTGACGCGCGGTATCGAAGTCATCGAATTTGCCTGTGGTATTCCGCACCTGCTTAAAGGCGAGTATTCCCCGAATGTAGGCGGTGGCGTAGACAGTTACTCGCTGATGCAGCCGGTGGGCGTCGTGGCAGGGATTACCCCCTTCAACTTTCCGGCAATGGTGCCATTGTGGATGTTCCCGATTGCGTTGGCCTGCGGTAACACCTTTATTCTCAAGCCGCCTGCGCTGGATCCGTCAGCATCGGTGCGCATGGCCGAGCTGTTGAAGGAGGCGGGCCTGCCGGATGGCGTGTTTAATGTCGTGCACAGTTCCAATGACAATGCAGAACAGCTTTATAAAGATCCGCGTATTGCCGCCGTCAGCTTCGTTGGCTCATCCGGTGTGGCCGAGCATATTTACAAAACGGCCAGTGCGCACGGTAAGCGCGTTCAGGCTTTTGGCGCGGCAAAAAATCACGCCATCGTTATGCCAGACGCCGATTTGGACGCCACGGTAAACGCGATTATGGGCGGTGCGTTTGGCTCGGCGGGCGAGCGTTGCATGGCGCTGCCGGTTGTCGTTGCAGTGGGCAACGATACCGCCGATAAGCTCATTTCGCGCCTGACACCGCTGATCAACGCATTACGGGTTGGGCCGGGAATCCAGCAAGGCAGCGATGAAAATGAAATGGGGCCTGTGGTTTCTGCGGCACACCAGAAAAAAGTGCTGGGCTATATCGATCTGGGCGAGCAGGAAGGGGCGAAGCTGGTCGTTGATGGCCGCAACCACAAAGTCGCCGGTTTCGAAGAGGGCTACTACGTCGGCGGTACGCTGTTCGATAACGTTACCGCCGAGATGACCATCTGGCGTGAGGAAATTTTTGGTCCGGTGCTGAGCATTATGCGCGCGCCGGATTACGACAGTGCCCTGAAGCTGGTTAACAGCCACGAATTTGGTAACGGCAGCGCCATCTTTACCAGCAATGGCCATACCGCGCGGGAGTTTGTGCAGGATGTTGAGGCCGGAATGGTCGGCGTCAATGTGCCGGTGCCGGTGCCGATGGCCTTCCACAGTTTTGGGGGCTGGAAACGGTCAGTCTTTGGTGCGTTAAACGTGCACGGGCCAGACGGCGTGCGTTTTTACACCCGCATGAAAACCGCCACCGTGCGTTGGCCAGGCGGTCAGCAAACGGTGTCCGAATTCAGCATGCCAACGTTAGGCTAAATCACCTGCACCACTGACGCTGCGTTCGACACACAGGGGCGCGGGTTGTCAGGTGAAGGACCGCAAAACAGGAGGAGGCGAATGGCCTTACTTTCGAAGGTAAAACAGCCCGACAATAACGGCTGCATTCAGCAGGTGACGCCAGCGCGCGCCGGTTGGCGTTATGTCGGTTTTTCATCCTATCTGCTGAAAAAAGGGCAAACGCTCGACCTGAAAAGTGGCGACAGCGAACTTTGCCTGGTGCTGGTCGCGGGGCTGGCTTCCGTCACCACGCGCCACGCACGTTTCCCGAATATCGGCAAACGTCTGTCACCGTTTGAGCGCACGCCGCCTTATTCTGTGTATGTTCCTCATGATGATGACGTCAGGGTTCAGGCTGAAAGCGATCTTGAGCTGGCGGTCTGCCAGGCACCCGGGCAGGGCGGCAAGCTGCCCGCTCGCCTGATTGCGCCGGAGGATGTTGGCGTTGAACGGCGGGGCAAAGGGCAAAATCAGCGCCTGGTGCATAATATTCTGCCGGACTCTCAACCGGCAGAGAGCCTGCTGGTCGTGGAAGTGTATACCGATGAGGGCAATACCAGCTCTTACCCGAGCCACAAACACGATCAGGAAAACAGCGAACACGAAACCTATCTGGAAGAAACCTATTACCACCGTTTTCAACCCGAGCAGGGGTTTGCCATGCAGCGCGTTTATACTGACGACCGTTCGCTGGATGAGTGCATGGCAGTGTATAACCGTGATGTGGTCATGGTGCCGCGCGGCTATCATCCTGTGGCGACGCTGGCAGGCTACGACAATTACTACCTTAACGTCATGGCGGGGCCGGTACGTTTGTGGAAGTTCAGTTGGGAGCACGATCACGCCTGGGTTAATAGCGACAGTTATCCGCGACGTTAATCCGTGGCGAGAACTGACAAGGCAGCGCTATTCGCTGCCTTTTTTATTGCGTGATGATACCTGTAAGTTGACCAGAGAACGGTGTTCGGCGACAAGCTCTGTCTGTTACCTGACGAGGCCGTTTCTGGTTGACGGGCGCAGGCTACGCCGCCCTGTCAGGTGGCGCGATCGTCAGGATGCGGGGGGCGTCCGGGCATTGTTCAGTGCCAGGGAAACCGCCAGCGTCTGAGCCAGACAGAGTGAAGCCACCTGAGAGCGGAAACCGTCAACCTGGGCTTCCCGCACCACAAAGCAAACGTCGCTGAACGCGGCCAGAGGGCTCACCTGGCTGTCCGTAATCGCAATCAGGCGGGCACCGCGCCTGGCGCCCAGCTCAACCACTTCTACCGCTTCGCGGGCGTAAGGCGAACAACTGATAGCAATCACCACGTCTTTCGGATTCACCAGCGTCAGCTGTTCAGTGAACATGCCGCCTAACCCGTCAATCAGAAAGGCGCGGCGCTCCAGATGGCGCAGGGCGTAAACCAGATAGGAGGCGACACTGAACGAGCGACGCAGGCCGATAACATAGACATTCTCGGCATCATTGAGTAACTGCACCGTTTTGTTCAACTGCTCCGGGCTCACCTGCATCGCCAGTTGCTGCAACGCCTGGCTGTTTACCATGGTGAAGACATTCAGAATTTCCGCCGGGCTTTCAGGCGCGTTCGCTGCGTCGTCTGCGGCGGTCTGGCGGAACAGGCGTGCCCGTTCGGTGTAGTTAACCGTCTCTTCCATCAGATGCTGACGAAAAATTTGTTTCATTTCGTTGAAGCCGCTAAAACCAAAGGCGTTGGCAAAGCGAATCAGGGTCGAAGGCGGCACATCGGCCTGCTGAGCAATAGACGCGACGGTATCAAAGGCGATGCTGTTACTGTTATCAAGAATATAACGAGCCACCTGCTTCAGACGCTTACTCAGCGTTTCATAACGGCGACGAATCTCGTCCTGCAGCAGTGAAAGTTGGGAAGGGTTATTGCTCATTACGTCGGCTCATGTGCGGAAAGCGTGGCTGGATAAGAATCGCTATGATACCAGATGGATGGAAAATTTCATTTGTTTGTTTTTCAGGCATAATTTATTTCATTGGTTTATGAAATGACTCACAGATTCGTCGTCAAACGGTGCGATCGGGCTGAAAAAAGGCTGCCCTGGGGCAGCCTTATGCATATCGTCCTGCGTCAGGGTGAATTTACAGCCCGGTGTGCTCGCGAATATATTTTCGTGCCTTCACCGCATACTCAAATGGATTCGCCAGCGCGGGATCCTGCTCTGCCTCCACCACCATCCAGCCCTGATAGCCGTAATCATCAAGGATTTTAAACACGGGTTTAAAGTCGATCACGCCATCGCCCGGCACGGTAAAAGTGCCTTTTTTTACGCCGTCCAGGAAAGACAGATGCTGATCTCTGACTTCAGCGACGATGTCATCCCGCACATCTTTGAGGTGCACGTGGAAAATACGCGGCAAGTGGTTTTCCAGTACCGCCAGCATGGCCTGCTGTGAGCCTTCGGAATAGTAGATATGGCCGGTGTCGTAAAGTAAGCCGACAGTATCGTTCGTCATGGCCATAAAACGGTCAATTTCTGCTGGCGTCTGGATAGCGGTGCCCATGTGATGGTGCAGGCAGACGCGCATGCCTTTACGGGCGGCGATCGCGGCCAGTTCATTGTAGCCTTCCGCCGTGCGCTGCCATTCATCGTCGTTAAACACGGGCTTATCGTCCAGCACCGCCAGCGTCGTGCCTTGTATGCTCTTGCTTTGTTCAGAGCACCCAATCACCCGGGCGCCCATCTCGAAGAGGAAATTCATGTGCTCGGTGAATCCCTCAATCGTTTTCGCTTTGTCGCCCTGTGCAAAGAAGGTGCTGAACCAGGCGTTACAGATCTCAATACCGCGAATCTCCAGCATCGGTTTCAGAACCGCAGGATCGCGTGGGTATTTACTGCCGACTTCACTGCCGGTGAACCCGGCCAGCGCCATTTCACTGACCGTTTGCTGGAAGGTGTTTTCGCTGCCCAGTTCGGGCATATCATCATTCGTCCAGCCAATGGGCGCGATCGCCAGCTTAACCTTTTGATTGTTCATCAGTTACCTGCCTGAAGGCGAGAGGAGTCAGTTATAAAATGCCGGACGGGCGGGCATTTCAATGGGTTCGATCGCGCCGCTCTTCTGCGCTTTGATACAGGCGTCAGCAGCGACCGAGGCGGCAAAACCATCCCATGCGGAAGGACCGGTTAACTGGCCCGCTTTTACGTCGTTGATAAAGGCCTGTAGCTCAACGTCGTATGCCTCAATAAAGCGATCTTTCCAGTCGACCAGAATGGTATTGGACAGTTTGGCGTCTTTACGTAACTGTACCGATGACGGCTCGGGCAGTCTGGCGATACCTTCCTCGCCCACGACTTCGCACTGAATATCGTAGCCGTAGGTACAGTTCACAAAGATCTCCACATCAATGCGAATCCCTTTTTGCGTTTCAAACAGAACGATTTGCGGGTCTTTCAGGTGTGGACGGGCTTTAGAACTGACGCGCGGGAACACCACCTGCACGGTTTTATAGTCGTCGCGGGTCAGCCAGCGCAGGACATCCAGCTCGTGGATCAGCGTATTGGTAATCGCCATTTCGGTGTTGTAGTTTTCCGGCACCGTCGGGTTGCGGTGCGCGCAATGCAGCATCAGCGGCTCACCGATATCACCATCGGTAATCACCTTTTTCAATGCCCGATAACCGGCATCGTAGGGGCGCATAAAGCCGACCTGTACGAGACGTTTGCCGTGTTTGATCTCGGCGTCCACGATACGACGACAGCCTTCAGCGCTCATCGCCAGCGGCTTCTCACAGAAGACCGGTTTGCCCGCCTCAATGGCAGCCAGCGTGAACGCTTCATGGGTCGGGTCCCAGGAGGTGACGAGCACGGCATCCACGTTGGGTGACTGAATGACTGCGAAGCCATCCTCGCATACGTCTGCATCACTGTTCAGACGTTGCAGCGCGGCTTTGGCGCCTTCCGCATTGATATCGGATACCGCAACCACTTTTGCCCCTTGTAAGACATTGTTGCAGCGCCGAATGTGCTCCTGACCAATCGCACCTGTTCCAATCACACCAAGTTTCAATGTCATAATTACACCTGTAGGGTTAAATCGGAGAGTAGAAACATGGGCCGTCAGACGGCCCGGAAATCAGTATTTACGGGCCTGAGCCAGATGCGTATTCAGCGTGTTCGCCACCTGTTGCGCGCGCGTCGAGTGGGCGGTTTGTGCCACACCAACGTGCCACCAGCTGAAGTAGTTGTGAATCATGGTCTTGGGCAGCACTTTGATATCAATCAGCGTGGAAACGCGCTGCGTTTTTGCGTCTTCCAGCGCGGCGGTAAGCTGCTCCAGCGTACTGACGCGATAGGTTTTGCAGCCATAACCGGCAGCAATGGCGGCAAAATCCACCGGAACCAGTCCGCCGTCGAGCTTGCCACCATCCGGATTACGGAAACGGAACTCGGTAACAAAGCTGTCCATGCCGTGCCCCATTTGCAGGTTGTTAATGCAGCCATTGCTCATGTTATCCAGCAGGACCACATTGATTTTCGCCCCTTCCTGAAGGGAGGTCACCAGCTCGGAATGCAGCATCATGAACGAGCCATCGCCTACCAGGGCATAAACCTCTCGCTCAGGCTGCGCCAGTTTGACGCCCAGTGCCGCATTCACTTCGTACCCCATGCAAGAGTAACCATATTCAAGGTGATAGCCGTTATAACCCCGCGTACGCCAGGCGCGTTGCAGGTCGCCGGGCAGGCTGCCCGCAGCGCCCACGATCACGGCATCGGCAGGCAGGTGCTGATTCAGCGTGCCCACTACGCTGCTTTGTGTCAGCAAAGACTGCGTAAGGCGGTTAAATTCGGCATAGACGGCTTTTCGGTCAAGGTGATCGGTAATCTCAGGCTCAAAGGCGGTATCGTTGGGCGTGATGTGATAAACGCGCTGTGTCTCGTCTTCCAGCTGCTGCCGGGCCAGGGCAATCTGATCGCCCCAGTCGTTGGCATAGTGCTGTGAAACCAGTCCATGACTGAGCGCCAGCAGTGCTTCACGTGCGTCGGCCAGCAGCTGCACGCCATCAAGCTTATAACTGTCAAAGTTGCTGACGTTGACATTCAGAAAGCTCACATCAGGATGCTGGAAGATCCATTTCGACGAGGTGGTGAAATCGGTGTAGCGCGTTCCAATGCCTATCACCAGATCGGCCTCTTTTGCCAGCAGGTTGGCCGCCAGACAGCCGGTTTCACCCACGCCGCCGACGTTGAGAGGATGATCAGATAATAAGGTACCTTTTCCCGCCTGGGTTTCAGCAAACGGAATCTGATAGCGTTCGGCAAATGCACGCAGTGCCTCGCCTGCGCCGGAATATTTCACGCCCCCGCCGCAGATAATTAATGGCTTACGTTTACGGATGATGAGCTTCAGCGCATCTTCGAGCTGGGCAACGGTGGGTTGACGCCGATCCAGACGATGAACGCGTTTCTGGAAGAAATAATCCGGATAATCCCAGGCTTCACCCTGAACATCCTGCGGTAAAGAGAGCGTGACGGCACCCGTTTCAGCCGGATCGGTCAGGACGCGCATGGCGTTAATACAGGCGCTCATCAGTTGCTCCGGACGGCTGACGCGGTCCCAGTATTTACTGACGGCACGAAAGGCGTCGTTGGTGCTGATACTCAGATCCCAGGGCTGCTCAATCTGCTGCAGGACCGGATCGGGCTGGCGGGTGGCAAAGACGTCGCCCGGCAGGAGCAGAAGAGGAATTCGGTTTGCGGTGGCAGTGGCGGCGGCCGTCAGCATATTGGCGGCGCCGGGCCCTACGGACGACGTACAGGCGATAATCTGGCGGCGCAAAGACTGTTTGGCAAAGCCCGTTGCGGCGTGGGCCATCCCTTGTTCATTACGCCCCTGATAGACCACCAGATCGCCGCTGTCCTGCTCCAGCGCTTGTCCCAGTCCCAACACATTGCCATGACCGAAAATGGCAAAAATACCTTTTACAAACTTTGTCTCTGTGCCGTCTACGTCAATGTATTGATTATCGAGAAACTTAACTAATGCCTGTGCGGTAGTCAGTTTGATGGTGGCCATAAACCTTCCTCAACGTGCTGGCAGTAGCAGAGTCCGGCACCGCGCTAAAAAGGCGTGACGTAACGGAAAAGGCTACCTGAAGAACTGAAATGTCAGAGGATTATAAACAAATGCATTTTTCATAAAATACGATTACAGAAGAAATATTTCATTTTGCGAGGGGGATCAAATTTACCCTTGCTTACAGGACAGCGGGAAGCTATGCCATAAGCGTAACTGGAATGTTTAGTGAGAGTTACAAAGTTTTCGAGATTTCATTTCATCACGCAGAAAGATGCTGCAAAACGGGCAGGAGCGTCATGGCCCTGTCGCACCGGGTCCGCGAGGTCCCGTCCGGCAACGCCTGACTGACGTGTCGGGCATAACAGATTTTTAACTGCTTCACATAATCGCAGTGTAAGTTTCATTTTGAATTGAGTTTGGAATATTTGTTCCTCATACTGCGTTTATCGTTAACCAGACACCTTCAGACCCCACGCACAACCTGTCCGCAGTGTCTGCTCATCACAGAAGGAAACTAGAAGCATGCAGAGAGAACAGAAGCGTCTTGATGTGATTTGTATCGGACGCATTGCCGTCGACTTCTATGGTCAGCAAATTGGCGCGCGGCTGGAAGACACCACGTCTTTCGCGAAATATCTGGGCGGGTCATCAGGCAATGTCGCATACGGTACGGCGATTCAGGGGCTGAAATCCGCCATGCTGGCTCGTGTAGGCGATGAACATAATGGCCGTTTTCTGCGGGAAAGTTTGCAGCGGGTCGGCTGCAATACAGAAGCACTTATCACGGACAAAAAGCGGCTGACCGCTCTGGTCATCCTGGGCATTAAAGATGAAGACACTTTTCCGCTGATTTTTTACCGCGACAACTGCGCCGATATGGCCCTGGTGCCAGACGACATTAATGAAGACTTTATCGCTTCTTCTCGCTCGGTTGCGGTAACCGGCACGCATTTGTCGCACCCGCAGACGCGAGCGGCCGTGCTGAAAGCGCTGGAATATGCCCGTAAGCATGATCTGCGTACTGCGCTGGACATCGACTATCGTCCGGTATTGTGGGGCCTGACTTCACTGGGGGACGGGGAAACCCGGTTTATCGCCTCCTCTGAAGTCACCGCGCAACTGCAGCAGGTTATGCATTATTTCGATCTCATTGTCGGCACGGAAGAAGAGTTTCATATCGCAGGCGGCAGCACCGATACGCTGACCGCGCTGAAAAACGTGCGCACGGTGAGCAACGCAACGCTGGTCTGTAAGCGAGGAGCAATGGGATGCGTGGTATTTGAAGGCGCGATTCCAGACAACTGGGCAGCGGTGAAACTGCACAGCGGCGTGCGTGTCGAGGTCCTGAATGTGCTGGGCGCAGGGGACGCGTTTATGTCCGGTCTGCTGCGCGGTTGGTTAAATGATGAAGGATGGGAACAGGCCTGCCGCTACGCAAACGCCTGTGGCGCGTTGGTGGTTTCGCGACACGGGTGCGCCCCTGCGATGCCCACCCGACAGGAGCTGGATGACTTTTTAAGCCGCGAACAGGACGTGAAACGCCCCGATCTGGATAGCCGTCTGACCCATCTGCACCGCGTCACGTCGCGTCAACACGCCTGGCCGGAACTGAATATTTTCGCTTTTGATCACCGCAAACAGCTGGTAGAGATGGCTACGGAGGCTGGCGCGGACGTTTCGCGCATTCCGCAGTTGAAACTTTTGCTATTGCAGGCTGCGGAGCAGGCCGTGCAGCAAGCCGGCATTGAAAGTAAAAGCGGCATTCTGGCGGACACGACCTTCGGTCAGAAAACGCTGAATGCGATTACGGGTAAGAACCGATGGATTGGCCGACCCATTGAACTACCGGGGTCGCGTCCGTTACGCCTGGAACATGGCAGCATTGGTTCCCAGTTGATCGGCTGGCCAGCGGAGCATGTGGTGAAATGCCTGGTGTTTTATCATCCTCACGACAGTGCCGAACTGCGCGAGGAGCAGGACGCGCTGTTGCTGGAAGTGTGGAAAAGCTGTAACCAGAGCGGTCATGAGTTACTGCTGGAAGTGATCCTGCCTGACAGCCAGCCAGACCACAATGAAGCGCATTTTCTTAAGATGCTGAACCACTTTTATTCGCTTGGCATCAAGCCTGACTGGTGGAAGCTCCCACCCCTGTCTCCGGCAAGCTGGCGTGACATAGGTGCCTTGATCGAACAGCAGGATCCTTACTGTCGTGGCATTTTATTACTGGGACTTGATGCGCCAGAAGCCACGCTTAAAGCGGGGTTTGCCGCGGCGGCGCAGGCCCCGTGGGTAAAAGGGTTTGCGGTGGGGCGCACAATCTTTGCACAGCCCTCGCGCCAGTGGTTGCAGGGTGAAATACGTGACGACGCACTGGTGGCGGCGGTAAAAGAGAACTACCTGCGGCTGATTGATTACTGGCGTCAGGCGCGCGAACAGCGTGTCTAAAGCAGAAGGGATGAGTGATAACTGAGCCATGCGGCAGAATGATCATTGCATGGCTCAGTATTAACGCGCGGTGGTGTGGTGTGCCCTTGCCGTTATTTCAGGGTAATGCTTTTCACCACGGTTTCAGCATCGCTTTGGGCCTGCTGTTGATTGTCCCCGGGCAGCGTAATCTGCATCGTCATCAGCTTACCATCGACTTTGGCCAGAATAACCGAGGACCAGGAGGTCTGGTTGTTTGCTGAGATGACGGTATCCAGCTGCTGTGCCGGCTCACCGCCCAGCGTGACCGCTTTATTGGAGACAACCTGAAGCTGGGGATCGCGATTACGCTGCTGTTGTTCCATGCGTTGCGCTAACACATCCAGGGCCTCATTCGTCGGCTCACCGGCAATGACGATAATCGCCCGCGCACCGCTTTCATCAGCATAAACGTGCATGTTGGTACTCTGAGAACCCAGTTTACCGCTCTTATCTGACAGGCCAGGTGGCAGGGTAAAACGTAATTTACCGTCCATCAGCGCCACGGTTTGTGCAGACTGACTGGCAGATGCGCCATTATCGTTTGCTGCTTCATCTTTCTTTTGATCGCAGGCGGCAAGGCCGAGTACCAGCAAACCAATTCCCGCATATTTCACTAAATTACGCATCAGAATCCCTTTTTAACTTTCCACGAAGGCGTTTATACAACAGGAATCAGGTTGCAAACGCAACCTGAGTATTGTCAGGAGATTTTAGCGGATTGTCAGGAAAGGCTGTATTGCCGGTTAGCCGAAATGTATCTGCGGCTGGGCCTGGCGTTCGGCCAGGCGTTTGAGCGCAGCGTTGAGTAAAACACCATAGGCAGGCAAAAAGAAAATCATACAAATCAGCAGTTTGAAACTGTAATCGACCAGAGCGATTTCTACCCAGTGCTGTGCCATAAACGGATCGGAGCTTTTGTAGAAGGCAATGAAAAAGAAGGCCAGCGTATCGCTGATGTTGCCTAAAAACATGGCACAGCCTGGCGCCACCCACCACTGCGGCAAGCGACGCAGGCGGTTGAAAACGTGCACATCCAGAATCTGGCCCAATGCGTAAGCCATAAAGCTGGCGCAGGCGATACGGGCGACAAACAGGTTTACCTGTTGCAGCGCCTGCCAGCCTTGCCATTCGCCCTGGTAAAACAGGCTGGAAATCGCGTAAGAGATAAACAGGGCCGGCACCATCACCGCCAGAATAATGCGGCGTGCAAGCGGCGCACCAAAGATGCGCACGGTCAGATCAGTGGCCAAGAAAATAAACGGAAAGCTAAAGGCGCCCCAGGTGGTATGAAAACCGAAAAGGGAAACAGGCAACTGCACCAGATAATTGCTGGAAGTGATCACCAGCAGATGAAACAGGGACAACCAGACGAGCGCATGAGCGCGCTGACGCGGGGTAAATGCGAGCATAGTAAGCCTTTTTAGTGGTGGGGTGAGGGAACCCAGTGCAGGCAACTGAACATTCAGTGCGCTGCAGTTGTATGAACAAAAAACGGCCGCATCTTACCCTGTTGTGCTATTAATGCAATGGCTAATTTTAACGCAATCGTTACCGCCTTGCGTCAAAGGGCGGACGCGCTAGAATAAGCGCCCGTTAACTGAAATCGAGACCGTCATGAGTGATGCATTTTCTTCCGCCGACCATCAACTGGATGCTCAGGGCCTGCGTTGTCCCGAGCCGGTCATGATGGTACGTAAAACGGTGCGCGGCATGCAGGACGGTGAAACGCTGCTGATTATCGCGGACGATCCGGCAACCACGCGGGATATCCCCGGTTTTTGCCGGTTTATGGAGCACCAGCTACTGGCCGAACAAACCGACACGCTGCCTTACCAGTTTTTGATTCAGAAAGGGATGGGAGAATAACGGCGGCAGTGAGCCGCCGTCAGGTTATGCATCCCGCGTGCGCAACAGCCGCAACGCGTTTGCCGTGACCAGTGCGGTGGCACCGGAATCAGCCAGCACCGCCAGCCACAATCCCGTTAACCCCGCCAGCGTCGTCACCAGGAACAGCGCCTTCAGCCCCAGCGCAATACCAATATTCTGACGAATAATCGCCCGGGTGCGGCGCGCCAGGGCAATCATCGGGGCCAGGTTGCTGAGCTGATTGCGCGTCAGGGCGGCATCCGCCGTTTCCAGCGCGACATCCGTCCCACTGCCCATCGCAATACCCAGCGTGGCGGCCTTCATGGCTGGCGCATCGTTGATACCGTCGCCCACCATCGCCACCACCTGCTGCTCACTGAGCTGACGAACCGCCTCCACCTTACCGGCTGGCAACAGGCTGGCATGCCAGGCGATGCCTAAAGGTTGGGCGACGACAGCGGCCGCCCGCGGGTTATCACCTGTCAGCATGAGGCTGTTGATGCCAAGTGCTTTTAAGGCCTGCAAGGCGGCGGGGGTTTCGCTGCGCAGCTTGTCCCGTAAGGCCAGCGCCCCCAGCACCTCGCCATTACGCAGCACCATCACAAGGGTTTCGCCCTGGGCTTCCTGCTCATGCACCATTGCCTGGTGCGCCGGGCTCAGGCTGCTGACGTACGACGGTGCCAGCAACGTTATGCGCTGGCCGTCCACTTCAGCCTGAATACCGCTTCCCGCCAGTGCCTGCTGTTGAGTGGCAGACGGAAGCGGCAGTGCCCTGGACTGTGCGGCTGCCACAATCGCCGTTGCCAGTGGATGGGTAGAACCTTGTTCCACCGCGGCACCTAATTGCAGAATCGCGTCTTCGTTAGCCTCGCCGAACGGCAAAATTCGCGTCAACTGCGGCCGGCCTTCTGTCAGCGTACCCGTTTTATCGAACGCGATCGTCTGCACTGTGCTCAGCCGTTCCAGGGCCGCGCCTCCTTTAATCAGCGCACCACGGCGGGCGGCGGCGGCCAGTCCGGACGTGATGGCGGCGGGCGTGGAGATCACCAGCGCACAGGGACAGCCGATCAACAGCAGCGTCAGGCCTTTATAAACCCAGGGCAGCCAGGCACCCGCGCCAAACAGGGGCGGCAGCACCATCACCAGCAGGGCCAGCAGCATGATGGCTGGCGTGTAAATCCGGCTAAAGTTATCGATAAAACGTTCTACCGGAGCACGATGACTTTCGGCTTCCTCAATCAACTGCAAAATGCGGTCAATGGCACTTTCGCCAGGCCTGGAAACCACCTCCAGTTCCACCAGACGATCAACGCTGGTCGCACCCGCCAGTATTTTTTCGCCACGCTGACGCAGCACCGGTACCGACTCGCCCGTCAGCGCGCTCTCATCGAAACTGGCGCTTTCCGCCAGTAAGCAGCCGTCGACCGGCAAACGGCCACCGGCCGCGATTACGATCCGGTCGCCAGGCTGCAACGCGGACAGGGGCACCTCACTACGGGTGCCATTTTGCAGGCGCACAGCGAACTCGGGACGCAGCGCCATCAGCTGGCTTACCCCACTGCGCGCGCGGGTTGCGGCATAGGCTTCCAGTTTTTCGCCCAACAGGAACAGCAGCAGAACCATGGCGGCTTCCGCATGCGCACCAATTAATAACGCACCTGCCGACGCCAGGGTCATCAGAGTTTCAATGGTAAAGGCAGAGCCGGTTCGCAGACGTTGCCACGACTTACGCGCGACCGGCACCAGCCCGACCAGCGTCGTCAGAATAAATAACCGGTCGCCCCAAACGGCACTCACCTGACTGAGCGCAGCGCTGGCTACCATGAGCGCAGCAAGCAGTAAAAGCGGGAAACGGGCACGCCAGGGCGATGGCGCAGGCGCAGAAACAGAGGTTGAGGAGAGATGAAAACCTGCTTTTACCACCGCGTCTTCTATTGCAGACTGAACCGGGGCGCGGGCATTAACGACAAGTTTTTCACTGGAAAAGACGACGCGGACCTGCAGGACGTCAGGAAGTTGGCGAACGGCGGTTTCGATTGCGCGGGCACAACTGGGGCAGTCCATACCGCTAACCTGCCAGCTGAACTGAAAAGCATCAGAGGATCGTCGTCGGTCACCTTCGTCACTGGCTTCGCCGGCAGACGCGGCAGAGCAGCTACAGTCGCCGCCGCAGCTGGCGCGCTCTGTCGTTTCAGGAGAGGCCGCAGTAATGGATAAGGTGCCCGGACGAACAGGGCGAATGGCACAAAGTGGTTTTGCGGCTCGATGAGTATTGCGTGGCTTACCGCAGCCACAAGCATGATGTTGATGCATATAACCTCCGGAAGACGTGGGCGACGTGCCCACGGATTATCTTACACCCAGAGGTTTAACCCAACGCCAGCATTATTGTGTCTTTTTTCAGTAGATCCACAGGGAGCGGACGATCATAAAGTGACCGGCAAAGTAGCAGGCCGCTACAATCGCGCTGTCGGCGCTGAAACGGCGGCGATAATGACTGATAAACCACACGATATTGGCCAGCAGCAGCAGGGCAGAGCCAACCAGAATTGAGAAGCTGTAATCGCTGGGGCGGAAGACATATTGTTCAGTAGCCATCCAGTTCATGACCAGCGTCATGCCGATCAGCGTACAGACGGGCCAGCGCAGCGTTTCCAGCTTACTCCACAGCACACCAATCACAACCACCCCGATGATCAGAAACGTTAGTGGGATGGGCCAGTAAAATGTCATCGTCATATTGGCCGCAAAACACAGCGTGTACAGCAGATGCGACAGGAAAAACGCGCCCAGCGCATAAAGCATTTGTTGCCGCGGGAGCAGCGTCAGCGTGTCGCCGATGAGCGTGGCGACTAACCCAGCCACAATCAGGTAATCAGATGTATTGCGTGTGGGGGCCTGCCAGGCCAGACCGACTAACAGGAGCAACGTAACAGGTTTAAATAACCAGCGTTGCCATTGCGGGCCCCGGTAAGAGGCATCAACGTACAGCCAGCCGGAGAAAAGTACAGCGAGAAAGGACCAGAGCATTGCTTCTCCCTTTTTACCAAAATGGTGACAGTTCCTGAAACACTCCTGTCAGTCTAGGTTATGCCAGCGCGATGTGACAATCGGTCAACTCTGGTTGTATGCTTTATCGCGCAATGCAAGACGATCTGAGACCGGATAAACGCTGAGGAAAGATGAAACCACCGCTACTTTTTATTATCGTCGTGGCCATTATTGCCGTACTCGCGACACGCCAGTTCATCAAACAGCGGCGCGAGGCAGCCGTCAACGATGCCTCGCCGGTACGCACCGTCGCGGTTGAGGTCAAAACCAAACGTGAGTTTTCGGTATCCAGTCGCCGCTCACGTGAGCGCGAAGTGATCGCCGGAGACGAAATGCGCTATGAGGCCTGGTTTCATCCGCTCAATGGCGAAAGCGATATTAAGATGCGCGTTAATGAAAGCGACTACCACCTGATGGACAAGGGCACGAAAGGCGAGCTGACACTTCAGGGCACGCGTTTTATCCGCTTCACGCCTGCCGGAAACTGACGGCGAGCGTGACGCCCGCCGTTATCCTTTATTTACGTGGGAAATTTTTTTTCTGCCACGCAACCAGTTCGAACACGCCAAACAAAAAGACTTTGATCTGGGTAGCGCGATCGAGCGGTGGTGCATCTTTGCCCTGCGTCGTGCGCAGCAGGACTAACTGCAGGCCGTGCATCAGGATCATAAATATCAAGGCCACATTGATGAACCAGGTCAGGGGCTTCGGATACGGATGAATCAGGTTAAACAGTAAAAAACCCCATACGCACAGCATCAGCAGGCGTCCTAAATTAAGTAACATCATGCGTCTCCTGTTGGCGCTGATATAAACGATAGGCCACCTGGCCCGCAATTTTTTCGCGATGTAAATCCCAGTGAACCGGCACCGGCGGTGGGCCGTTTTCCACTTCGCTTTCAACGTAGACGAGTGCATCCGCTGTCAGCCAGTTATTTTTTTCCAGCAGTTGCAGGGTTTGCTCCAGCAAACCCTGCCGAAACGGAGGATCGACAAACACGATACCAAAGGGATGGCCGTCCTGCGCCAGCCAGCTCAGGGTGTTGGTTTGTACGACGTTGCCGTTTGAGGCCTGCAATGTCTGAAGGTTTTTGCTCAGCTGTTGCGCCACCGGGCGCTCCAGCTCAAGCAGCGTTGCCGACGCGGCATAGCGTGAGAGCGCTTCCAGCCCCAGTGCGCCACTTCCGGCAAAGCAATCCAGGCAGTCAGCCTGCTGCAGGTGGGGTGCCAGCCAGTTAAACAGGGTTTCTCGCCCCCTGTCGGTGGTGGGACGAAGACCCGCGCTGTCTGGCACCGGTAATTTGCGGCCGCGCCACTGTCCGCCAATAATGCGGATTTGGCCCGCACCACCTGTTTTACGGGGAGGTTTTATCATCTTGCTCACAAATCGTCATAATTTGTTGCGTAGTTTAACGGGCGAAACGATGAGAAGAAACGTTAAAAAAGGGTGCTGTGGTGAGCCGCCAGGAAAGTGTTAGACTACGACGCTGCTGATGTTATGCATAATTCTGCGGTTTAACGCCACTTTGGCGTTTATCACCAATACTGTTTTTAACCCTGGGAACATTGTGCTACCGGGATGAAGCCATCGAGGAGTGTGGTTACACAATGGCAAAAGAGAAGAAACGAGGCTTTTTTTCCTGGCTGGGATTTGGCAAAGAAGAAGAGAAACAACCCTTAACGGATGCGCAGACGGCACAACCGGAAGCCCAGCAGCCAGAACAGGAAGCCCCGGCACGCAGTCAGGCGGAAACCGCTGAACAGGAACGCGGTGCCGCACCTGAAAACCGTGTTGAACAGCAACAGGAAAGTGATGCAGCTACGTCTGAAGACGTACCGGTTACCGCCCGTGTAGCCGGGCCTGAAACGGCGGTTGATCCGCATACCGGTATGATCACGCCCGTTGAGCCTGCCGATGACGTCAACGATGAGGAACTGACTGCGCTGCCGTCAGCGGAGGTTGAGCTTGCCTCATCCGCGCCTGAACAGGCACCTGTGGCGGACGATGCGCCGCTGAGCGACGATGAGCTGGCCGCGCTGGCGCTGGCGGATGCCGACGTGACAGATATCGCGCCGCACGACGCTGCCATCGCTGAAACTGAACAGGCGGACGATGCGCCGTTGAGTGACGAAGAACTGGCTGCGCTGGCACTGGGAGACGCGGACGTCGTTAACGTTGAAACTGTCGGGCACGATGCCGGGGCGACAGCGCCAGACGACACGGTCAGCGATCTTCCGTTAGCCGCCGCACCGCTGGTAGCGCACGAGCAGGAACAGGAGCGCCCCACCAAAGAGGGATTCTTTGCCCGCCTGAAGCGCAGCCTGGTGAAGACCCGCCAGAACCTGGGCTCGGGTTTTATCAGCCTGTTCCGTGGCAAGAAAATCGACGATGACCTGTTCGAAGAACTGGAAGAACAACTGCTGATTGCCGACGTGGGTGTGGAAACGACGCGGCGCATTATTACCAGCCTGACGCAGCATGCTGACCGTAAGCAACTGCGCGATGCGGAAGCGCTTTATGGCCTGCTGAAAAGCGAAATGGCGGCGATCCTGGCGAAAGTCGATGAACCGCTGAATGTCGAAGGTAAAACCCCGTTTGTCATCTTAATGGTCGGCGTGAACGGCGTGGGTAAAACCACCACCATCGGCAAGCTGGCACGTCAGTATCAGGCAGAAGGTAAATCTGTGATGCTGGCGGCGGGCGATACGTTCCGTGCGGCCGCTGTTGAACAGCTTCAGGTCTGGGGCCAGCGCAACAACATTCCCGTTGTCGCGCAGCATACCGGCGCGGATTCTGCCTCGGTGATTTTCGATGCCATCCAGGCGGCCAAATCACGTGGCGTTGACGTGTTGATCGCGGATACCGCAGGGCGCTTGCAAAATAAATCGCACCTGATGGAAGAGCTGAAGAAAATTACCCGTGTGATGAAGAAGCTGGATGAGCAGGCGCCACATGAAGTCATGCTGACCCTGGATGCCAGTACCGGGCAAAATGCCATCAGCCAGGCCAAACTGTTCCATGAAGCGGTAGGGCTGAGCGGCATTACACTGACTAAACTGGATGGGACAGCCAAAGGTGGCGTGATTTTCTCGGTCGCCGATCAGTTTGGCATCCCTATCCGTTATATCGGTGTCGGAGAAGGCATCGACGATTTACGGCCCTTCAAGGCCGAGGATTTTATTGAGGCACTGTTTGCCCGAGAGGACTAATTAGGATGATTCGCTTTGAAGAGGTCAGTAAGGCATATCTCGGCGGACGTCAGGCGCTGCAGGGCGTAGATTTTAATCTGCGTCCTGGCGAAATGGCGTTTTTGACCGGCCACTCCGGGGCAGGTAAGAGCACGTTGCTGAAGCTGATTTGTGGCATTGAGCGCCCCAGCGCCGGGCAAATCTGGTTTAGCGGACACGATATTTCGCGCCTACGTAACAGCGAAGTGCCGTTCCTGCGTCGTCAGATCGGGATGATCTTTCAGGATCACCATCTGCTGATGGATCGTAGCGTTTATGACAATGTGGCCATCCCGTTGATCATCTCCGGTGCCAGCGGCGAGGATATCCGTCGTCGTGTTTCGGCGGCGCTCGATAAAGTGGGCCTGCTCGACAAAGCAAAAAGTTTTCCTATTCAGCTCTCCGGCGGTGAACAGCAACGTGTCGGTATTGCCCGTGCCGTCGTGAATAAGCCCGCCGTTCTTCTGGCTGACGAACCAACGGGTAACCTGGATGAGGCGCTGTCAGAAGACATCCTGCGCCTGTTTGAAGAGTTTAACCGCGTAGGTGTGACCGTTTTGATGGCGACGCATGATGTTGCCCTTATTGGTCGCCGCAATTATCGGGTAATGACGCTGAATAAAGGACGCCTGCACGGAGGCCACGATGGTCAATAAACGCAACAAACGCGCGGCAGCCCCGAAGGCGAAGCAACCGTCAAAGAGTAAAGCGTTACGCGGTGGCTGGCAGGAACAGTGGCGCTACGCGCTACGCGGTACGCTGTCAGATATGTGGCGTCAGCCGCTGGCGACGTTGCTGACAGTGATGGTGATTGCGATTTCCCTGACGCTGCCCAGCGTCTGCTATATGGTGTGGAAAAACGTCAGTCAGGCGGCTTCGCAGTGGTATCCCGCGCCGCAGCTGACGGTGTATCTCTCAAAAACGCTGGATGATACGGCTGCTGAGAATGTGACCGCGCAACTGAAACAGGTTGAGGGCGTGGATCACGTTAACTATCTGACGCGTGAAGAAGCCCTGAATGAATTCCGCAACTGGTCAGGCTTCGGCGGCGCGATGGACATGCTGGAACAGAATCCGCTGCCTGCTGTCGTTATCATTACGCCAAAGCTCAACTTCCAGAATTCGGACACCATGCAAACGTTACGCGACAGAGTGGCGAAAGTGCAGGGCGTCGATGAGGTACGGATGGATGACAGCTGGTTTGCCCGTCTGGCGGCGCTGACCGGCCTGGTCGGTCAAATTGCGTCGATGATCGGTATCCTGATGATCGTGGCGGTCTTCCTCGTGATTGGTAACAGCGTCAGGCTGAGTATTTTTGCCCGCCGCGATACGATCAACGTTCAGAAGCTGATCGGGGCAACGGATGGATTTATCCTGCGGCCGTTCCTGTATGGTGGCGCGTTACTGGGGTTTAGTGGCGCGGTACTTTCCCTGATCCTGTCTGAAGTGCTGGTGCTGCGCCTGCAGTCTGTTGTGGCTCAGGTGGCGTCGGTATTTGGCACCACCTTCTCTCTGGAAGGGTTTTCCTGGGATGAGGCGTTACTGCTGTTGCTCATCGCCGCCATTATCGGCTGGATTGCCGCCTGGCTGGCAACCGTACAACATTTACGTCGATTTACGCCCCAGTAAAGCGCTGCAACATTTTTTTGTTATAATCATCCTCTGCTGCCGACAGTGGGCGCAGAGGATGTTGCCCTGCTGTCATCTGTGTGTAAAATATTCACTGCTATAATTGAACTTGTGGATAACTTTGTTTTCTAAGTAGCACAGATTGCTTTTGGTTTTCCTGCGACGTTGACATAATGTGACGTGCGCTTATGGAAAGATGCGGCAATTCCACTGATTTTGTGAGGGTTTGAATGACCAAAGAAATGCAAACTTTAGCTATTGCTCCTCTGGGCAACCTGGAATCTTACGTTCGGGCTGCCAACACCTGGCCGATGCTGTCGGCAGAAGAGGAAAAAGCGTTGGCTGAACGGCTGCATTACCAGGGCGATCTGGATGCGGCAAAGACGCTGATCCTGTCTCACCTACGCTTTGTTGTTCATATCGCTCGTAACTATTCTGGCTATGGCCTGCCTCAGGCTGACCTGATCCAGGAAGGTAACATTGGCTTGATGAAAGCCGTTCGTCGCTTCAATCCTGAAGTGGGTGTTCGTCTGGTGTCCTTTGCCGTTCACTGGATCAAAGCAGAAATTCACGAGTATGTGCTGCGTAACTGGCGCATCGTGAAAGTGGCAACCACTAAGGCACAGCGCAAGCTGTTCTTTAACCTGCGTAAAACCAAGCAGCGTCTGGGCTGGTTTAACCAGGACGAAGTCGAGATGGTGGCGCGTGAGCTGGGCGTGAGCAGCAAAGATGTGCGAGAAATGGAATCGCGCATGGCGGCTCAGGATATGACCTTCGATATGTCCGCTGACGATGAAAGCGGCGAAGGAAAATCCATGGCGCCGGTGCTGTATCTCCAGGATAAAACCTCTGACTTTGCGGACGGCATCGAAGAGGATAACTGGGAATCGCATGCAGCCGATAAGCTGACTTATGCAATGGAAGGGCTGGACGAGCGCAGCCAGCATATTATCCGTGCCCGCTGGCTGGACGAAGACAACAAAACCACTCTGCAGGAACTGGCCGATCAATACGGTGTTTCTGCTGAGCGCGTCCGACAGCTTGAGAAGAATGCGATGAAAAAACTCCGAATGGCTATCGAAGCCTGACGAGACAGGGCGGCCTCAGGTCGCCCTTTTTATTGCCCGCGATTTATTTTACCCAGCCATCAACCTGCGCACGAAATCCACAGGCCTGCATAAACGCCGCCCGAACGCGTTGATCTTCGCTACCGTCATCAGCAATCCACCAGTCCTCCAGCGATGGGTTCTGCTTCATCGTGTCTTCCAGCAAATATTGCCCGACACCGCGACGTCGCGTGACATCTCTGACGGTCAGATGATGCACTTTACCGTGGATACCGGCTATCTCTAACTGTAACGCCGCCAGCAAACGGTCGTTGAAGCGTGCGACATAAAGGCGGTGATTTTCATTTAACGCGTTTTCCAGCGTGGCCAAATCCCTCTCAGGCCAGATTTTCTCCAGATCGATCCGATCCTGCTGCGTTAGAGAGGTCAACCGCAAAATAGTAAGCTTCATAACAAACACCTGTCCGTGTAAAAGCCGAAAGTGTAGTCAATTCCCGTAATCAGAACCCCGGCACATTTTACGCAATAAAACAGGTCAAAACAGCGACAGAGTGCCAGGATAATAGTTATAAACAGGTAGTCAGCATTTAAAGCCAGCATAACGCGCTGGCCTTGTGAACAAAAGCCGCGCATTGCATCCAGTTGATTATGCTGCTTTTGGCCGCGAATCATGAATATGTCAGTTGCTTTACAGAATAAACTTCCTGTTTAATAGACTGAAATATAAAGCCTTATTATTAATAAAAGCCAGAAAAGCGTGCTAACTCCTTATTGTTAAATCAGTTTTCCCCTTTATCTGGCCAAAATAAAACCACTCACAACAAACACGACATAACTGATGGGGTAGTTCGCATGAAAATGACAGGTCGCGCGTTACTGGCAGGATGCATTGCATTGGCGATGAGCCATGCGGCAATGGCGAAAGACATTAAGATCGCTATCGTAGGTGCCGCTACTGGCCCGGTCGCGCAATATGGTGATATGGAATTTACCGGCGCCGCACAGGCGATTAAAGACATCAATGCCAAAGGTGGCGTAAACGGCGACAAACTGGTCGGTGTCGAATATGACGATGCCTGTGACCCGAAACAGGCGGTTGCGGTGGCTAACAAGGTCATCAATGACGGTATCAAATATGTTATCGGTCACCTGTGCTCCTCCTCTACGCAGCCTGCATCAGATATCTATAACGATGAAGGCGTGCTGATGATTACGCCTGCGGCTACCGCGCCAGAACTGACTGCACGCGGCTATGCCGACGTGATGCGTACGACCGGTCTGGATTCTGATCAGGGTCCAACTGCGGCGAACTACATTCTGGATGTCATCAAGCCAAAACGCATTGCTGTGGTGCACGACAAGCAGCAATACGGCCAGGGTCTGGCAGAATCGGTACAGAAAACCCTGAAAGCGAAAGGCGGCAACGTGGTGATGTTTGAAGGGATCACTGCGGGCGATAAAGATTTCTCAACGCTGATTGCGCGACTGAAGAAAGAAAACGTCGACTTTGTTTATTACGGTGGTTATTACCCGGAGCTGGGCCAGATTCTGCGTCAGGCAAAAGCGGCAGGACTGAAAGCAGGCTTTATGGGGCCAGAAGGTGTGGGCAACGCCTCGCTGTCTAACATTGCGGGCGACGCGTCAGAAGGGCTCTACGTAACCCTGCCAAAACGTTACGACCAGCTGCCTCAGAACAAGGCCATCGTGGACGCCATCAAAGCGAATAGCGCGTCTAACCGTAAAGATCCTACCGGCCCGTTTGTCTGGACAACCTATGCGGCTATCCAGTCTCTGGTGACCGGCATGGAGCGCAGTAAGAGCGATGAGCCGGATGCGATTGCGAAGAACCTGAAAACCGGCGCACCGGTTCCGACAGTGATGGGCGACCTGAGCTGGGATCAGAAAGGCGATTTGAAAGGCTTCGAGTTTGGCGTCTTCAAATGGCACAAAGACGGTTCGTCTACCGCAGTTAAATAAGGCACTGATTCTTCCCCGTCGTACGACAGCGGGGAAGCAGGAGAAGGCGTGACTGACGCGCCATCGCCTGACTAACCCTCTTCTGGCAGCAGGAGAGGGGTTTTCTGGTTTCTGAGCAGGTCCTCACTATGTCCGAGCAGTTTCTCTATTTTATTCAGCAGATGTTCAACGGGGTGACTCTGGGGAGCACCTACGCGCTGATCGCCATCGGTTACACCATGGTTTACGGCATTATCGGCATGATCAACTTCGCCCATGGCGAAGTCTATATGATCGGCAGCTATGTCTCTTTTATGGTTATTGCAGCCCTGATGATTATGGGTATTGATACCGGCTGGCTCATGATTGCCGCCGGTTTTGTTATGGCCGTTATCATCTCCAGTGCCTATGGCTGGAGCATCGAACGGGTGGCTTATCGTCCCGTACGGGCATCCAAGCGTCTGATTGCGTTGATTTCCGCCATCGGAATGTCCATCTTTCTGCAAAACTACGTCAGCCTGACGCAGGGTTCACGTGACCTTGCCCTGCCGAGCTTAATCACCGGCCAGTGGACGCTGGGCGAAAGCAACGGCTTTGCCGCCACGCTGTCGACGATGCAGATCGTGATTTGGGTGGTCACGTTCCTGGCAATGCTGGCCCTGACCCTGTTTATCCGTTATTCCCGCATGGGACGCGCCTGCCGCGCCTGTGCGGAAGACCTCAAAATGGCCAGCCTGCTGGGCATTAATACTGACCGGGTGATCTCGCTGACCTTTGTGATTGGTGCGGCGATGGCGGCGGTTGCGGGCGTGCTCTTGGGGCAGTTTTATGGCTCGATTAACCCGTTTATCGGCTTTATGGCGGGGATGAAAGCCTTTACTGCGGCGGTCCTGGGCGGCATCGGCAGTATTCCCGGCGCGATGATTGGCGGGCTGGTGCTGGGCATTGCCGAAGCGCTGACCTCGGCTTATCTCTCCACCGAATACAAAGATGTGGTGTCGTTTGCCTTACTGATTGTGGTGCTGCTGGTCATGCCTACCGGTATTCTGGGCCGCCCGGAGGTGGAGAAAGTATGAAACGCCTTGGTCTGGTCAATGCGATTGTTTCAGCGGTCATGCTGCTGGTGCTGGCGGCCTTCTTTATGGGAATGCGCCTCGATCTGAATGGTACGCAGCTACAGATAGTGAATGCCGGCAGCGTGCGCTGGAACTGGATATTCATCGGTTGTGCCGTTGTGTTTTTGTTTCAACTGCTACGTCCGCTCTTTCAGGGCAAGCTGACACGTAGCGGTGGTGGCCTGGTGCTGCCGGGCTTCGACGGCTCAACGCCAAAGCAAAAAGCCATTATGGGCTTGATGATCGCCGCGGCGGTTATCTGGCCGTTCCTGGTTACACGCGGCAGCGTCGATATTGCCACCCTGACACTGATCTACATCATGCTGGGTCTGGGACTGAACGTGGTCGTAGGGCTGTCGGGTCTGCTGGTGCTGGGCTACGGTGGTTTCTATGCCATTGGCGCGTATACCTTCGCGCTGCTTAATCATTACTATGGTTTTGGTTTCTGGCAAAGTCTGCCGCTGGCGGGCCTGGTGGCGGGGGCATTTGGCCTGATGCTCGGCTTCCCGGTGCTGCGCTTGCGCGGTGACTATCTGGCTATTGTCACGCTCGGCTTCGGCGAAATCGTCCGTATTCTGCTGCTCAATAACACGGCAATCACCGGCGGTCCGAATGGGATTGCTCAGATTCCTAAGCCCACCTTTTTTGGCCTGGAGTTTGGCCGTCGCGTCAGCGAGGGGGGATGGGGCACGTTTCACGATGTCTTTGGCATGAAGTACGATCCTAACGACCGGGTGATATTCCTCTATCTGGTGGCGTTGTTGCTGGTGGTGCTGACGCTGTTTGTGATCAACCGCCTGCTGCGCATGCCGCTGGGTCGGGCATGGGAAGCGTTACGTGAAGATGAGATCGCCTGTCGTTCGCTGGGCTTGAGCCCGACCCGCATTAAGCTGACCGCGTTTACTATCAGCGCCGTCTTTGCTGGCTTCGCGGGAACGCTGTTTGCCGCTCGCCAGGGCTTTGTCAGTCCGGAGTCCTTTACCTTTGTCGAGTCCGCTTTTGTTCTGGCTATCGTGGTGTTGGGCGGAATGGGCTCGCAGTTTGCCGTTATTCTGGCCGCCATTTTGCTGGTGGTTTCGCGTGAGCTGATGCGCGACCTCAACGAATACAGCATGCTGGTATTGGGGGCGCTGATGGTGCTGATGATGATTTGGCGTCCGCAAGGCTTACTGCCGATGAAACGACCGCACCTGAAACTGCGTCAGGGTAAACAAGGAGAACAGGCATGAGTCAGCCTTTATTAGCCGTTGAAGGCCTGATGATGCGCTTCGGCGGTCTGTTAGCCGTGAACAACGTTAAACTGGAATTGCGCCCCCAGGAAATTGTGTCGCTTATTGGTCCAAACGGTGCAGGTAAAACCACTGTCTTTAACTGCCTGACCGGCTTTTATAAGCCAACGGGCGGCAGTATCACCTTACGCGACAAGAACCTGACTGGCCTGCCCGGACAGAAGATCGCCCGTATGGGGATCGTGCGGACCTTCCAGCACGTCCGTTTATTCCGCGAAATGACGGTGATTGAAAACCTGTTAGTCGCCCAGCACCAGCACCTGAAAAGTGGCGTGTTTGCGGGGCTGCTGAAAACCCCGGCTTTTCGCCGCAGTGAAGGCGAGGCGCTGGATCGCGCTGCCACCTGGCTTGAGCGGGTTGGCTTACTCGATATGGCGAATCGCCAGGCCGGTAACCTGGCTTACGGTCAGCAGCGCCGACTGGAGATCGCCCGCTGCATGGTGACGCGGCCGGAGATTTTAATGCTGGATGAACCGGCAGCCGGACTTAACCCGAAAGAGACGCATGAGCTGGATGCGCTGATCGCCGAGTTACGAGGCGAGCATAAGGTATCCGTTTTGTTGATTGAGCACGATATGAAGCTGGTAATGGGCATTTCTGACCGTATTTATGTGGTGAATCAGGGCACGCCACTGGCGAACGGCACGCCGGAAGAGATTCGTAATAATCCGGATGTGATCCGTGCCTATTTAGGAGAGGCGTAATATGGCCATGTTAACCATTGATAACGTCAGTGCGCACTATGGCAAAATTCAGGCGCTGCATAATGTCAGTTTGCATATCGATCAGGGCGAAATCGTCACCCTGATCGGCGCAAACGGCGCAGGCAAAACCACTTTGCTGGGCACATTATGCGGCGAGCCGCGCGCCACCAGCGGTACGATCACGTTTGACGGCAAAACCATTACCGACTGGCAAACGGCGCGCATTATGCGTGAGGCGATTGCCATCGTGCCCGAAGGTCGCCGCGTGTTCTCACGCATGACGGTGGAAGAGAACCTGGCCATGGGCGGTTTTTTTGCCAGTCGCCCGGAGTATCTGGCGCGCATCGATCGCGTTTACACTCTGTTCCCACGTCTGGCAGAGCGTAAGGTGCAGCGTGCGGGCACCATGTCGGGCGGTGAACAGCAAATGCTCGCCATCGGCCGCGCGTTAATGAGCCAGCCGCGCCTGTTGTTACTCGATGAGCCTTCTCTGGGTCTGGCGCCGATTATTATCCAGCAGATTTTTGACACGATTGAGCAACTGCGCAGCGAAGGTATGACGATTTTCCTGGTTGAACAGAACGCGAACCAGGCGCTGAAGCTGGCCGATCGGGGCTACGTACTGGAAAATGGTCATGTCGTGCTGGAGGATAGCGGTGCGGCACTGCTGTCGAATGAAGCCGTGCGCAGCGCCTATCTGGGCGCCTAGGTTTCTCCGCCATCATCTACGCCGGGTGACTGCAGGCTCTGTGCCGGGCTGTCACCCGGCGAATTTTCCTTCCCTTACGGCACATACTTATCCCTGCTTCAGCAGCGCGGTTCAGCCCGGTGCTTTCCGGTCCATTAAACGCGCTTATCACTGTCATATCCTGACATTCTGTCGTCATTTTTCCGTCATCTGACTGTTATTTTTCCGTCATTTCCACATGTCATGTTACTTCGCGAGCAAAAAATGCGTGATAGCGCGCGTACCTACCTGAACAGGAAAATCCTATGTCCGTTGTTACTTTTCGTCGTAGCCTGATGAGCGCCCTGCTCGGTCTGGCGATCAGTGGTAATGCACTGGCCGTCACTGAGATCCCTTTCTGGCACTCAATGGAAGGCGAGTTAGGCAAAGAAGTTGACTCACTGGCACAACGTTTTAACCAGGAACACCCTGACTACAAAATCGTCCCTGTGTACAAAGGGAACTACGAACAAAGTCTGGCGGCAGGTATCGCCGCGGTCCGCACCGGAAAAGCGCCCGCGCTGTTGCAGGTTTACGAAGTGGGCACCGCCACCATGATGGCCTCTAAAGCCATTGTGCCTGTTTATCAGGTCTTTAAAGACGCGGGCATTTCAATGGACGAGAAGCAGTTTGTTCCTGCGGTCGCGGCTTACTACAGCAATTCAAAAGGCCAGCTGATCTCGCAACCGTTCAACAGCTCCACGCCTGTGCTGTACTACAACAAAGATGCGTTTAAAAAAGCCGGTTTAAACCCGGATCAGCCACCCAAAACCTGGCAGGAACTGGCAAAAGATGCCGATGCACTGCGTAAATCAGGCATGAGCTGTGGCTATGCCAGCGGCTGGCAGGGGTGGATTCAGATTGAGAACTTCAGCGCCTGGAACGGTCTGCCGGTGGCCACAAAAAATAACGGATTCGACGGCACCGATGCGGTACTGGAATTCAATAAACCGGCGCAGGTTCGCCATATCCAGTTGCTGGAAGACATGAACAAGAAAGGTGATTTCACCTATTTTGGTCGTAAAGATGAATCCACCGCGAAGTTCTATAACGGTGACTGTGGCATGACCACGGCCTCGTCAGGTTCACTGGCCGATATCCGCCATTACGCCAAATTCCATTACGGCGTCGGCATGATGCCTTACGATGCGGATATTCCGAATGCCCCGCAGAATGCGATTATTGGCGGTGCCAGCCTGTGGGTGATGAAAGGCAAAGATGCCAATACCTACAAAGGCGCGGCGGAATTTATGAAGTTCCTTACCGAGCCAAAAATTGCCGCGGAATGGCACCAGAAAACGGGATACCTGCCTATTACTACCGCCGCGTATGAGCTGACGAAGAAAGAAGGCTTCTACGAGAAAAATCCAGGTGCGGATATTGCGATTCGCCAGATGATGAACAAGCCGCCGTTGCCTTACACCAAAGGCATGCGTCTGGGGAATATGCCGCAGATTCGTACCATCCTGGATGAAGAGTTAGAAAGCGTCTGGACCGGCAAGCAGACACCGCAGGCTGCGTTAGATAACGCCGTGAAGCGGGGTAATGAGCTGCTGCGTCGTTTCGAGCAACAGAATAAATAATCCGTTCTGCAGGCCAGCTCCGGCTGGCCTTTTTTCACCCAAGTCAGAGAACGTTATGTCTCCATCTCGCCCGGTGTTTCGTAATCGCCTGTTACCCTATTTGCTGGTGCTGCCGCAACTCCTGATCACCGCTATTTTCTTTGTCTGGCCAGCGGGTGAAGCGTTGTGGTATTCACTGCAAAACCTGGATCCTTTCGGCATCTCCAGCACCTTTGTGGGTCTGGCGAACTTTGAACGGCTCTTTTCCGACGGGCTTTATCTGGACACCTTCTGGACCACCATCAAGTTCAGCAGCATGGTCGCCTTTTTTGGCATGGTGTCCTCATTGCTCCTGGCGGCGCTGGTGGACTACGTCGTACGCCTGCGCAAGCTCTATCAGATGTTGCTGCTGTTGCCTTATGCGGTGGCACCGGTGATCGCGGCCGTATTGTGGATGTTCCTGTTCAGTCCCGGACTGGGGTTGCTGAGCTACCTGCTTAACCACATGGGCTATAACTGGAACTTCGCACAGAACAGCGGCCAGGCCATGTTCCTGGTGGTGCTGGCCTCCGTGTGGCAGCAGATGAGCTACAACTTCCTGTTCTTTTTTGCCGCGTTACAGTCGATACCAAAGTCGCTGGTCGAAGCCGCCGCCATTGATGGGGCAGGGCCGGTGCGTCGGTTCTTCTCTATTTCGCTTCCGTTGATTACCCCGGTGAGTTTTTTCCTGCTGGTGGTCAACCTGATTTATGCCTTCTTCGATACGTTCCCGGTCATTGATGCCGCGACAGGCGGTGGCCCGGTCCAGGCGACGACGACGCTCATCTATAAGATTTATCGTGAAGGCTTTACCGGTCTGGATCTCTCCTCATCTGCTGCGCAGTCCGTGGTGTTGATGCTGTTGGTTATCGCGCTGACCGTCATTCAGTTCCGCTTCGTCGAGCGTAAGGTGCAATATCAATGATTGAAAATCGTCGCGGGCTGGACATTTTCAGCCATGTCGTCCTGGTGCTGGGTATTCTGACCATCCTGTTTCCACTCTATGTGGCCTTTGTGGCCGCCACGCTGGATAACGACGCCGTCTATAACGTCCCGATGACGCTGATTCCCGGTACTCACCTGTGGGAAAACATTTCGCATATCTGGACGCAGGGCGTGAACGGCAACGGTCCGGCCTTTAGCCTGATGCTGATGAACAGCGTTATCATGGCGCTGGGCATCACCGTCGGTAAGATTCTGGTGTCGATTCTGTCCGCTTTTGCCCTGGTGTGGTTTCGCTTCCCCCTGCGCTCACTGTTCTTCTGGATGATCTTTATCACCCTGATGCTGCCGGTCGAAGTGCGCATTTTCCCAACGGTGCAGGTGATTGCCGATCTCAACATGCTGGACAGCTACAGCGGCCTGACACTGCCCTTGATGGCCTCCGCGACGGCCACTTTCCTGTTCCGGCAGTTCTTTATGTCGTTGCCGGATGAGCTTATTGAAGCCGCGCGCATTGACGGTGCCAGCGCGATGCGTTTTTTCTGGGACATCGTGCTGCCCTTGTCAAAAACCAATCTGGCGGCGCTGTTCGTTATCACGTTTATCTATGGCTGGAACCAGTACCTCTGGCCATTATTAATCATTGATAACGCCAGCCTGGGCACGGCCGTGGCGGGGATCAAAAGCATGATCTCTACCAGCGGTTCGCCAACGCAGTGGAACGAAGTGATGGCCGCAATGTTATTAACCCTGATTCCACCCGTGGTGGTGGTGTTTGTTATGCAGCGCGCCTTCGTGCGTGGTCTGGTTGAGAGTGAGAAATAGTGATGGCAGGCGTAACCCTTCAGGCGGTGACCAAATCTTACGACGGTAAAAATCAAATCATCCAGCCGCTCAACGTCACGATCAATGACGGCGAGTTTATGGTGATGGTAGGCCCTTCGGGTTGTGGCAAATCCACGCTGTTGCGCATGGTGGCCGGACTGGAGCGCGTCACGTCCGGCGATATTTATATCGCGGATAAACGCGTCACGCATGAGGAGCCCAAGGATCGCGGCATTGCCATGGTGTTCCAGAACTATGCACTTTATCCCCATATGTCCGTCGAAGAAAATATGGCTTACGGCCTCAGAATTCGTGGGATGAGTAAAGAGCATATTCGCCAACGCGTGCTGGATGCGGCACGGAGCCTGGAGCTGGATCATCTGTTAACGCGCCGTCCACGTGAGTTATCCGGTGGACAGCGCCAGCGCGTGGCCATGGGGCGTGCCATCGTGCGTGAACCCGCCGTATTTTTGTTCGACGAGCCGCTCTCTAACCTGGATGCGCGCCTGCGCGTACAAATGCGCCTTGAGCTTCAGCAACTGCATCGCCGTCTGCAAACGACCAGCTTATATGTGACGCACGATCAGGTTGAAGCGATGACGCTGGCCCAGCGCGTGATGGTGATGAACAAAGGCGTGCTGGAACAGATTGGCACGCCGGTCGACGTTTACGAGCGCCCGGCCAGCCTGTTTGTGGCCTCCTTTATGGGTTCCCCCGCGATGAGTCTGATACAGGGCAATTTCAGCGAAGATGGCGCTCGCTTTGTGGTTGATGCGTCCCACGCTATTCCGGTGGGCGAGGGCAAAGCCAAATGGGCCAATCGCCCCGTGGTGCTCGGTATCCGGCCCGAACATGTTCAACTCAGTAGCCAGCAGCAGGGCGGCATTCCCTTCCGTGTTGAGACGCTTGAGATGCTGGGTGCCGACAATCTGGCACACGGTCGCATCGGTGAGGCACGTTTAGTGGTACGCTTACCCCATAGCGAGCGCCCGGAAGCAGGCAGCACCCTGTGGCTGCATCTGCCTGTTGAGGCGTTACATTTCTTCGATTCAAGTCACGGGAAGCGTCTGGAATGAGTGAAAAGCAATGGCCCTATCCGCGCATTGTCGCCCATCGTGGTGGTGGCAAGCTGGCACCTGAAAATACCCTTGCTGCGATTGACGTTGGCGCAAAATACGGACATCTGATGATTGAGTTTGATGCCAAACTCTCGGCAGATGCGCACATTTTTCTGCTGCATGACGATACGTTAGATCGCACCAGCGACGGCTGGGGCATTGCGGGCGAGCTCCCGTGGGACAAGCTGTCGCAGCTTGATGCGGGCGGTTGGTTCAGCGCGGCCTTTCAGGGCGAAAAGCTGGCCCGACTGGATGAGGTCGCGGCACGCTGCCGTCAGCATGGTTTGATGGCCAATATCGAAATTAAACCGACCACAGGGACCGACGCCGAAACCGGACGCGCAATTGCGCAGGCCGCTGCCACGCTGTGGCAGGGGCAACCTCTTCCTCTTCTATCCTCGTTCTCCTTTGTGGCACTGGAAGCGGCCATGCAGGCCGAACCACAACTGCCGCGCGGCCTGTTATCTCATCACTGGGATAACGCATGGCGGGAGAAGACGCGGGCGCTGGACTGCACTTCAATTCACCTGAATCACAAGGTCCTCACTGAGGCCAGAGTCGCTGAGCTGAAAGAGGCCGATCTGCGTATTTTGGTGTATACCGTGAACAGCCCGGAACGGGCAAGGACATTACTGAAATGGGGCGTCGATGCCATCTGTACCGACAGCATCGACAGCATTGGCCCCGATTTTCACTAGTTCATATTCTGTTGGTTCTGCTGCTGGCCCGGCTGCGATTTGATCACGCGCTGCTGGGCACTATCCCGCTGCTCCTGCAACTTCCGCTGTACGTCCTGATTCTGCCGCTGCTGGTCCTGCTGTAACTTCGTCTGCTGTTGCTGCGACTGGTTAAGCATCTGGGTCTGCATGCGTTGCTGGCTGGGATTATAGCCAGGCTTGTTGGGATCATTCGTGCTGTTCAGCATGTTCGCCATGCCAGTTAACGGCAGCAGGGCGGCGAAAACCATAAGCCACTTTTTCATTTTAATCCTCCAGTAAACGACCGGTGCTGTGTGTGCATGCCTGAAGCAGGTCATGTGATCGTTAGAGTAAGTTTATGCGCTGGTTCAGATTACTGCTCCAGGAGTGCACTGAATTTGCGTTAATCCTTGATATTCGGCTTTGTTTGTAGTCAGTTACATAAAGGATAAAGAAATGTAAATAACCGTGAAGGTGGGAACGGAATGATGATGCAAGCCAGGTTACGCCAGCTGAGCTGGTCACTACTAATGAGTTTTACTGTTGTTACGGGGGCACATGCCGCACCGGTTCAGGCACCGCCCGTCTCCTATGGCGTGGACAGCGATACGTTTCATCCGGTCAAAGCCCATAACGGCATGGTAGCGTCAGTCGATGCGCTGGCCACCAATGTGGGCGTGGATATCCTGCGTCAGGGCGGTAACGCGGTCGATGCCGCTGTGGCGGTTGGCTTCGCGCTCGCAGTGACGCATCCGCAGGCGGGCAACCTGGGCGGCGGTGGATTTATGCTGTTGCGAACGGCATCAGGACAGACCACGGCGATCGATTTTCGTGAAATGGCCCCGGCGGCGGCCACGCGCGATATGTTCCTGGACAAGCAAGGCAACGCCGACAGTAAGCTTTCTCTAACGTCACCGCTGGCTTCAGGCACGCCTGGCACCGTGGCTGGCTTTGCGCTGGCGGTGAACAAATACGGTACGCTGCCGCTGAATAAACTGCTGGCACCTGCCATCAAACTGGCGCGCGACGGGTTTATCGTGAATGATGCGCTGGCGGACGATCTTAACACCTATGGCAAGGAAGTCCTGCTCGCCCATCCCAACAGTAAAGCTATTTTCTTCAAACCGGATGGCACGCCCTGGCTGAAAGGCGAACGTCTGGTACAAAAGAATCTGGCTCACAGCCTGCAGTTGATCGCACAACAAGGCCCGGATGCGTTTTATAAAGGCAAGATTGCCGATCAGATTGCGGCCGAGATGGCGCAGCACGGCGGCCTGATAACGAAAGCCGATCTCGCGGCCTATCATGCGGTAGAGCGTAAGCCGATCAGCGGCACTTACCGGGGCTATGAGGTCTTCTCGATGCCACCACCCTCATCGGGCGGTATTCATATCGTGCAGATCCTGAATATCCTGGAAAATTTCGATCTGGGAAAAATGGGTTTTGGCAGCGCCGACGCCATGCAGGTCATGGCTGAAGCAGAGAAGTATGCCTATGCCGATCGTTCCGAGTATCTGGGCGATCCAGACTTCGTCAAAGTCCCGTGGCAGGCGCTGACCAGCAAAGCCTATGCCAAATCGCTGGCACAGCAAATCGATCTGGCGAAGGCACGGCCATCCAGTGATATTAAGCCCGGTAAACTGGCCCCTTACGAAAGTAATCAAACCACTCACTTCTCTGTGGTGGACAAAAGCGGCAATGCGGTTGCGGTAACCTACACCTTAAACACTAACTTCGGCAGTGGCATCGTAGCGGGTAACAGCGGCATTCTGATGAACAACCAGATGGATGATTTCTCGGCCAAACCGGGCACGCCGAATGTATATGGGCTGGTGGGCGGGGAAGCCAACGCGGTGCAGGCTGGCAAACGTCCGTTATCCTCAATGTCACCGACTATCGTTGCGAAGGACGGAAAAACCTGGCTGGTTACCGGTAGCCCGGGCGGCAGTCGCATTATCACCACGGTATTACAAATGTTCGTGAACAGCATTGATTACGGCATGAACGTGGCAGAGGCGACCAATGCGCCGCGTTTCCATCACCAGTGGCTGCCCGATCAGTTACGGGTTGAGAAGGGCTTCAGCCCGGATACGTTGCGCTTGCTCGAAGCGAAAGGACAACACGTTAAAGTGCAACCGGCCATGGGCAGTACACAAAGTATTATGATTGGTCCTGACGGTACGCTGTACGGTGCGTCTGATCCCCGCACGGTGGGCGATCTGAGTGCCGGTTATTGATATCGGTGGGCAGCCTTCTGGCTGCCCGTTTCGTTATGCTCTGATACGCGCCATAAAATGCGCATCTGTCATGTTCCCCTCGCGTATCGCATAGCCCTGCGCGGTGCCTTCAATTCGGAAACCGAACTGCTGGTACAGCGCGATTGCTTTGTGATTGTCAGCAAAGACCGTCAGTTCAATGCGCGTCACCTGAAGCCAGTTGTCGCAAAGATCGACCATTGCCGCCATCAAAGCTTTGCCCACCCCGCGTCGATGAAACGCCGGATCAACGCCCATCCCTATGCTGGCGCAGTGTCGCCGCCGTGCTGTCGTAACGCCTTCAAGCGTGAGTTGCCCGACCACCTGCTCATCAATACAGGCTACCAACATATGCACACTGGCGCGTGGACTAGCCAGTTTTTGCTCCCATAGTGAGGGCGAGGGATAGGGCAGGTGCAGGGTCGCGGCCTGGGTTTCAGGCTGGCTGTAAAGACGAGTTAACGCGGGGGCATCAGCCGGGACAGCATGGCGAATCATCACTGAAGGCATCGCGGTTATCCTTATGAGCACGTGGTAAGCCCTTTAAACATCAGGGGATTTACGTCAGGCGTCAACAGAAATAATACACAAAATCGCTTTACAGACGAGAATGATAATGATTATTATTGTCATGCTTTCTGGATGTTGTCGAGACGTCAGAAAGCACGACATTGCTCACATTGCTTCCAGTATTATTTAGCCAGCCGGGTGCTGGCTTTTTTTTTGCGCGCCCGTCCTGCTTTCCTTCAGTTCCGTTCAACAACCCCTTGCCAGAGGTTCATAATTTTTGAACAGAGAGGTGAAGTTTTTCAGCTATCAATCTTTCTCACCTGATACCAAACTATAAAAAACAGTGAGGAGATTTGAACATGATCTATTTACGTAAAGCTGAAGAACGTGGCCACGCTAATCATGGCTGGCTGGACAGCTGGCACACCTTCTCGTTTGCCAACTATTACGATGCAAATTTTATGGGCTTCTCAGCCCTGCGGGTGATTAATGAAGATGTGATCGATCCCGGCCAGGGATTTGGTACGCATCCGCATAAAGACATGGAAATTTTGACCTATGTCCTGTCGGGTACCGTGGAACACCAGGACAGCATGGGCAACAAGGAACAGATTCCCGCGGGTGAGTTCCAGATCATGAGTGCAGGTACCGGCGTACGTCATTCAGAATACAACGCCAGCAAAACAGAACCGCTGCATCTTTACCAAATCTGGATCATTCCAGAGCGCACGGGGATTGAGCCGCGTTACGATCAGCGTCGCTTTCCGGATGTGCAGGGTCGCCAGTTTATCCTCACCCCGGATGCCCGTGACGGTTCGCTCAAAGTCTGGCAGGACATGACGCTATCGCGCTGGGTATTTGCGGCAGGCGAAAGCGACAGCGTGACCATTGAGCCGGGACGCCGTATCTGGATTCAGGTTGTCAAAGGCGACGTGAAGGTGAACGGGCAATCCGCGTCAAACAGTGATGCCTTTGCCGTTTGGGACGAAACTGGCCTGACGCTTGAAGCCGACAGCGCGGCCGAAGTGTTGTTGTTTGACCTGCCGCCGGTCTGAGCCTGAAGGGGGCGAGCCTGTCTCGCCCCATCGCCCCATTAGCAATCTGCCTGTAAAAAAGTGGTAGACTCGTCATCATGTGCTTTCAGCGAGATCCAGGCGCTTACGATGAAGAAGAAAAGACCGGTTCTACAGGACGTTGCCGATCGTATCGGTATCACCAAAATGACTGTCAGTCGTTATCTGCGCAATCCTGAGCAGGTGTCGGTTGCGCTGGGGGAGAAGATCGCCGTTGCGCTGGATGAATTGGGTTACATCCCCAATCGCGCCCCCGATATGCTGTCCAACGCGACCAGCCGCGCCATCGGCGTGTTGCTGCCCTCGCTGACCAATCAGGTGTTCGCCGATGTTCTGCGGGGAATCGAAGCGGTGACGGATGAAGCCGGTTACCAGACGCTGGTGGCACACTTTGGTTATAACCCGGAAAAAGAGGAGCGCCAGCTGCGGTCGCTGCTTGGCTGGAACATCGATGGCGTGATTCTGACCGAACGCACACATACAGCAGGGACGTTACGCATGCTGGAGGTGGCCGGTATTCCGGTGATTGAAATGATGGACAGCGTTACGCCCTGTCTGGATATGGCGGTAGGCTTTGACAACGTCGAAGCCGCCCGGCAAATGACGCTGGCGATTCTGAAAAAAGGGCACCGTCATACCGTTTATCTGGGCGCGCGCCTGGATGAACGCACGCTGCAAAAGCAGCGGGGTTATGAAAGTGCCATGCGCGAAGCCGGATTAACGCCGCGCAGTGTCATGATGGAAGAAGCCTCCTCTTTCAGTGCCGGTGGCGAATTGCTCCGCGAAGCGCAGCGACGCTATCCTCAGACGGACAGCCTGTTCTGTACCAACGACGATTTGGCGGTGGGCGCGATGTTTGAGTGCCAGCGTCAGAGGCTTCAGGTGCCTTCCCAAATGGCTATTGCCGGTTTTCACGGTCATGATATCAGTCAGGTGGTGACGCCTGCGCTGGCGACGGTTCTGACGCCGCGAGACCAAATAGGTCGTGAATCGGCCGCGTTGTTACTGGCGCGCATTGCCGGTGAAAACCGGGTCAGCCAGCCGCTGGATATGGGATTTGCTATTGTGGAAGGCGGCAGTATCTGATTCGCGCAAATTTATGAGTCAGCTCACACTTTAAGGCTTCAGTCAGTAAAAAGGTTGCCAGAGTGTAATGTCACCAGGAGAATGATAAGCATCATTGTTATCGGTAACATGGCACATTGACTTGCCGGAGTAGAAAATGACGACGCAATCCACGCCACATCACGTTTTTATTTTGATGGGTGTTTCAGGCAGCGGCAAATCCGTTGTGGCAAACCGGGTCTCCCACCAGTTGAACACCGCTTTTCTCGATGGCGATTTTCTTCATCCCCGCGCCAATATCTTAAAGATGGCAGAAGGCCATCCGCTGGACGATAACGACCGTTTGCCATGGTTACAGGCATTGAATGACGCGGCGTTCGCCATGCAACGTACGCAGGCGATCTCCATCATCGTCTGCTCAGCGTTGAAAAAGCATTACCGCGATATGCTTCGACAGGGCAACGACAACCTGCGTTTTGTCTACCTGAAAGGGGATTTCGATACCATCGAATCGCGTCTGAAAGCGCGCAAAGGGCACTTCTTTAAGCCGCAAATGCTGGTAACACAATTTGCGACGCTGGAAGAGCCGGGTGCGGATGAAACGGATGTGCTGGCTGTCGATATCACGCACTCCCTGGACGAGGTTGTAGCGGCAACGGTTGCAACCATTAAGGATGCAATCAATCAAGGCTAGACCATGAATACCGCAACACTTATTTTGACTGCAGCAGGCTCTGTCCTGCTGCTGCTTTTTCTGGTGATGAAAGCCCGGATGCATGCTTTTCTTGCCCTGATGTTGGTTTCTGTAGGCGCGGGTCTGTTGTCGGGCATGCCGCTGGATAAAATCGCGGAAACGATGCAGAAAGGCATGGGCGGCACGCTCGGTTTCTTAGCCATCGTCGTGGCGCTGGGTGCCATGTTTGGCAAGATCCTGCATGAAACCGGGGCGGTGGATCAGATTGCGATTCGCATGCTGAAAACCTTTGGCGAGAGCCGGGCGCATTTTGCCATGGGCATTGCCGGCTTAATCTGCGCGCTGCCGCTGTTCTTTGAGGTGGCCGTAGTGCTGCTGATTAGCATCGCATTCGCTGTCGCCAGGCGGACAGGGGATAACCTGGTCAGGCTGGTTATTCCCTTGTTTGCCGGTGTGGCGGCGGCGGCGGCCTTTTTGCTGCCGGGCCCTGCGCCCATGCTGTTAGCTTCGCAAATGCATGCGGATTTCGGCTGGATGATTTTGCTTGGGCTGTGTGCCGCTCTGCCGGGCATGCTGATTGCCGGGCCGTTGTTTGGCAATTTTATCGCGAAGCGCGTAACGTTCAGCGCACCACCGGAAGATCATCAGCCCGACGTTGATGCCGGCAAGTTGCCCTCTTTTGGCTTTAGCCTGGCGCTTATCCTGTTTCCACTTGTGCTGGTCGGGCTGAAAACCATTGGTGCACGCTTCACCGCTGAGGGCTCTACACTTTACGAGTGGCTGGAATTCATCGGGCATCCCTTCATCGCGATTCTGCTGGCCTGCCTGGTCGCTATCTATGGCCTGGCGTACCGTCAGGGCATGGATAAAGAAAAAGTGATGCAGATTTGTGGCAGTGCGCTGCAGCCTGCGGGGATTATTTTGCTGGTAATAGGAGCGGGCGGCGTCTTTAAACAGGTGCTGGTTGATTCTGGCGTAGGGCCGGTACTGGGCAATGCCTTGACCGGTGCCGGGCTGCCGGTTGCCCTGGCCTGTTTTATTCTGTCCGGTGCGGTCCGGGTGATTCAGGGGTCGGCGACGGTGGCCTGCCTGACGACGGTGGGCTTGATCATGCCGGTGATAGAACCGTTGCATTACTCCGGCGCACAGCTGGCAGCCTTGTCCATTTGCATCGGCGGCGGTTCCATTATTATCAGCCATGTTAATGATGCGGGCTT
The DNA here is from genome assembly GCF_041954965.1 of Pantoea sp. BS_8. Lineage (NCBI taxonomy): Bacteria > Pseudomonadati > Pseudomonadota > Gammaproteobacteria > Enterobacterales > Erwiniaceae > Pantoea > Pantoea sp. BS_8. The sequence continues at coordinate 136,527 of NZ_JAVAXU010000006.1, forward strand.
CTGGTTGTTTGGCCGCTTCACCGGCGCGACCGAAGGTGAAACGCTCAAGACATGGACGCTGATGGAAACCATTTTAGGCACCGTGGGCGCGGTGGTCGGGATGATCGCCTTTACCCTGCTCACCTGAGCGATTTAACCCGGGCAACGCTGCCCGGGTTAACGCCGACAACTATAGCTTCAGATACACACGAATCCCGTCTAAAAACATCTGCGTCGCCAGCATAATCAGGATCAATCCCATCAGGCGTTCCAGTGCGTTAACGCCTTTGTCCCCCAGCAGACGCAGAAACAGGCCCGATAACAGCAGGATCATCACCGTTACGCCCCAGGCGATGAGTAAGGCTCCAACCAGGTGCGACATCTGGTTTGGATACTGGTGAGATAACAGCATCAGTGTCGCCAGCAGTGAAGGCCCCGCCACCAGTGGGATGGCCAGCGGCACCAGAAAGGGTTCTTCGCCCGCCGGTAACCCGGTACTGCTGCTTTCCGGCGAGGGGAAAATCATCTTAATAGCGATTAAAAACAGAATAACGCCACCGGAAATGGAGACGGTTTCGGTACGCAGATTAAGGAAGGCCAGAATGCGTTCGCCCGTGAATAAAAACAACAACATGATGATAAGGGCAATCAGCATTTCGCGAATAAGCACGACGCGCCGACGTTTGGGTTCCAGATGCTTTAAAACCGACATAAAAATCGGCAAATTGCCCAACGGATCCATTATTAACAACAACAATATTGTTGCTGAGATCATTTCAGTCATTCGTTTAACATCTTCTCGTTATAGATAAAGCCGGGTTATTAGCAGGGCTGCTGAAAAAGTTGGCCCGATTACATTAATTCACTTGCCAGAAAATCTGCATTTTGTAGAGTTAATCATCACAGGCAACGTTGATTATTACGCAGAGTGGCGTGAAAGTACCACGACACTTTTCCCTTCGATGAGAAAGTCAGGTGTTTATCACCCTGAAACGGATATGACATGAAGAATGTAGGTTTAGTGGGTTGGCGCGGTATGGTGGGTTCAGTGCTGATGTCCCGCATGAGTGAAGAACGTGATTTTGATGTAATCAATCCGGTCTTCTTCTCCACTTCACAACATGGTGAAGCGGCCCCGACGTTTGCGGGCAAACAGCAGGGAACATTGCAGGACGCCTTTGATATTGACGCGTTGAAGGCGCTGGATATCATCATTACTTGCCAGGGCGGCGACTATACCTCTGAGGTGTATCCGAAATTGCGTGCCAGTGGCTGGAATGGCTACTGGATTGATGCGGCGTCCACGCTGCGCATGAAAGACGATGCCATTATTATCCTGGATCCGGTTAACCATCAGGTTATTCGTCAGGGCATCGACAGCGGCATCAAAACTTTTGTTGGCGGCAACTGTACGGTGAGTCTGATGTTGATGTCACTGGGCGGCCTGTTCGCACATGATTTGGTTGAATGGGTTTCCGTGGCTACGTATCAGGCTGCGTCCGGGGGCGGTGCCCGTCACATGCGCGAGCTGCTCACACAGATGGGCATGCTGCACGATCACGTGGCGACCTCGTTGCAAAATCCTGCCTCTGCCATTCTGGATATCGAACGTAGCGTGACGGATTTCACGCGCTCTGGCACGTTGCCGACGGATAATTTCGGCGTGCCGTTAGCGGGCAGCCTGATTCCGTGGATCGACAAGCAGCTTGATAATGGCCAAAGCCGCGAAGAGTGGAAAGGACAGGCTGAGACTAACAAGATTCTGGCGACCCCGCGCGTCATTCCTGTCGATGGACTTTGCGTCCGTGTCGGTGCGCTGCGCTGTCACAGTCAGGCTTTCACGCTGAAACTTAAAAAGGATCTGCCGCTGGCCGAGATTGAGCAACTGCTGGCGTCCCATAATGAATGGGTAAAAGTCGTGCCTAACGATCGTGAAATCACTATGCGTGAACTGACGCCTGCGGCGGTAACGGGGACGCTGAACACGCCGGTCGGCCGTCTGCGCAAACTGAATATGGGACCAGAATACCTCTCGGCCTTTACCGTGGGCGATCAGCTACTGTGGGGTGCGGCTGAGCCGTTGCGCCGCATGTTACGTCTGTTGATCGACTAAATCTGAAAGACGAAAAAGACCGGTTTTTTCTGGTCTTTTTTCTACAAATCCCTGCAAACTGTTCTACCGTTACGATCACTAAGTGATCCGCTTCCCCTTTTTGCCTGTCCAGAAATAAATTTTTGCTGATCTGCTCTGTCAACGCTCGCCGCCAAGCTATGATTTAACAAGGGCGTGTAACAGACGGGCTGTTTTAATGTATTCACTAACTGGTTGTTGTGGCTGGTAAAGACAGACTTTTTTCGGTGCAAGCTGGCCGCGTTTTTTTTCAAAAGGCGCGTGGTTCCGGCGTGTGAGCAGCATCCTGTCACACTGTTAACGCACACTCGGCAGTTGTCCGTTTTATGTCATGTTAAAGCGGCCAGGGAAATGTCGCCGTGGCTCACGGCTCCCGGCGCGTAAGACAGGTGGCGAGTCCGGCAGGCCGTTGACCGCCTTTCGTCCATACGGCACGCAGGCAAGATGATCGCGCCAAAAAAAGATACTGCATTTGAGTGAAGATTATGAGACATAGATCCGTTATGTATTAATATATTTTACTGTTTTTCATCATTGTGCAAGGGCGCTCACATACCGGATCCGCGGTTTAAGTCGACGGTATACAGGAAAATCGTCCGAATGGCGCAGGATTGCATCAGGAACCGGACGGTAGGGAAAAGTCAAAATTATCTAATGTCTCGGAGTGCCGGATAGTCGTCTGGTGATACTGCGGGATTGGCATCAAGCAGACAGGCTTAATGCTTACTGGTTGTGATTTAAGGAGGCGCGTGGTGACAAGCGTTTTTTGCTGGCGCCCACGCCGCTGTACTCATGGCTCAATGAAGAGCAGCGCAAGAGATATGCGATAGCGCGTGCATCGTGGTCTTTTAGCCTGCCAACTATCACAGGAAGAAAGTCATGTCAGAGCTACCCGATCGCCAGGCGATCAATGCCCTTTTTGCGGGTAACTATTCCGACCCCTTTTCGCTGCTGGGGATGCATAAAACGGAAAACGGTCTTGAAGTGCGGGCGTTGCTCCCCGAGGCCCTTGAAGTCTGGGTTATCGAAACCTCCACAGGACGTAAGCTTGCTCAACTGAAATGCGATGACGCGCGCGGGTTTTTCAGCGGCGTTATTCCTCGTCGTAAAAATCCCTTTCGCTATCAACTGGCTGTGAACTGGCATGGTCAGCAAAACCTCATCGATGATGCTTACCGCTTTGGTCCTCTGTTGCAGGAGATGGATTTGTGGCTGCTGGCGGAAGGAACTCACCTTCGGCCTTATGAAACCCTGGGCGCGCACGGTGATGTGATTGATGGCGTCATCGGCACGCGTTTCTGCGTCTGGGCTCCTAATGCGCGTCGTGTCTCCGTTGTCGGTGATTTCAACTTTTGGGATGGCCGTCGCCATCCGATGCGTTTGCGCCAGGAAATGGGGGTCTGGGAGCTGTTTGTTCCCGGGGCCATTAACGGGCAGCTCTATAAATTTGAAATCATCGATGCGCAGGGTCAGTTGCGAATCAAAGCCGATCCCTATGCCTTTGAGGCGCAAATGCGGCCACAAACGGCCTCGATGATTTGTGGCCTGCCAGAAAAAGTCGAGATGTCCGAGGCCCGTAAAGCGGCCAATGATTTCGACAAGCCTGTTTCTATTTACGAAGTTCACCTGGGATCGTGGCGCCGCCATACCGACAACAACTTCTGGCTCAGCTACAAAGAGCTGGCTGAACAGTTGGTGCCTTACGTGAAAGAGATGGGGTTTACCCATATCGAATTGCTGCCCATCAATGAGCATCCTTTTGACGGCAGTTGGGGCTATCAGCCGCTGGGCATGTATGCGCCCACGCGCCGTTTTGGCACCCGGGATGATTTCCGTCACTTTATCGAGGCGGCCCATGCGGCGGGACTCAACGTTCTGCTGGACTGGGTGCCAGGCCATTTCCCCAGCGATGACTTTGGCCTGGCGAAATACGATGGCACAGAACTGTACGAACACAGCGATCCGCGTGAAGGCTACCATCAGGACTGGAACACACTGATTTACAACTTTGGTCGCCGCGAAGTCAGTAACTATCTGTCAGGCAATGCGCTTTACTGGCTGGAACGTTTTGGTATTGATGGTCTGCGCGTGGATGCCGTTGCTTCAATGATCTATCGCGATTACAGCCGCGCCGAGGGCGAATGGATCCCCAATCAATATGGCGGTCGGGAAAATCTCGAAGCGATTAACTTCCTGCGCTACACCAACCGCACGCTGGGGCATGTCGCGCCCGGTACGGTGACGATGGCCGAAGAGTCTACCGATTATCCCGGCGTTTCACGTCCTCCTGAAAGCGGCGGCCTGGGATTCTGGTACAAATGGAATCTGGGCTGGATGCATGACACGCTCGACTACATGAAGCTCGATCCCGTTCATCGCCGTTACCATCACAACCTGATGAGCTTTGGCATCATGTACAACTACAGCGAAAACTTTGTCCTGCCGTTGTCCCATGACGAGGTGGTGCACGGTAAACGCTCTATCCTGGATCGCATGCCCGGCGACGCCTGGCAAAAATTTGCCAACCTCCGCGCCTACTACGGCTGGATGTGGGCATTCCCGGGTAAAAAACTGCTGTTTATGGGCAACGAATTCGCACAGGGCAAAGAGTGGAACCATGATGTCAGCCTGGACTGGCATTTGCTGGAAGGGGAAGACAACTGGCACCACGGTGTGCAGCGTCTGGTGCGTGATTTGAACCATACCTACCAATATTACACCCCGCTTCATCAGCTTGATTTCGATCCGGCCGGATTCGAATGGCTGGTGGTGGATGACGCCGAACATTCAGTTTTTGCCTTTGTGCGTCGCGATCGTGAAGGCAATGAAATCATTGTCGTCAGCAACTTTACGCCTGTACCGCGGCCGGGCTATCGCTTTGGCGTCAATCAGGCGGGCAGCTGGCGCGAAGTCATCAATACCGATCAGCATGACTATCACGGCAGCGACGTACGTAATCATCGTGTTCATACCGATCAGCAGGAAAGCCACGGTCGTCCCCAGTCACTGAGCCTGAACTTACCGCCGCTGGCGACGGTATGGTTGGTGCGGGAGGGAGAATGATCGTGCGTGCCGGACATCCCCACCCGCTGGGTGCCAGCTATGACGGGAAGGGCGTAAACTTTACGCTGTTCTCCCATCATGCTGAGCGCGTTGAACTCTGCCTGTTCGACGAGAACGGGCTTGAGCAGCGCGTTGAACTCCCTGCGCGTAGCGGCGATATCTGGCACGGTTATCTTCCGGGCGTCCAGCCCGGACAGCGCTATGGTTACCGGGTTTATGGCCCCTGGGCACCGCAGGCGGGGCATGTTTTCAATCCCGCCAGGCTGCTGGTCGATCCCTGTGCCAAAGCAGTGCTGGGCGACATCCCCGACGATCCGCGTTTCCACTGTGGCTACACGGAGCCCGACACACGCGATAACGCGGCGCTGGCACCCAAATCTGTCGTGGTGATGGAGGATTTCGACTGGCAGGGAGATCAGGCGCCGCGCACGCCATGGGGCAGCAGCGTGATTTATGAAGCCCATGTTCGCGGTTTGACCCAGCTGCATCCCGGTATTCCTGAGGCACTGCGTGGCACTTATGCCGCACTGGCGCATCCTGTGATGATCGATTACCTGCTCCAACTGGGCATTACGGCTATCGAGTTACTGCCTGTGGCCCACTTTGCCAGCGAGCCGCGCCTGTTGCGTCTGGGCTTAACCAACTACTGGGGCTATAACCCTTTTGCCCTCTGGGCGGTCGATCCTCGTTATGCTTCCGGCCAGGATGGGCTGTCTCCGCTGCAGGAGTTTCAGCAGACGGTGAAGCGCCTGCATGCTGCGGGCATCGAAGTGCTCCTGGACGTGGTGTTTAACCATACGGCAGAACTGGATGAGACCGGGCCGACAATATCCTTTCGCGGCATCGACAATGCCAGCTATTACTGGCTCGACGACCAGGGCGGTTATCACAACTGGACTGGCTGCGGTAACACACTCAATCTGAGCCATCCTCAGGTCATGAACTGGATACTGGAGGCGTTGCGCTACTGGGTGCGCGTCTGCCACGTGGATGGCTTTCGCTTTGATCTGGCACCGGTTCTGGGGCGTGAGCCTGACTACCATCGCGACGCCGCGCTGTTCGAGGCCATACGCGGCTGCCCGATCCTCTCAACGGTCAAACTGATTGCCGAGCCCTGGGATATTGGCCCCAATGGTTATCAGGTAGGGAATTTCCCCGCACAGTTTGCTGAGTGGAACGATCAGTTTCGTGACACGGCCCGCCGGACGTGGCTGCATGGGGATGTGACGATGGGGGATTTTGTCCGCCGGTTTGCCGCCTCAAGCGACCTTTTTCAGCACAATGGCCGCAAGCCCCATGCCAGCCTGAATATGATCACCGCGCATGATGGTTTCACGCTGCGCGATCTGGTGAGCTTCAGTCAAAAACATAATGAAGCCAACGGCGAACAAAACCGTGACGGACACGGTAACAATTACAGCCATAACCATGGTACAGAAGGATTGGTGGTCAGTGCGGATGTGGCCCAGCGCCGCAGGCGCAGCACGGAAGCGCTGCTGACGACGTTGTTGCTTGCTCAGGGCACACCGATGCTGCTGGCCGGGGACGAGCGTGGTCAAACCCAGCACGGCAACAATAATGCTTACTGCCAGGACAACCCACTGACCTGGCTCAAGTGGGACGATGAAGAAAAAGGCCTTGTCGACTTTACCGCATCGCTGATTCACCTGCGTAAGCGCATTCCGGCACTCACTGCGGATAGCTGGTGGCAGAACGAGGACGGCAATGTCGAGTGGCTGGATGACCAGGGTAAACCTGTGGATGAAGGCGGCTGGAAGCAGGGCATGCGCAGGTTGCAAATTCTGCTCTCTGGTTGCTGGTTAATAACAATAAATGCGACAGATACGCAATGTGATATCGCCTTACCAGACGGAGAATGGCACGTCCTTCCTCCTTTTACCGGGGAATGTAACCCCATCCGATTAACTGTCTGGCATGGTCCCGCACACGCTGTGTGTGTGTTCCAAAAGCAATGATAAGGAGTCAGACATGGTTAAATTAGAAAGAGCAGAACATCTTATGCTGGCGCGCCAGCTCCCTACACAAACCATCGCCCTTGTACTCGCTGGAGGACGCGGGACGCGCCTGGTGGATCTGACCGCCAAACGCGCCAAGCCCGCCGTTCATTTTGGCGGCAAATTCCGCATTATCGATTTTGCGCTCTCCAACTGTGTTAACTCCGGCATTCGCCGTATCGGCGTCATTACGCAGTATCAATCTCATACGTTAACCCAACATATTCAGCGTGGTTGGTCTATCTTCAACGAAGAGATGAATGAATTTGTTGATCTGCTTCCGGCTCAGCAGCGGTTTTCCACTGAGCACTGGTATCGCGGCACAGCGGATGCGGTGACCCAGAACCTCGACGTTATCCGGCGTTACAACGCGCAGTATGTGGTTATCCTGGCAGGCGATCACATCTACAAAATGGATTACTCCAGAATGCTGCTGGATCACGTGCTGAACGATGCCCGCTGCACGATCGCGTGTCTGCCGGTGCCCGTCGCAGAGGCGACCGCGTTTGGTGTGATGGCGGTTGACGAAAACAATAAAGTAATCGATTTCGTGGAGAAGCCGCCGAAGCCGCCAACCATGCCGGGCGATGACACAAAATCGCTGGCCAGCATGGGGATTTACGTTTTCGACGCCGAGTATCTCTATGGTTTGCTGGAGGACGATCTGCATCAGGCCGGTTCAAGCCACGATTTCGGCAAAGATATTTTGCCGAAGGTCGTAGAAAGTGGTGAGGGCTACGCCCATTCATTTGCGATCTCTTGTGTGCAAAACGATCACGAGGCTCCGCCTTACTGGCGGGATGTCGGTACGCTGGAGGCTTACTGGCGTGCGAACCTCGATTTGGCCTCGGTCACACCGGAACTGGATATGTACGACAGCAGCTGGCCGATTCGTACCCATATGGAACCCTTACCCCCGGCGAAGTTTGTCCAGGACCGTTCCGGTAGCCATGGTATGACAATGAATTCCCTGGTCTCTGGCGGCTGCATTATTTCGGGCTCGGTGGTCGTGAATTCGGTTATGTTTTCCCGCGTGCGGGTGAACTCATTTTGCAACATTGATTCAACGGTACTGCTGCCTGATGTGGTGGTTGGCCGATCCTGTCGTCTGCGCCGCTGCGTCATTGACCGCGCCTGTGTGTTGCCAGAAGGGATGGTGATTGGTGAAAACCCTGATGAAGACAGCCGCCGCTTTTTCCGTTCAGAAGAAGGCATTGTACTGGTAACCCGCGCCATGCTGGCCAAACTCAGTAGTGCGGGACAATAAACGACAAGCGGCACACAACCCATCGGCACGAGGATCGTGCCTGGTAACTTAATGAGGTCGAGGATGCAGGTTTTACATGTCTGTTCAGAACTTTTCCCGCTGTTGAAAACGGGCGGGCTGGCTGATGTAGTCGGGGCATTACCTCAGGCACAAATTGCGGGTGGAACAGATACGCGAGTGTTACTTCCCGCGTTTCCTGCATTACGTAAAGGAATACCGGATACGCAGTTGGTGGCGGAGTTGCAGACGTTTGCCGGGCCCGTTCGCTTACTGTTTGGGCAGTTTGATGGGGTAGGCATTTACCTTATTGATGCCCCTGATCTCTATGATCGTCCGGGTAGTCCTTATCATGATGAATCGCAGTTTGCCTACGTCGACAACTATTTACGCTTTGCTTTACTGGGGTGGATGGGCTGTGAGTTAGGCTGCGGTCTGGACAGCTACTGGCGGCCCGATATCGTCCACGCACACGACTGGCATGCAGGGCTGACCTGTGCCTATCTTGAAGCGCGTGGACGGCCTGCAAAATCCGTTTTCACCGTGCATAACCTGGCCTATCAGGGACTGTTTTCCGCGCATCATCTGGATCAGATTCAGCTGCCACAATCCTTTTTTAATATGTACGGCCTGGAGTTTTTTGGACAGATCTCGTATCTGAAAGCGGGCCTGTTTTACGCAGATCATGTGACGGCCGTAAGCCCAACCTATGCGCATGAAATCACCACGCCCGAATACGGTTACGGCATGGAAACCCTGCTGGCCCAACGGATGCGCGAAGGGCGTTTAAGCGGTGTGTTAAATGGTGTCGATCCGGCAATCTGGGATCCCTCCCATGATCTGCTGCTGAGCTCACGCTATAACCGCGATACGCTGGAAGCCAAAGCGGAAAACAAGCGTCAGCTGCAGGTGGCAATGGGACTGAAGGTGGACGACAAAGCCCCCGTCTTTGCCGTGATCAGCCGCCTGACCCGACAGAAAGGGCTGGATCTGGTACTGGAAGCGCTGCCCGGTTTGCTGGCTCAGGGCGGACAACTGGTGCTGTTAGGGCAAGGTGATGCCGAACTGCAACAGGGTTTCCTGGCCGCTGCGGCGGAACATCCTGGCAGTGTTGGCGTACAGATTGGCTACCACGAAGCGTTTTCGCATCGCATTGTTGGCGGCGCGGATGTCATCATGGTGCCAAGCCGCTTCGAGCCTTGTGGTCTGACACAGCTCTACGGACTGAAATATGGCACCCTGCCATTAGTGCGTCGCACGGGCGGCCTGGCCGATACGGTAAACGACAGTTCGCTGGAAAACCTTGCGGATGGTATTGCCAGTGGATTCAGTTTTGAAGACAGTAATGCCTGGTCTTTATTAAGGGCCATTCGTCGCGCGTTTGTGTTGTGGTCTCGCCCTTCACTGTGGCGTTATGTGCAGCGTCAGGCGATGGGGATGGATTTTAGCTGGCAGGTCGCCGCTCAAGCCTACCGCGATCTTTATCAACGTTTGTTGTAACGGATTGGGAAACTGAAAATGAATACACCATTCACTTACGCTTCACCTACGTTGACGGTTGATGCTTTAAAGCACTCAATTGCATACAAACTGATGTTCACCATTGGTAAAGACCCTTCCATTGCGAATAAACACGAATGGCTGAACGCCGCACTGCTGGCCGTGCGCGATCGTATGGTTGAGCGCTGGCTGCGCTCTAACCGCGCGCAACTTTCTCAGGATGTGCGGCAGGTTTATTACCTGTCGATGGAATTTCTGATGGGGCGCACGTTGGGCAATGCTTTGCTGGCAATGGGGATCTACGACGATCTCAATCTGGCGCTCGACGAAATGGGCCTCGATCTGGCCGAGTTGATGGAAGAAGAGAACGATCCCGGTCTGGGTAACGGTGGTTTGGGTCGCCTCGCGGCCTGCTTCCTGGACTCGCTGGCAACGCTCGGTATGCCGGGCCGCGGCTACGGCATTCGCTACGATTACGGCATGTTCAAACAGAATATTGTGGATGGCGAGCAGAAAGAGTCACCGGATTACTGGCTTGAATACGGCAACCCGTGGGAGTTCCAGCGTTTCAACACCCGTTATAAAGTTCGCTTCGGTGGCCGTGTTCAGCACGAAGGGGCCAAGGTTCGCTGGCTGGAAACCGAAGAGATTCTGGCTATGGCCTACGATCAAATCATCCCCGGCTACGATACGGATTCTACTAACACGTTACGTTTGTGGGGCGCGCAGGCCAGTAACGAAATCAACCTGGGTAAATTCAATCAGGGTGACTATTTTGCGGCTGTGGAAGACAAGAACCACTCAGAAAACGTGTCCCGCGTGCTTTACCCCGACGACTCAACCTATTCCGGTCGGGAACTGCGTTTGCGCCAGGAATATTTCCTCGTGTCGGCTACGGTGCAGGACATTCTGAATCGTCACTGGACGATGCACCGGACCTGGGGCAACCTGCCGGACAAAATTGCCATTCACCTCAATGACACCCATCCGGTGCTGGCGATTCCCGAGCTGATGCGGTTGTTGATTGATGAGCATAAATTTACCTGGGATGATGCGTTCGATGTGTGCTGCCAGGTGTTTTCGTATACCAACCACACCTTGATGAGCGAAGCGCTGGAAACCTGGCCGGTAGATATGATTGGCAAGATCCTGCCGCGCCACCTCAGCATCATTTTTGAAATCAACGACTTTTTCCTTAAAACGATTCAGGAATATTATCCTGACGACTGGGATCTGCTGTCGCGCATTTCTATCATTGATGAGAACGACGGGCGCCGGGTGCGTATGGCCTGGCTGGCCGTGGTCGTCAGTCACAAGGTCAATGGCGTTTCAGAGCTGCACTCGAACCTGATGGTTCAGTCCCTGTTTGCCGATTTCTCCCGCCTGTTCCCCGGCCGTTTCTGCAACAAAACCAATGGCGTTACGCCGCGCCGCTGGCTGGCGCTGGCAAACCCACCTCTGTCTGAATTACTGGATGAGCAGATTGGTCGTAACTGGCGGACAGATTTAAGCCAGCTCAGCGAGCTGAAAGCCTGTATCGATTACCCGGCCTTTATTGAGAAAGTGGCGGATGCCAAGCTGGAAAACAAAAAACGGCTCGCCGTCTGGGTGGCGAAAAACCTCGATGTGGTGATCGATCCTAACGCGTTGTTCGACGTTCAGATCAAGCGTATTCATGAGTATAAGCGCCAGTTACTTAACGTCCTGCACGTGATTACCCGTTACAACCGCATCAAGGCCGATCCCGATGCCGAGTGGGTGCCGCGCGTGAATATTTTTGCGGGTAAAGCGGCTTCGGCGTACTACGTTGCCAAGCACATTATCCATTTGATTAACGATGTGGCGAAGGTGATTAACAATGATCCTCAGGTTAAAAATAAGCTGAAGGTCGTCTTTATCCCTAACTACAGCGTGAGTCTGGCGCAGATTATTATTCCGGCAGCCGATCTCTCTGAGCAAATCTCGACAGCAGGTACCGAAGCCTCGGGCACCAGTAACATGAAATTTGCCCTCAACGGTGCGCTGACCATTGGCACGCTGGACGGTGCCAATGTCGAAATGCTGGAGCATGTGGGCAAAGAAAACTTCTTTATTTTTGGTAACACCACTCCGCAGGTCGAAGCCTTGCGTCAGGCAGGCTACAACCCGCGTAAGTACTATGAAGAAGATGCCGAACTGCACCAGGTGCTCACCCAGCTCGCCTCGGGTGTCTTTAGCCCGCAGGATCCGGGCCGCTACCGTAACCTGTTCGATTTGCTGGTGAACTTTGGCGATCACTACCAGTTGCTGGCGGATTACCGCAGTTATGTGGATACGCAGGATAAGGTCGATGAACTGTATCGTCAGCCAGACGAATGGCAGCGCCGCGCCGCCATGAACATCGCCGGCATGGGCTATTTCTCGTCTGACCGCACGATTCAGGAGTATGCGGATGAGATCTGGAATATTTCGCCGGTGAGGTTGTAGCCTGGCGATAAAGTTGAGATTGAGGGGGGCTGGTGACAGCCCCTTTTTTATTGGGGCGTTGTTCGTGGGGTGAGGGTTTACGGTTGTGCGCCGGGAATATTTTGCCCGCGGGGCGGGGGAGATTACGGTTGTGTGTCGGGAATATTTTGCCCGCGGGGCGGGGGAGATTACGGTCGTGCGCCGGGAATATTTTGCCCGCCGGGCGGGGGAGATTACAGTCGTACGCCGGGAATATTTTGCGCGCCGGGCGGGGGAGATTACGGTCCTGCACCGGGAATTTTCCGCCCGCCAGGCGATGGCAGTTTCAGCCTGTCCGTGCAGGCGGCCGGGTTAAGGGGCTCGCGCCAGCCCCTTAACAATCCCGGCGGCCGTCAGCCGTCGCTGTGCCTTCGTCACTCACTCCGGCCTGACGGACCGTCCGGATGCGCCCTCCCTGGCGCAGCCGTCCTCTGCGCGGCATCCTGCCGCTCCGTCCTGGCCTCCGTTCCCTCCTCAGCGCGCCGGATGCCGGCAGAAAAACCCCCGCCTGCCAGTCCTGGTTTTTTAAAAAAAGCGGGTGTTGTCTGTTTGAATGTGTTCAGTGAGGCTTAAAAAGAGAAGACTTGATAAACGGGGAGTGCTTCAGAACCCACAAGAGCAGGTTTTGCGATTACTTACAGCGACACCGGAAGTGGCTTTAACACAGAGATAGTGAAGCGGGGGTTTGGGGCGGCCTTCCCACCCGCTGAGCGGATGAGGGATTTCCGGATGAGCCGACAGGACGTCGGCGAGAGCCGGGCCGCGCCACGGATGGCGCGTCCTGGCGGTCCGCAGAAATCCTGAAGGAGCGAAGGCACCGCGCAGCGGCGGGTGGGCAGGACGGGAGCCCGGGGTCAAGGGGCCGCGGCGGCTGGCGGCCCCTTGTCGGTCGCCCGCACCGGGCAGACTGAAACTCCAGGCCGCCTGGCGGGCGAAACCCTCTCAGCGTTTCATCAGCCGCTTTCCCACCACCGCCCAGCCGCGTAGGCAAAAAAAAACGGCACAACAGGCCGTAACCTGTTGTGCCGCACGCTCAACGCTGACGCGCTGTTACGAGGCCAGCGACAGCGTCGGCTTGGCCTTCTCCGCCAGCCACTCAGCGATACGGGCCTGCTGGGCTTCGTTGAGCCACATACCTTGCTTGGTGCGGCGCCAGATAGCGTCGTCGACTTCACGCACCCATTCATGCTGAACAAGGTAACGCAGTTCGGCCTCATAAAACTCGTGGCCAAAGTTCTCACCCAGATCTTCCAGCGACGTTGCATCGTTGAGCAGCAGTTCCGTGTTGCTGCCGTAAGTGCGGGAATAGTGGCGCGCCATGTTTTCAGTAATAAACGGATAACGGCGGCGCAGGCTGGCAGCGTAGTCATCACTGGTGCCAGAGATATTACCGCCGGGCAATACGCAGTTCTTCGTCCAGGCCGGGCCAGCCTTGGGATAATACTTCGCCAGTTTCTCCATCGCATGCTCAGCCAGCTTGCGATAGGTCGTTAATTTACCGCCAAAGACCGACAGTAATGGCGTTTTACCGTTTTCATCACGGACGTCCAGCGTGTAGTCACGGGTGATGGCCTGCGGCGAATCCGATTCATCATCACACAGCGGGCGCACGCCGGAATAGGTCCAGACGATATCGTCTGGCGTTAACTGCTTTTTAAAGTGGCCGTTGTACACTTTCAGGATGTAGTCGATTTCGTTGTCGTCAATAGCGACATTTTTCGGATCGCCTTTATATTCCACGTCGGTTGTGCCGATGATGGAAAACTCGTCCATCCACGGAATGACAAACACAATGCGGTTATCTTCGTTTTGCAGGATATAAGCCTGCTTCTCATTGTGAACGCGTGGCACCACGATATGGCTGCCTTTGATCAGGCGGATACCGTAGGGCGACTTCAGCGCCAGCCCGTCGTCAAAGAACTGCTTAACCCAGGGGCCGGCTGCGTTGACCAGACCTTTAGCCTGCCAGGTCAAGGTTTTGCCGCTGTCAATGTCTTCTGCTTCGACCATCCACAGGCCATTTTCACGCCACGCGCGGGTAACGCGGGTACGGGTGCGCACTTCACCGCCATGCTTAACCACTTCCTGCGCATTGAGGACGACCATACGGGCATCATCGACCCAGCAGTCGGAATACTCGAAACCACGTTTAATTTCAGGCTTCAGCGCCGAATCCGGCCCAAAGGTCAGGCTTTTACTGCCCGGCAGGCTGGTGCGTTTGCCCAGGTGGTCATACATGAACAGACCGGTGCGAATCATCCAGGCCGGGCGCAGATGCGGACGGTGCGGCAGGCGGAAACGCATCGGGAACGCGATATGCGGTGCCATTTTTAGCAGCACTTCGCGCTCAGCCAGCGCTTCACTTACCAGACGAAACTCATAATGTTCAAGGTAGCGCAGGCCACCATGAATCAGTTTTGAACTGGCGGAAGAGGTCGCGCAAGCCAGGTCCCGCGCCTCTAGCATTAACACCGACAGTCCGCGTCCTGCAGCGTCTGCTGCGATGCCAGCACCGTTGATGCCGCCGCCGATAACGATCAGGTCTTTGGTTTCCACGTTGTCTCCTCCGATGTTCGGAATAGTTCACTTATGTTCGTTTTCGAGCATAATCATAATCGCAAACCAACATTGATGCCAGTATTTAACCGCTTAAAAACAATTTTGCGTGATATGGATAACATTATGTGTGCGGAAAGGTGAGTAGCCACAATTATTGTCAGGTTATTGCCGAGGATTATCGGGTTACACTAGCTGTCATTTTGATGATGAAACATGATGAGAGACACCATGGAAACCTACCAATGTATCGATGTTCACCAGGCGCAGGCGCATCTTGAGCAGGGCGCAGTGCTGGTGGATATTCGCGATGCGCAAAGTTTTGCACTCGGCCATGCCCGCGGCGCCTTGCATTTGTCGAACAGCAACCTCAATGATTTCATCAGCACCACTGACATGAGCCTGCCTGTACTGGTGATGTGCTATCACGGCAACAGCAGTAAGGGTGCGGCGGACTATCTGCATGGTCAGGGATTTGCCACGGCTTACAGTATAGATGGCGGATTTGACGCCTGGCGCGCCGCCTTTCCTCAACAGGTTGCCAGCGGCGCTGAATAAATAAGCGGGCGTAACACGGAGAGTGAGTAATGCGCATTACCCAATTTAATCAGCCGCGCACGGCGCAGGCTTTTGTTGACTACATGGCGACGCGTGGCGTGAAATTGCGTATTGAGCATGAAAGTCACTATGTCATTGTGCTGGATGATGAAAGTCAGCTGTCAATGGTCGAAAACGAACTTCAGGCGTTCGTGCGCGATCCCAATCATCCGCGCTACCAGGCAGCGAGCTGGCAAAGTGGTAAAACCGACAGCGGCCTGCGCTATGAGCGCAGCAACATCTGGGCAAACATACGTGAGCGGGCCGGACCATTGACGACCGTTGTGATGCTGGCCTGTATCGCCGTCTTTATTCTGATGCAGGTGCTGGGCGATCGCACCGTAATGTACTGGTTAGCCTGGCCCGATGCCGATCAGCACTTTGAGGTCTGGCGCTGGTTTAGTCATGCGTTGCTGCATTTTTCGCTGCTGCATATCCTGTTTAACCTGATGTGGTGGTGGTATCTCGGCGGAGCGGTAGAAAAACGGTTAGGCAGCGGCAAACTTTTTGTCATTTTACTGATCTCCGCCCTGCTCAGTGGCTGGCTGCAGGCAAAGTTCAGCGGCATCTGGTTTGGTGGTCTGTCCGGCGTGGTCTATGCATTAATGGGATATTGCTGGCTGCGTGGCGAACGCGATCCTGAGAGTGGTATCTGTCTGGAGCGCGGGTTAATCGGATTTGCCCTCGTCTGGCTGGTGGTCGGCTGGTTTGGGGCCTTTGGTCTGGCCATCGCCAACGCCGCGCACGTGGGTGGGCTACTGGTTGGCCTGGCGATGGCATTTGTTGATACGCGCAAGAAAAAACGCTAGTCACAACGAAGAAGAATAAGCCCGAAACAGGAGAGGAATGTGAAGCAGACGCAACGTCATGACGCCATTATTGATCTGGTTCGGCGTCAGGGATATGTCAGTACTGAGGAGCTGGTCGACCATTTTGAAGTCAGCCCACAAACGATTCGTCGTGATTTAAACGACCTTGCCGATCAAAATAAAATTCAACGGCACCACGGTGGGGCGGCTTTGCCCTCCAGCTCGGAGAACACCGCCTGGCAGGACCGTAAAATGATGTGGTCGGCCGAAAAAGCGCGCATTGCCCAGCGCGTTGCCAGCCAGATTCCCGACGGCGCAACGCTGTTTATTGATATCGGCACCACGCCGGAAGCGGTGGCGCATGCGCTGCTGGGCCACAGCGATCTGCGCGTGGTGACGAACAACCTGAACGTAGCCATGCTGTTGATGGGCAAACCGGACTTCAGAGTCATTATTGCGGGTGGCGAAGTACGTACCCGTGACGGCGCGGTCATGGGCGAAGCGACGCTGGACTTTATTTCACAGTTTCGCCTTGATTACGGCATCCTCGGGATTAGCGGCATTGATATGGACGGATCACTGCTGGAGTTCGACTACCACGAGGTGCGCACCAAGCGCGCCATCATCGAGAACTCACGCTGTGTCATGCTGGTTGTGGATCACTCGAAATTTGGACGTAATGCCATGGTCAACCTGGGCAATATGAGCCAGCTTGATTATCTTTATACCGATAAAATGCCGCCCGCCAGCGTCATGAAGGTGATTGAACAGCACGACGTTCACCTCGAACTTTGCTAATTCCTGCCCGACAGTGAGTAAACTGGCGTTTTTTACCTCAGTCTGTCGCTTTTTCCCGCACTCACGTATTTAATTAAAACGGTCGCTGGCCATGTTGCCAGCCCATGCGCATGCCATGTTTACCTTACCCATATGGATACAAAGGGAGTGATATGCCACAGCAGAAATTCAATAAATCCCGCTTTCAGGCTGCATTAACCCGCCAATGGCAACATCTCGGCTACACCTCCGCCAGACAAATGACGCCGCATCAGTGGTGGCAGGCACTCAGTGCCGCAGTGAATGATGTGATCAGTGTGCAGCCCACCGCCCGATCCCTCTCGCCACAACGTCATGTGAACTATCTGTCGATGGAATTTCTGCTGGGACGTCTTACGGGTAATAACCTGCTTAATCTGGGCTGGTTTGATGAGGTAAAAGCCTTGCTGGCTGAACATCAGGTTGAGCTGAGCGAACTGCTGGAAGAAGAAGTCGATCCAGCCTTAGGTAACGGCGGCCTGGGAAGGCTGGCGGCCTGTTACATGGACGCCATGGCGACGGCAGGCCAGCCTGCAACCGGACATGGGCTGAATTATCAATATGGCCTGTTCCGCCAGCGCTTCGCAGAGGGCAAACAGGTTGAAGAACCGGATGACTGGGAGCGCGACACCTATCCCTGGTTTCGCCATAACGCAGCGCTGGATGTGCGTGTCGGGCTGGGTGGAAAAGTGATCAAGCGCGATGAAGGTCGCCTGGAATGGGTACCTGCCCTTTATCTTCGCGGGGAAGCCTGGGATCTGCCGATCACGGGATACCGTAACGGGGTGACGCTGCCGTTACGGCTGTGGAAAGCCACCAGCGAACATCCTTTTGACCTGACGCTGTTTAACGATGGTAAGTTTTTACAGGCTGAACAGCAGGGGATTGATGCCGCCAGCCTGACCAAAGTGCTTTATCCCAACGATAATCACCCACAGGGAAAACGCCTGCGCCTGATGCAGCAATATTTTCAGTGTGCCTGCGCAGTGGCGGATATTTTGCGACGTCATCATCAGGCAGGGCGCAGTATCCATGCCCTGCCAGATCATGAAGTGATCCAGCTAAACGATACGCATCCCACTATCGCTATACCGGAAATGCTGCGTGTATTACTGGATGCGCATCAGCTAAGTTGGGATGAGGCCTGGCATATCACCAGCCGCGTGTTTGCCTATACCAATCACACCTTAATGCCTGAAGCGCTGGAACGCTGGGATGAAAAGCTGATGCGCAGTGTGCTGCCGCGTCATATGGTCATTATCAAAGAGATCAATCGCCGCCTGAAACAGCAGGTTAAACAGCGCTGGCCAGGTGATAAAGCGATATGGAAGAAGCTGGCAGTGGTGGCCGATGGTCAGGTGCGCATGGCAAACCTGTGCGTGGTGAGCGGTTTTGCGGTGAATGGCGTGGCGGCCCTGCATTCCGGCCTGGTCGTGACCGATCTTTTCCCCGAGTACCATCAGCTTTGGCCGCAAAAATTCCACAATGTCACGAACGGCATCACGCCGCGCCGCTGGATTAAGCAGTGTAATCCCGCCCTGTCGAGCCTGATTGACGATACGCTTCAATGCGAATGGGTCAGTAATCTGACGGCCCTACAGGGCCTGGAGCCCTGTGCGGATGATCCTGCCTTCCGTGAGCGCTTCCGTGCGGTTAAGCGCCATAACAAAGCGCGTCTGGCTACCTACATTGCGCAGCGCACCGGCATCCTTGTTAATCCAGAAGCGATCTTTGATGTGCAGATCAAGCGACTGCATGAGTATAAGCGTCAGCATTTAGGCCTGTTGCATATTCTGCACTGCTATAAACGCGTTCGCGATAATCCCGATGATGCCAGCATGATTCCCCGCGTGTTTCTCTTTGGTGCCAAAGCCGCACCGGGTTATTACCTGGCAAAAAACATTATCTATGCCATCAACAAGGTGGCAGACGTGGTGAATAACGACCCGCTTGTTGGCGACAAACTCAAAGTCGTCTTTATGCCGGATTACCGCATTACGGCAGCCGAATACCTGATCCCTGCTGCCGATCTGTCGGAGCAGATCTCCACAGCGGGCTACGAAGCCTCAGGCACAGGCAACATGAAGCTGGCATTAAATGGCGCACTCACTATTGGCACGCTGGATGGGGCGAATGTAGAAATCGCCGAACAGGTCGGCGAAGAGAACATCTTTATTTTCGGCCATACCGTGGATGAGGTTAAGGCGCTTAAAGCGGCAGGTTACAAGCCGCAAAAGATCCGCAAGCATAACAAAGAGCTGGATGAATTACTGACGTCTCTGAAAAAAGGGAAGTTCAGTAATGGCGATAAGCATGCATTCGACCTAATGTTGGAGAGTCTGACAAAAAATGGCGATCCCTGGCTGGTGCTGGCGGATTATCAGGCTTACGTCGATGCGCAAAAACGCGTTGAGGCGTTATGGCGCGATCAGGAAGCCTGGACGCGCGCCGCCATTCTCAATACGGCACGAGCCGGGTTTTTTAGTTCGGATCGTTCGATTCGGGACTACCAACAGCGCATCTGGCAGGCGCAACGCTAAGGAATTGCGATGACATCCACTTCACTTGATAAAGCCGCACTGGCGGCAGGAATAGCGCTGACGTACTTCAATGCGAACGGTGAACCGGAAGCGATCAGCGATGAGACAAAGCGTGCCTTGCTCGCCGTGATGGAAAACCCGCAGAAAGCCAGCAAATCACCGCTGCCACCTGTTGTGGTCTTCAGCGGTAATCGCCCACGTGTGCTGGCACCACAGATTGACGGTCGCATAAGCTGGCAGTTGCAGACAGAGAAAGGCAAAACTTTTAGCGGAACACTCGAAGGTGGTGCGCCCTTTACGCTGCCTTCTCCTCTGGGGCAGGGTTATCACCAGCTTACCCTGAGCAAGGGCAAGCGTACTTGGCAGACGAGAGTGATCGTCACGCCGCGCCGCTGTTATCTCCCCCCGGCCTTGCGTGCCGGAGAGAAACGCTGGGGCGCGCTGGTTCAGCTTTATACCGTGCGTTCAGCAACAAACTGGGGCATTGGTGATTTTTGCGATCTGGAATATTTGCTGGAGCAGCTTGCCGCGCGCGGTGGTGATTTTGTCGGCCTGAATCCCCTGCACGCGCTCTATCCGGCCAGCCCCGCTTTTGCCAGCCCTTACAGTCCGTCGTCCCGTCGCTGGTTAAACATCATCTATATTGATGTGGCACAGGTAGAGGATTTCCAGCAGAGCCGCGCGGCGCAAAAGTGGTGGAAAAGCGCGAAAACCCAAAAAGCACTCAGCAAGGCCCGGGAAAGTGAGTGGGTGGATTACGATGCAGTGATGGCGCTGAAGCTGACGGCGTTGCGCCATAGCTGGACTCAGTTCCAGGCCCGGCGTGCGGAAGATGAGCAGAAACAACGCTTTGCCGAATTTATCCAGCAAGGGAGCGACAGTTTGCGCTATCAGGCTGTTTATGACGGTCTGCAGGCAGACATGCAGCGTGAAGGCTCCGCGCTGACAGGCTGGCCTGCCTGGTCCGAAAGCTGGCGTGACTGTCGCTCCGCGGAGGTGCAGAACTGGTGCGAACAGCACGGCGAGGAGATTGCTTTCTGGCAGTGGTTGCAGTGGCTGGCGCAGCAGCAGTTTTCGCAGTGCTGGGCGCGCAGTCAGGCGCTGGGTATGAGTGTCGGCCTGTACCGCGATCTGGCCGTCGGCGTAGCAGAAGGCAGCGCTGAAACCTGGCACGATCCAGAGCTCTACCGGCTGAAAGCGTCCATCGGCGCGCCGCCCGATCGGCTTGGTCCGCTGGGCCAAAACTGGGGGCTGCCGCCGATGGATCCCCATGTTCTGCAGGCCAGAGGTTATCAACCCTTTATCGACATCCTGCGTGCGAATATGCGTGACTGCGGCGCGCTACGTATCGACCACGTAATGGCGCTTCTGCGCCTCTGGTGGGTACCGGCGGGTGAAACGGCGGATAAAGGGGCATATGTGGCTTATCCGGTTCACGATCTGTTAGGTATTCTGGCGCTGGAAAGCCACCGACAGGGCTGTATGGTGATCGGCGAGGATTTAGGTACCGTGCCTGAAGAGATTGTCAGTCTGCTGCGCGACAGTGGCGTCTTTTCGTGGAAAGTGTTGTGGTTTGAACAGGGCAGGCAGGGCCAGTATCGCGCGCCCCGGGCCTATCCACGGCAGTCAATCGCCAGCGCCAGCACGCACGATCTGCCCACATTGACAGGGTTCTGGAGTGGCGGCGATTTGCAGCTTGGCGAGGAGCTTGGGCTTTATCCCGATAAAAAAACTGTCCTCAACCTGCAGCAGCAGCGACTGAAGCAAAAGCAGGCGCTGCTCGATGCGCTACATAAAGCGGGCGCGGTGCCGGCACGGAGCGCAAAACAGGCGGCGTCGCTGGCGATGACGCCCGGTCTGAATCAGTCTGTGCACCGTTTTCTGGCGGATACCAACAGTGCACTGCTTGGGTTGCAGCCTGAGGACTGGCTGGGCATGACCACGCCGGTTAACGTGCCGGGCACCGTCGATCAATATCCCAACTGGCGCCGCAAGCTGGCGCAGCCACTGGAAAGCATCTTTGCCGATGATGACGTCAATAAGCTACTGAAAACCGTGACTAAACGGCGAAAGGCGGGATAACGGGAACGCGCGACAGCGGTGCTGTCGCGCGTGAACATCAGTAGAACGAGTGCTCGCCACGCTGGTGCTCAGTAATATCGCGCACGCCTTTCAACTGCGGGAAGGCTGCCAGCAACTCTTTCTCAATGCCATCCTTCAGGGTAACGTCGATCATCGAACAGCCGTTACAGCCGCCACCAAACTGCAGGATAGCAAAACCGTCGTCGGTGATTTCCATCAGCGAAACGCGTCCGCCGTGTCCGGCCAGCTGTGGGTTAATCTGCGCCTGTAACAGGTACTCAACGCGCTCAACCAGTGGCGCATCGTCAGAAACCTTGCGCATCTTAGCGTTAGGCGCCTTCAGCGTCAGCTGCGAGCCCAGGTTATCGGTGACGAAGTCAATTTCAGCGTCTTCCAGATAGGGCGCGCTCAGTTCATCAACATACGCGGACAGTTTTTCAAACTTAAGTTCAGTATCCGTGGCTTCAACCGCGTCGGGTGGGCAGTATGACACGCCGCATTCGGCCGTTGGCGTACCCGGGTTAATCACGAATACGCGAATCTGGGTGCCATCTTCTTGTTTAGACAGCAGTTTTGAAAAATGCTCTTGGGCAGAATCAGTAATTCGGATCATGTCAGTTGCTCAATAGTTGACTAATTTAGTTGGTTATAATACGCCCATCATTCGGGCTCTACAAGGTACGGCACAGGCACCAGATGTGCACGCTGGCTGCGCCTCGCGCCCGGAGCAGCCGGCTGATTTCTTTGACCGTACTGCCGGTGGTGACCACATCATCGATCAGGGCGATATGGCGTCCGGTGACATCGGCTTCAAGATGAAACGATCCTCGCAAGTTGCGACGACGCTGGCGGGCGCTTAAGTGATGCTGAACGGCACCGGCGCGCCGTCGGTATAACGCCGGACTGAATGCACAGCCCAGCCAGTGAGCCAGGGGTGCGGCCAGCAGGACCGTTTGATTGTAGCCGCGCCACCAGCAGCGTCGTGAATGCAGCGGAACACACATCAGCAGATCGGGACGGCTCGTCCGTTTGCTACGGTACGCATTCAACCAGCTTAACAAAAGCAAACGCGCCAGCATCACCCTTAGTGCGGTTGTCCCGGAGAATTTTAACTGGTTTACCCATGTGCTGAGCGGGGGCTGCCAGGCGCTGACGCAGACTAACGTCTGCCAGGGCGGCGGGTGACGCAGGCAGCGCCCGCAGGTCAGGTTGCCAGAAGCGGCAGGCAGACCGCACACCGGGCATAACGGGGGCAGGCGGGGCAACTGGCGCAGACAGACACAGCAAATGCCGTGCCGGGCAAGACGTAGCGGCAACTGGCATAGCCAACACAGGGCGGGCATTGGTAGCATAGTGGCCTCCTTATTAATGAATGATGGAAGCATAACGGATGAGCTCACTTTACTGGCATACCTGCGGCGAAGGAGATAACGATCTTGTGCTGCTGCACGGTTGGGGACTGAATGCGGAAGTGTGGCAAAACATCGTGCCGCGACTCAGCACGCATTTCCGTCTGCACTTAGTGGATCTACCCGGTTATGGCCGCAGCCAGGGATTTCCGGCGATGTCGCTGGAAGCGATGGCACAGGTGCTTGAGCCGCATCTGCCCTCGCGCGCCACTGTGCTGGGCTGGTCTCTGGGCGGGCTGGTTGCCACGCAGCTGGCGTTGAGCGTCCCCGAACGATTACGTGCCCTGATTACCGTCGCCTCGTCACCTTGCTTTACCGCCCGCGATGACTGGCCTGGGATTGCCCCTTTAACCTTACATAACTTTCAGCAGCAGCTGAGTCAGGACTTTCAGCGTACCGTTGAGCGTTTTCTGGCTCTGCAAACCATGGGCTCGAAAAGCGCCCGCGCCGATGCACGCCAGCTGAAAGACATTGTGCTGTCACAGCCAATGCCCGACGTAGCGGTGCTGAATGGTGGCCTGCAGATTCTGAGCGAATGCGATTTACGTGACAGGCTTGCCACGCTTTCACTGCCTTTTCTGCGCATCTATGGCGCGCTGGATGGTCTGGTACCCCGTCGCATTGCGCAACAGCTTGACCAACAGTTACCGGCATCGCCTTCTGTTGTGACAGACAAAGCCGCACATGCGCCGTTTATTTCTCATCCTGACGCCTTCTGCCAGCATATTATTTCATTTATCAGCGGATTAGACAGTTAACCCAGACCGTAACTGGCAAATTTCTGTGTAGCGGCAATACTTGATGAGTGAGCAAGGCCGCTGCACTTCTATGCGATTAGTCAGGGAAATGACTATGCCGTTCGATATAGCCTTAAGCGATTTGCGGCTGCTTACATCTCAAAAATGGATCATGAATGAGGGTAGACAAATGAAGGTTATGAAATGGGTAGTTGCATCAGTGATGATGGGCGCAGTGTCATTTTCTGCACTGGCGGCGAAAGAAGTCACCAAAGAAGAAGTGCAGAAGATGAATCTGACCAAAATTGGTACCGTAAACACCACGGCAGAAACCACCTCGCCAATGGATGCCAAGAAGAAGCTGTCAAAAGCAGCGGATGAGAAGGGCGGCAAGTACTTCCGGGTGATCGCGGGCCGTGAGCACGGTAAGTTCAGTGCAACTGCGGAAGTGTACAAGTAATTAGCGTAGCCACATGAATTGCCAGGCATCCAGCACCACAGGCTGGGTGCCATCCACCTTCTCACCTCTGATCACATCCTGAAAAAGGCGCGCTTCGGGTAACTGCGCTTTAACCTGTCTGCCACTGAGATTAAATACACACAGTAACGCATCGCCGCGGGCGGGCTCATCACGCTTCATTATTAACAGCGCATTGTCACTTTGAAAGAGCTGCATCGGATTATCGGGATGGAAAGCGGCCAGACGGCGACGCTGCTGAATCAGTTTACTCAAATGCGTATAAACCTGATGGCGTAAACCGTTCCTGTTTGCCAGCGCGTCTTCAATCTCCGGCATCGCATATTTTTGCCGGTTGATCGCCCGATTATGGCCGGCTTCGCGTACGCCCTCATAATCGTTACGTGCACCCAGTATGCTCTGGATATAAATGGCGGGTACGCCTGGAAACGCCAGTAAGATAGCGTGCGCTAACATAAAGCGTTTGAGCCGCGTTTCATCGTCATCGCCTTCACGGTTGAGCGCGTCGAAATAGGTCACGTTGATTTCATAGGGGCTGGTCGTGCCATCAGGATTATTTTTGTACGAGATCAGCGCACCTTCCAGCGCCAGATCGCGCACCAGGGCGGTAATTTCTACTTCAGATAAAATACCGCGTGCCGGATTCAGGCCAATACCATCGTGCGATGCCAGGAAATTGAAAAAAGTGGTATTGCCATTGCCTGTCGTAAGGGTACTGGCCCATTGGCGTAACGCACGCGCCGAGCCGGTGTGGATGGCGTGCAGCACCAGCGGCGGCAGCGAGAATTGATACACCATCTGGGCTTCATCATAACCCTTGCCGAAATAGCTGATGTTGTCTTTATGCGGCACATTGGTTTCAGTAATGATCACGGTGCCCGGTGCAACCTCGTCGGCGATGGCACGAAACAGTTTGACCAGCAGATGCGTTTTTTCGAGGTGAATGCACGTGGTGCCGGGTGTTTTCCACATATAGCCCACTGCATCCAGCCGTACGTAATCGGCTCCACGTTTCAGGTAGTCGAGCAGGACCTCAACCATGCGCAGCAGCACGTCAGGGCTGGCAAAGTTCAGGTCAATTTGATCGGCGCTGAAGGTGGTCCAGACAAAACGAATGTCACCGTTTGCCAGCGTGAACGGGGTGAGCAAGGGCGACGTCCGTGGCCGCGTTACCGCACTCAGATCGGTAGTGGGCGGCAGGCTTATAAAAAAATCATCCCAGCCCGGATCCTGTGCAAGATAATGCTTAAACCATGCGCTGTGCGCCGACATATGGTTACAGACAAAATCGAACATCAGTCGTGTTTCCTGATGCAGCAGGGCAATGTCATGCCAGTCGCCACATAACGGATTGACCTGATGGTAATCGATGACGGAAAAACCGTCGTCGGACGAATAAGGATAGAACGGCAGAAGGTGCACCAGTGGAAAGGTCGACTGCAAATGCTGCTGATAAAAGCGTGAGAAAGTGCGGAGCGTAGGCGTATTCGGTTCGCGAAACTGATCGGCATAGGTAATCAGTACGACATCCTGTTCGTCCCAGTGCGCTTTACGTGGCAATTTTGTGGTATCGCGAGCGTCTGCAATCAGGACGAGCAGGCGTTCACGTAAAGCCTGTGGAAAGGCATCGGCATAAATCGCATCGAGTAAAGCAGTGATTTTTTCCATTTTAAGGGGCTGCCACAGCGGGTGTCGTTATTATCACGGGCGTCTTTTTAGCGTAGCGTCAGGGTGAGGATTTTCAACTTAATCGCACGCGCAGCCAGCGAAAGGGCGCAACGGCTTGCTGGCAGGCAAAGCCTGGCGGAGGGCTAAGAACAGCGTAAAGGGGAAGGGAGGGTGAAGCGTCGCCTCCTTCCGCACCGGGAAAGAGGCGACGTAACCGCCGTTAACTAGCGCTTCTTACCGAAGGCCGCAGCCAGGGCATCACCCATGGCGCTGTTACCTGCTGGCTGACTGGCGGGACGCGCCCGGCCTTTGTTCGCTGCGGGACGTCTTTCCTCACGTGCCGTGCTGCTCTTACCACTGCGGGCATGGCCTTCACCCGGCTGCTCGTCAAGACGCATAGTAAGCGCGATACGTTTACGCTGCAGATCCACTTCCATGACTTTGACTTTGACGATGTCGCCCGCCTTCACGACCTGATGCGGATCGTCCACAAACTTATCGGACAGGGAAGAGATATGGACCAGCCCGTCCTGATGAACGCCAATATCCACGAAAGCACCGAAGTTAGTGACGTTAGTGACCGCACCTTCCAGCACCATGCCCGGCATCAGGTCGTTCAGGGTTTCCACGCCTTCCGCGAACTGCGCGGTTTTAAACTCAGGACGGGGATCGCGGCCGGGTTTTTCCAGCTCTTTCATGATGTCAGTCACGGTCGGCAAGCCGAAACGCGCATCGGTAAAGTCCACAGCGTTCAGATTCCGCAGGCTGGCCGGATTGCCCATCAAATCGGTCAGGGCCTGTTCCGTGGCCGCCAGAATGCGCTCGACGACCGGATAGGCTTCGGGGTGAACCGTAGACGCATCCAGCGGGTTATCGCCGTGATTGATACGCAGGAAGCCTGCGCATTGCTCAAAGGCTTTCGGCCCCAGGCGGCTCACCTTGAGTAACTGCTGACGATTCTGAAAACGCCCGTTTTCGTCACGCCAGCCGACGATATTTTGCGCCATCATGCGCGTCAGACCTGCTACGCGCGTCAGCAGCGGTACGGAAGCGGTGTTCAGATCAACGCCGACGGCATTCACGCAGTCTTCCACGACCGCATCCAGCTTTTTCGCCAGCTGACTCTGGCTGACGTCATGCTGATACTGGCCTACACCGATGGATTTCGGGTCGATTTTCACCAGCTCGGCAAGCGGATCCTGTAAGCGGCGGGCAATAGAAACCGCCCCGCGCAGGGAGACATCCAGATCCGGGAACTCCTGCGCCGCTAACTCTGACGCGGAGTAGACCGATGCGCCCGCTTCGCTGACGATCACTTTTTGCGCCGTGACCTGCGGGAACTGCTTTTGCAGATCAAGGAAGAAACGTTCGGTTTCACGTGAGGCGGTACCGTTTCCGATCGCCACCAGTTCGACCTGGTGCTTCACGCACAGCGCCGCCACGGCCGCCGCCGCTTTCGCGGCCTGGCCGGTATGGGGATAAACGGTATCGGTGGCGACCAGCTTGCCGGTTGCGTCAACGACGGCAACTTTCACGCCGGTACGCAGGCCCGGATCCAGGCCCATAGTGGCACGCATGCCCGCAGGTGCCGCCATCAACAGATCGTGCAGGTTGCGTGCAAAGACGTTGATGGCCTCATCTTCGGCCCGCTCGCGAACCGTGCCCATCAGCTCAGTTTCCAGATGCAGCATCACCTTGATGCGCCAGGTCCAGCTGACCACAGCCTTGCGCCAGCTGTCGGCGGGCGCGTTATTCAGTCTCAGGTTCAGGTGTTCGGCAATCAGGGTTTCGCCATGACTTTCGCGCGGTGGCTCATCAAATTGCGGATCGGCATTCAGCGACAGTTGCAGCACGCCTTCGTTACGTCCGCGCAGCATCGCCAGTGCACGGTGAGACGGTACGGTATGCAGCGGCTCATGGTGGTCGAAATAGTCGCGGAATTTCGCGCCCGCTTCCTCTTTACCTTCCACCACTTTCGATACCAGATGGGCATTCTTCCACAAATAGTGGCGTACTTTAGCCAGCAGCGCGGCATCTTCAGCAAAGCGCTCCATCAGGATATAGCGCGCGCCATCAAGGGCTGCGCGCACATCGGCGACACCGTTATCGGCATTCACATAACCGGCAGCCAGCTGCTCCGGATCGTGTGAGGGATCCTGCCACAATGTCTCGGCCAACGGCTCCAGACCGGCTTCGATGGCGATTTGCCCACGGGTGCGGCGTTTGGGTTTGTAGGGCAGGTAAAGATCTTCGAGTTCTGTTTTGCTGAGCGTTGCATTGATGGCCTGAGCCAGGTCGTCGGTGAGTTTTCCCTGTTCCTCAATGGATTTCAGGATGGCCTGCCTGCGTTCAGCGAGTTCACGCAGGTAGCCGAGGCGGGTTTCCAGCTGGCGGAGTTGCGTATCATCCAGACCGCCCGTCACCTCTTTACGATAACGTGCAATGAATGGCACGGTATTCCCTTCATCCAACAGGCGGACGGCGGCGTCAACTTGCTCGGGGCGCGCCTGGAGCTCACTTGCAATTAGCTGGCTAAGAACATTCATCATCGGACTATTATGCTTTCTGGGTTGAGAAATAGCCGATAGTTATACGGATTGATGGGCGAAAATGCCAGAGAATGGGCCTGCTTTCAGCGATATTCTGAATCAGGCTTCAATATAGCTAATTTCATTAACATACCAGGCGGCCGGCCCGGCTGGCGTCTCAACAATGGCCATATCACCGACCGCTTTTTTTAACAGCGCACGGGCCATCGGCGAGTCAATCGAGATGTAATCCTTACGGCCAAAAATTTCATCGTAGCCCACGATACGAAAGCGTTTCACTTCACCGTCGTCATTCTCGACTTCCACCCAGGCACCAAAAAATACTTTGCCGTCCTGTTGGGGCGAATAATCCACAATACGCAGTTGCTCAAGACTTTTGCTGAGATAGCGGACGCGGCGGTCAATCTCGCGCAAACGCTTCTTATTGTACTGGTAATCGGCATTTTCACTCCGATCGCCCAGGCTGGCAGCCCAGGTCACTTTTTTGGTGACCTCGGGTCGCTCTTCCCGCCACAGATAATCAAGTTCAGCTTTTAAGGTGTTAAAACCTTCACGGGTAATCAGTCGCGTTCTCATGTACTGCAGCCGGTCAAATCAAAAGAGCTTCAGTGTAAAGCAAATCCGGTGTGACGAAAAAGGGGGCGAGAAAAGGGTTTTTAACAGGCTAAAAACCCTTTTACTGCGCTTCACGCTCAGGGAAGCACAATGAGGCGAGGAGGCTGACTTATTTACCCGCTTTGGTCGACGTCGTGGTTGAGGTGCTGCTGCTGTTACCATCACCGCCGCCACCGCCTGCGGTCGCCAGCGCTACGCCCAACAGCGCGCCAATGGCACCAATACCGATGGCATTGGAGTTGCCCTGAGCGGTTGTGGTGGCCTGTGCACCGGCGGCTTCACCGGCTGCAGGGGCGGCATAACTTTGGCTGATGCTGGACAAGGCCAGTACGCTCAGCAGTAAGATCGTTTTTTTCATGTTTTCCCCGTAAAGCGACAGATTGGCGTTGCTTTAGTCTGGGTGATATCAGGCAGTACGCAAAGTGAGCTTTACTGATTGATTTATTGGACTTTAGCTGCAAGTGGACTCATTAAAAGCGGATCTCATACTAATCCGAGAACGGTCGCGTATTATCCTGTTTTTTTGCGGAAGAATATGCTGTTATCAGAGTCATAAACCGCAGCTTGCCGGAGAAGCGGGCAATAACAGATTCGATTTAAGTCAAATTTTCTGGCAACCCGTTGTTTTTGTTAGCGCGATTATCACTGGTACGGTGTTAAAACCAGTAAATAGCGGAATTTTAGCCAATATTTCAGATTTGCCGTATTCTGTCCCATGGAGGACGAAACGGAACGGCTTCTCCGTCAGCAGAACGTGAATTTAAATATAAGCTGCTGTTTAATATGCTTTGTAACAATTTTGACTAGAATATAAACCATTAAACACTGTCGCTATGCCACATGTTTTTTTAACAATATTGGCTCAGGCAATCGCGCCTTTGGGAGTTAAAAATGCAAGAAAACTACAAGATCCTGGTCGTCGATGACGATATGCGTTTACGCGCTCTGCTTGAACGCTACCTTACCGAACAAGGCTTTCAGGTGCGCAGTGTCGCCAACGCCGAGCAGATGGATCGTCTGTTAACCCGCGAATCCTTCCATTTGATGGTGCTGGATCTGATGCTGCCTGGCGAAGATGGGCTGTCGATTTGCCGCCGTCTGCGTAGCCAGAGCAACCCTATGCCTATCATCATGGTCACGGCTAAGGGTGAAGAAGTGGACCGTATCGTGGGGCTGGAAATCGGTGCGGACGACTATATTCCTAAGCCATTCAACCCGCGTGAACTGCTGGCGCGCATTCGTGCCGTGCTGCGTCGTCAGGCCAATGAGCTGCCCGGTGCGCCTTCGCAGGAAGAAGCGGTCATCGCGTTTGGTAAGTTCAAGCTCAACCTGGGCACGCGGGAAATGTTCCGTGAAGATGAACCTATGCCGTTAACCAGCGGCGAATTCGCCGTGCTTAAGGCGCTGGTGAGTCATCCACGTGAGCCGCTGTCGCGCGATAAACTGATGAACCTGGCCCGTGGTCGTGAGTACAGCGCCATGGAGCGTTCCATTGACGTTCAGATCTCTCGCCTGCGCCGCATGGTGGAAGAAGATCCGGCTCACCCACGCTACATCCAGACCGTTTGGGGCCTGGGTTACGTCTTTGTACCGGACGGCAGTAAAGCATGAGGCGGTTGCGCTTCTCGCCACGAAGTTCGTTTGCCCGCACCTTGTTGTTGATCGTTACCTTGCTGTTTGTCAGCCTGGTAACGACCTACCTGGTGGTGCTGAACTTCGCCATTCTTCCCAGCCTGCAACAGTTCAATAAGGTTCTGGCGTATGAAGTCCGTATGCTGATGACGGACCGTCTACAACTGGAAGATGGCACGCAGCTGGAAGTGCCACCCGCGTTTCGCCGCGAAATCTATCGTGAACTGGGTATTTCGCTCTATACCAATGCGGCAGCAGAGGAGAGCGGACTGCGCTGGGCACAGCACTATAAGTTCCTCAGCGATCAGATGGGGCAGCAGCTTGGTGGCCCGACCGATGTGCGCGTCGAGGTCAATAAAAACTCCCCGGTTGTCTGGTTAAAGACCTGGCTGTCGCCCGATATCTGGGTGCGCGTGCCGCTGACTGAAATTCACC
Source organism: Pantoea sp. BS_8 (assembly GCF_041954965.1). NCBI lineage: Bacteria > Pseudomonadati > Pseudomonadota > Gammaproteobacteria > Enterobacterales > Erwiniaceae > Pantoea > Pantoea sp. BS_8. The sequence goes on from NZ_JAVAXU010000006.1 coordinate 167,886, forward strand.
AGGGTGATTTCTCGCCGCTGTTCCGCTATACCCTGGCGATAATGTTGCTGGCGATCGGCGGGGCCTGGCTATTTATCCGTATACAAAACCGCCCGCTGGTGGACCTGGAACACGCCGCACTGCAGGTCGGCAAAGGCATTATCCCGCCGCCACTGCGTGAGTATGGCGCGTCAGAAGTGCGCTCGGTCACGCGCGCGTTCAACCAGATGGCGGCAGGGGTTAAACAGCTCGCTGACGACAGAACGTTGCTCATGGCGGGCGTCAGCCACGATTTACGTACGCCGTTGACCCGTATTCGCCTCGCCACAGAGATGATGAACGAGCAGGATGGCTATCTGGCCGAATCGATCAATAAAGACATCGAAGAGTGCAATGCCATCATCGAGCAGTTCATTGACTACCTGCGCACCGGTCAGGAAATGCAGACCGAACTGGCCGACCTGAACAGCGTTTTGGGTGAAGTGGTGGCCGCAGAAAGCGGTTACGAGCGTGAAATCGAAAATGCGGTGATGGCGGAAGAGTTGATGCTGGAGATTAATCCCCTTTCCATTAAACGTGCGCTGGCTAACCTGGTGGTGAACGCAGCACGTTATGGAAATGGCTGGATCAAGGTCAGCAGCGGTCGGGAACTGCATCGCGCCTGGTTCCAGGTTGAAGACGATGGCCCGGGTATTAAACCCGATCAACTGGCCCATCTGTTCCAGCCCTTTGTGCGCGGTGACAGTGCGCGTAGCACCAGCGGTACCGGTCTGGGACTGGCTATCGTGCAGCGTATTATCGATGCACATCAGGGTTCGCTGGAAATTGGCGACAGTGAGCGGGGAGGATTACGCATCCGTGCCTGGCTGCCGTTAGCAGAAACTCCGGAAGCGGTTCAAAACAGCGGCAATCTTTCGCTGAGCTAAAAAAACGGCGCGGTGGTTCAGGCCGCGCCGTGGCGATTAGCGCTGTGGACCGGCTTTAACCAACGCGGCACCTGCCGCATTATCGATATACTTCTCAAAGTTAGTGATAAAACGCTGGGCCAAATCATCCGCCGCAGCGTGCCACTTCGCTTCACTTTCCCAGCTACGACGTGGATCCAGGGTGTCTTCATCCAGATCGCCCAGGGTTTTAGGGACCTGAAGGTTGAATACCGGCAGCGTTTCCGTTGGCGCATCATCCAGCTCACCGGCCAGAATCGCGTTGATAATGGCGCGGGTATTTTTCAGCGAAATGCGTTTTCCACTGCCGTTCCAGCCGGTGTTAACCAGATAAGCCTGCGCACCGGCCGCTTCCATGCGTTTCACCAGCACTTCTGCATACTGCGTGGGGTGCAGTGTCAGGAAGGCGGCACCAAAGCAGGCTGAGAATGTTGGCGTGGGGGCGGTCACACCGCGTTCCGTGCCGGCAAGCTTGGCGGTGAATCCCGACAGGAAATGGTACTGCGTCTGCTCTGGCGTTAAACGGGAGACCGGAGGCAGTACGCCAAAGGCATCGGCGGTCAGGAAAATCACCTTCTTCGCATGACCTGCTTTGGAAACCGGCTGCACGATATTATCGATGTGATGAATCGGATAGGAGACGCGGGTGTTTTCGGTTTTGCTGTCATCCGCAAAATCGATACTGCCGTCTTCACGCACCACCACGTTTTCCAGCAGCGCATTGCGGCGAATGGCGCGGTAGATTTCGGGTTCGGCCTGCTCAGAAAGATTAATCGTTTTGGCGTAGCAGCCGCCTTCAAAGTTAAACACGCCGTCATCGTCCCAGCCGTGTTCATCATCGCCAATAAGCTGGCGATCCGGATCGGTAGACAATGTGGTTTTACCCGTGCCGGACAGACCAAAGAACACCGCCACGTCACCGGCTTTACCCACGTTGGCCGAGCAGTGCATTGACGCAATGCCTTTCAGTGGGAGCAGGTAGTTCATGATTGCGAACAGCCCTTTTTTCATCTCCCCGCCATACCAGGTGCCGCCAATCAGCTGCATCCTTTCCGTCAGGTTAAAGGCCACGAAGTTCTCAGAATGCAGTCCCTGCGCCTGCCAGTCCGGATTGGTGCATTTTGCGCCGTTCATGACCACAAAATCCGGCGTGAAGTTATCCAGTTCGGCAGCGCTGGGCTGGATAAACATGTTTTTCACAAAGTGTGCCTGCCAGGCCACTTCGGTAATAAAGCGTACGCTCAGGCGTGAGTCAGGATTGGCACCGCAGAAGGCATCCACAATAAACAGACGCTTACCTGAAAGCTGCTGCGTCACGCATTTTTTCAGCGCTTGCCAGGTTTCCTGCGACAGAGGCTGGTTATCGTTTTTTCCGGTGCCTTGATCGTTCCACCACAACGTATCGCGCGTGGTGTCATCCCGGACGATGTACTTATCCTTAGGCGAGCGCCCGGTAAACACCCCGGTATCGACTGCGATTGCGCCGCTTTGCGTCAGGGTGCCACGCTCAAAACCTTCGAGCTCCGGGCGCATCTCTTCCTGAAATAACGTGTCGTAATCAGGGTTGTGAACCACCTCAGTGGTATCGGTGATGCCCAGATCGGCAAGGGCTTTCGAGGTCAGGCCGTTAACGCGCATTTTACTGCTCCTTAAATCGGTGTCTGTTCTGTACGGGCAAAAAGAGTTTGGGATCGTGTCGGTCAAAGGCCGCCCGGTCAGGCGAGGAGACAGATCGCGCGCAGTGTACTCTACTGAGTCTGAGGGGGAAGGTATGTTCTTTTAAAAATGCGACTCAGGGCGCGTTAAGGTCGTGTTTCGAACGTTTTTAAGATGTTAAGAAAGTAAAAAAAGATAATTTATCAAGTAAATTAAGGGCATAGCAAAGCAGAGGTGAGGGCGGCAGAACCGCCCTGGTCGGATCAGTGAAGACGGTTGCTGTTTTCCACGGAGTTGCTGCGGATACCGGCAATATCGACAGCATCGAAAACATAATGCGATCCGCAATAGTCGCAATGCATATCGATTTTGCCGTCTTCGGCAATAATCTCATCGACTTCTTCCTGCGGCAGCGTTTTCAGGACCTCGCCGCAACGTTCGCGCGAGCAGGTACATTTGTAGATCACCGGCTGGGGATCGTAAACGGTCACTTCTTCCTGATGGTACAGTCGCCAGAGCACATCAGTTGCCGGCAGGTCGATCAATTCTTCTGTTTTAATCGTCTCTGTCAACGTAGCGAGATGGTCGAAATCCTCTTTATCCGTGTCCTGTGCGGGCAGAACCTGTAACAGAATCCCGGCGGCGCCTGCATCGCTGGTGCGGATAAACAGTCGGGTTGGCAGCTGTTCTGAACGCATGAAGTAATCTTCCAGGCATTCGCTCAGCGTGTCACCTTCCAGACCGACCACGCCCTGATAGCGCTCACCTTTTTCTGGCGTAATCGTAATCACCAGATAGCCGTTGCCCACCATGCTCTTAAGCGTGCTGTCGTCAGGGATCTCGCCTTTCATTCGCGCGACACCGCGTAATTCCTGCTGATTATTCCCATTGATCACGGCCAGCGTCAGCGGACCATCGCCCTGCAACTGCACGGTGATCTCACCATCAAATTTCAGCGTCGCGGTAAGCAGGCTGGTTGCCACCAGTAACTCACCCAGCAGGGTTTGCACAGCGGGTGGATAATCGTGGTTTTTAATGGTTTCACGCCAGGTGTTTGAAACGTTGACCAGTTCGCCGCGAACAGCAGCATTTTCAAACAGATAACGGCGCAGTTGATCGTTTACAGACATAATTTTTCTCTCTTTGGGCGGGCGGTGAGCGGCATCAAGGCCTGTCTTACTCATCACCCGATAACTTAAATTTCATCAAATCGCGGCGCTCTTTTTTGTCAGGCCGGCGATCGGGATGGGGCATAGTCAGCGCATTCATTTTGCGCGCCAGCGCCATTTTTTCGCGCTTCTCAATGCTGGCGTCCGTTTCACGATAAAGCTGCTGCGCTTCACTGGCCGGGCGCCGCTGTTCGCTGATCCCGGTAATTACGACGGTACGTTCATCATTGCCCTGGCGCAGTGTTAGCTCCGCATCACGTTCAACCAGCTTACTTGGTTTGCTGCGCTGACCATTGTAATGAACCTTACCGCCTTCAATCATCTCGCGTGCAATGGAACGGGTTTTATAGAACCGCGCCGCCCAAAGCCATTTATCAAGACGAACACCGTCTTCAGATTTTTCTTTCATAGCTGCTCCCAGGCCTGGATCACTGTGCGGTAATGGCTTATTGCATAGTGACGCTGAAAGGGTTGTTCGGGACGACCGGAATCAGGATTACGGATGCCTAAACACCAGCCGATTCCCCAGGATTTAGCGACATCAAGAAGGATTTCGTTGTCATCAATGAACAATGTTCGTGATGCATCAAAGCCCGTGTGTTGCGCGACCGCCTGCCACAAACGTTGATCTTCTTTCGGATAGCCAAAGGTATGGGTGGAAAGTAATAAATCAAGGTGTGGTGCTAAACCTGTTTGTCGTTGTTTAACGTCCAGATTCCAGGGATGCGCATTGGTCAGCAGAATAGTGCGCTTACCTGCGCGCCGCAGCATCTGCAGAAAAGGCAGCGTATCGGGCCGTAAGCGGACGCGATGACGGTGTGCCCAGAGCATCGCGTGGATATCCAGTTGCAGGGCCTCTGACCAGTAGTCCAGACAATACCAGTTTAGCGTATGGGACACGGCCTGATATTTTTCTTCCATCAACTGCCGCGCGTGTTTGACAGGGATGCCCCGATGCGCGCTCAGCGCATCCGGCACCTGTTCCCGCCAAAAGACGCGGTCAAACGCCAGATCCAGTAACGTGCCGTCCATATCCAACAGCACGGTATCAATATCAGAACCGTTACACATCATGGCGGATTTACCCATTGCCTTTTCGCGCAACAGGGTAGCACAGTTGCAGGCCGGTCAGAATACGGAGCGCACGCCCTGTATAGTGCTGAGGGAAGGGTTAAAGCACGTGTCGTAGTATTGCTGAATCGCGAGCATACGCTGACGATTCAGATGCATACGACGCAGTGCCAGCAGGCCGTTAGTCAGGCCACAGGCCAGGAGCACGATTAACAGCAAGGCGGCACCGAGATAGCGCCATTTTGCCATCGCATCAGGTTCATTATGCAGGGCGATATGGCGCGTGCCGTTGGCATCTGTGTAGATGTTCGTAATGATGCCCGTCGCGCTGAACGGCGTGTGCAACAGCAGTGAGGACAGACGTTGCAGCTCCTGCCATTGTGAGGCCGCATCCAGATCAAACAAGGGAACCGCGGGCTGAGGCTGGTTGACTAACTGATGCCCTTCGTCGCTGACAATCACAAACCCGCCCGGCGGTGGGCTGTTGAGATTTTCTGTGGCACGACGCGTTTCACGATAAAAGAAGGTCGAGGTCGCGGTGTGCACCAGATTTTCCAGCGCTTCCGCGCTGACAGGGCGCAGCAGCACATTCATCCCGTTAAGTTGACCGGAATCGGCGCGGCTGACTAATGTGTCCCAGTCTTTGGCATTGCCCAAATTCACCAACGCGTTTTTCAGCCGAACACAGTCCTGTGCCTGGCTGCACAGCGCCTGCGTTTTCAACACCAGATCGGAAAAGTCATCCAGCAAAATCATGCCTGATTTCTGAATCGCAGACGCTAACTGCGGATTCAGTTTGGGGTCCGTATTGGTTTCGGGATGCAGCTGTTTTGTGGTGGTTTCCAGAAGCGCGGAGGCTTTCTCAATAATATCTGAGTGAGGCAGTGGCAGAGGCGTAGCGTTATTCCAGTAGATCTGCGAGCAGTCGAACGGCATGTAGATATAAGTGCGATTGCTTTGATAATTGCCCGGCACGGCACACATGCCGGTCCCGGTAACCTTCAGGCTGTCACCCACTTTCAAATCTTCACGACTCAGTTGATTGACGCTACTGACATCAAGGCTGTCAGTACCTTTTACCCATGCAAGGCTGAGCTTGATGGGCATACTGAGCGGTATCCAGGTGAGTAAGAAGGCCAGAACAATAAAGGCACCGCAGGCCAGAACGACATTTTTCCGCCAGCGCTGAAGCGGAAAGTTTTTTACCTCGTCCTGCAAAGAAAGAAAACGCCCCTGACGCACCACCTGACGGTTAAGATAAATTTCGACGTCTGTAACCTGCCCCAGGTCGTGTGCGACGTAAGGCTGCCAGTGCGCAGGATAAATCAGGTCGATAATTCCCAGCGTGATGTTGCTCTGCTCTTGATTGGACTCGCCAAACAAGCCCCAGCGTTTTGGCGCGCCGCGCAGGCAGTGGATCTCACGCAGACCATTTTCACCGGGAATCCGGTACATTAACCACAGACTTGCGACGACCATCGCGCTGGCAATCACCACCAGCCAGATCATCAGACTTGTAGGTAATAACAAACCAATAAAAAACATCATCAACGCAAACGAGATGATAACGGCCTCGCGCGTGCCATCCGGGCGGGACAGTCGATACTCTTCCAGGGTTTCTTTGCGCACCCGAACTAACTCAACGTTTTCGCTTTCGGCCTTACGGATAGAGGCATTTGTGGATGCCGGACGTATCAGATTAGGCAGTGACTGCTGATCAATCGCGTAATCCACCAGCGAGTGGCCGTTTAACGAAATGATGAGTGGGATCGATTGCGTACGGATCAACTCAACGTAATTTTCATCGGTGATGTACTGTTCCCACAGCGGCGGCAAATGGACTTCAACTTCATCCAGATAGTAGCGCCACTTATGCGGATCGTCGGTGGAAAGCCCATAGCGGGTAATCGCGCGGGTAACCGGATAAACATTATTGCTCTGGGCGGTCAGCACCAGCTTTTCGTGCCGACGACGGGATTCACCAGGGCTGAGGATACGGGGTTGTTTTTCCAGGGCGGCAAGATACTGCTCTACGGCTCTGCGCTCTCTTTCAGTCAGTTTACGGCAGGGCGGGCTGATGAATGGCAACGGTTTCGCCAACGGCGGCCTGCGCCGCATAGCGTACCAAAATCCAATACCTGCCAGAATTGAACAGGTTAGCACTAAGGCCAATATAATAATTATTGTGCTCATGCTTTGCTCAATTCAGCCAAAATACTGCCTTCACTTTAGACTTACGTCCCCAGACGCGCCCCTGATTTCAGGCGATTGATGGGAGGTTAAACAACTCTGACAAGTTTAACAACAAACAAAATTGTACTGTAAATCATTTGATTAGGCGTTATTACAGCACACAGTGCCAGAATAGTAACTATCATGCACATAGTATTGTATCGGCATTGTCTGAATTTTGAAGGCAGATATTGACTAACGCAAATTTTTTGTGCCCGAAATAGAGCCGTTATTGCATAGAGAAAACGTGGGCTGCGTAACCGGATGACGTCATTGAGTCGCACAATGCTCCACGGTTAGGTATGCTAATTCGCTACGGAGTGCTGGCGCAGCAAGTTTGAGGCTGATATGAAAAAGTCGTTAAAAAAACCTGACATCCTCAATGTAGAAACCGTAGCACGTTCACGGTTGTTTACTGTCGAAGCGGTCGACCTGGCCTTCAGCAATGGCGCCCGGCGCATTTATGAACGCATGAAACCGTCGGAACGCGAGGCAGTCATGATTGTGCCCATTATTGATGATCATCTGATTCTGATCGAAGAGTATGCCGTGGGCCTGGAAAGCTATGAACTGGGCTTTCCAAAAGGCTTAATCGATCCGGGTGAAACGGTCAATCAGGCGGCCGACCGTGAACTGAAAGAGGAAGCGGGATTCGGGGCTGGCCAGTTAACTATGCTGGGTAAACTGACGATGGCACCGTCCTATTTTTCCAGCAAGATGAACATCGTGGTTGCAGAAGGGCTTTACCAGGAGAAGCTGGAAGGGGATGAGCCTGAGCCGCTGGTGGTCCACCGTTGGCCGTTAAGCAACATGCTGGCGTTACTGCAGGAGCCTGATTTCCGCGAAGCGCGCAACGTCAGTGCGTTGTTTATGGTGCGTGAGTGGCTGGTGAAGCAGGGCCGTCTGCATTACTGATTGAGCACCAGATTTCCGGGCGGTAAAAAGCGGAGAGGCGGCCAGGCCGCCTCTCACGTTTATCAGAACAGTTCGTGACTTTCGCCATTGTCCATAATGGTCGTACCTGCATCATGAACCGAATATTCGGTTGGCTGTGTTCCGTTGATAAAGTACTCCTGACGTGTGTTTCCTCCGCCATTGGCCAGCTTGCCCGTACTGCGGTCAATGGTCACGGTAACAATGCCCTCAGGCGGCGTTAACGGCTGAACAGGAACACCTTCAAGGGCCACCTTCATAAAGTCATCCCATGCAGGCTGTGCACTCTTCGCCCCGCCTTCATAGCCCGAAATCTGATCGGGAATGGCACCAGAAAGCGTACTGCGACCCAGATCGCGACGCGCATCATCGAAGCCGATCCACACCGAGGTCACCACGCCCGGGCCGTAACCCGAGAACCAGGCATCTTTGGAGCTGTTAGTCGTCCCTGTTTTCCCGCCGATATCATTACGTTTCAGGTCGCGTCCGGCACGCCAGCCGGTGCCCATCCAGCCTGGCTCACCAAAAATATTACTGTTCAGTGCGCTTTTGATCAGGAAGGACAGCGGTGTGTTAATCACGTGCGGCGCATACTGCTGCTCGCCACCCTGCTGAGGCTGGGCGGGCACTTGCTCCAGCTCAGGCTGCGGCACAGCTTGATTTTGCTGTGGGGCGGATGGGGCAACGTTCTCAACGCTTTCCGCATTCAGCGCCAGCGCTTTTTTGGTTTCACCGTAGATCACCGGTAAGTTGCACTGCGGACAGGCAATTCTGGGTTTCTCTTCGAAAACGGTCTGTCCCTGCTCATTTTCGATCTTACTGATGAAATAAGGATCGATGAGGAAGCCGCCGTTAGCCATGACCGAATAGCCCCGCACGACCTGCAGCGGCGTGAACGACGCGGCACCCAGGGCCAGCGATTCGGTATGCACAATATTCTGTGCCGGGAAGCCAAAACGCTGGAGATACTCTGCGGCGTAATCCACGCCCATTGCACGCATGGCACGAACCATGACAACGTTTTTAGACTGCCCCAGCCCCTGACGCAGACGAATCGGACCATCGTAAGTGGGCGGAGAGTTCTTTGGACGCCAGTCCGCACCGGCACCGGCATCCCAGCGAGAAATCGGTACGTCGTTCAGAATGGATGCCAGCGTTAACCCGCGATCCATCGCCGCGGTATACAGGAACGGCTTGATGTTTGAACCCACCTGGCGCAGCGCCTGAGTCGCGCGGTTAAACATGCTCTGGTTGAAGTCAAAGCCCCCGACCAGTGCGCGAACCGCACCGTTATTAGGGTCCAGTGAAACCAGGGCCGAGTTCACATCCGGTACCTGGCCCAGCCACCATGTATCGCCGACCTGGCGTACCCAGATCTGCTGGCCCGGCTGAAGCACCTGTGCAATGCTTTTTGGTGTCGGTCCCTGCACTGTGTCCGATTTAAAGGCACGCGCCCAGCGCACGCCCGCCATCGTCAGTGACACATTGCTGCCATCCTTCATCATGACGGTAGCTTCGTCACTCTGGACATGCGTTACGACGGCCGGATGAAGCGGCCCGTACAGAGGCAGATTTTTTAATGCTTTAACAATCTGCGTTTGCCCCCAGGCTGGCTCGCCGACTTTCCACAGCACGCTGGTAGGGCCACGATAGCCGTGACGCATATCGTAGGCGATGACGTTGTTCTGCACGGCTTCCTGCGCGGATTCCTGCAGACGGCGCGTCACGGTGGTGTAAACCTTGTAACCATCGGTATACGCATTATCGCCATAGCGTTTCACCATTTCCTGGCGCACCATCTCGGTCAGATAGGGCGCGGAGAAGACGATTTTCGGGCCATGATAGCTGGCGACCAGCGGCGCATTACGTGCTTCGTCATATTGCTGCTGGGTGATGTATTTCTGGTCCAGCATACGAGCCAGCACCACATTGCGCCGGGCGACAGCACGACTGTGGGAATACAGGGGGTTAAAGGTCGACGGGGCTTTCGGCAGCCCGGCGATGGTCGCCATTTCACTCAACGACAGCTCGCCAACAGGTTTGCCAAAATACACCTGCGAGGCTGCGCCAACGCCATAAGCCCGGTAGCCGAGATAGATTTTATTCAGGTAAAGCTCAAGAATTTCGTCTTTATTCAGCAACTGCTCAATGCGAATCGCCAGAAAGGCTTCCTTTACCTTACGCATCAGGGAGCGTTCCGGACTGAGGAAAAAGTTACGCGCCAGTTGCTGCGTGATGGTACTGGCCCCCTGGGACGCATGGCCTGAGACCAGCGCAACGCTGGCGGCACGGAAAATCCCGATGGGATCCACACCGTGATGCTCATAGAAGCGGCTGTCTTCCGTCGCAATAAACGCATGGACCATGTCAGGTGGAACCTGCTGCAGGCTGAGCGGAATACGGCGCATTTCACCATACTGGGCGATAAGATCGCCGTCGGCGCTGTAAACCTGCATAGGGGTTTGCAAACGCACATCTTTCAGTGTGTTAACGTCGGGTAACTGGGGCTCTATATATTTGTACAAACCATAAATCGAGCCAGCTCCCAGCAAGATGCAACACACTGCAAGGATTAATAAATACTTTACGAACTTCACCTGAGATTTCCCATCTGTTGTCGTTTGGGCAGTTTATAAGCAACCGCGCAGTAGTATAAAGGCAAGCCAGACGCTTTGATATGTCCATTTTTCCGGACGATAAGGAGATCGCGCGCATGGCTTTTCACACCTGGCAAATTGGACTGGATATTCAGAACCGGCAGTGCTGTGCCCTTGCCATCCTGCGTCGTCGCCGGGGTTGGCAATTATGCCACTGGTGGCAGCAACGGCTGCCGCAAGATACGTTAAGAAACGGTGTGCTGCAATCTTCCCCTGCATTGCTGTCTGTATTAAGCCAGTGGCGTAAGGTGTTACCACGGCGCTATACGTTACGGGTCTGTCTTCCCGCGCACCTGGCACTACAGCAACCGCTTTCTCTGCCTGATCCGCCCTTAAAAGAACCCGCACTGGGCCGCTTTGTCCGGGCATCCGCTCAGCGTCTTTTCCCGGTGGACCCCAGTGAACTGGCCCTGGATTACCGTGTCGATCCCATGCTGGAACGGCTAAGCGTCACGGCTGCACGGCGGGATGTCGTTACGCAGTGGCGGACACCGCTGGAGCAGGCCGGCCTTAAATGCTCTGTGTTTGAACTGGCGACGAACGCACTCAACATCGTCGCAGAACAGGCGCAACTGGCTGCGGGAAGTGTAGTGGTTTTACGTCAGGATGCACGTTACCTGTGGAGCGATGGCGTCAACGCCGCACTTTTTGCCGGAGAGGGCGGTTTTGACGCGCTACGTGAGCAGGCTTTTCCCCACGTGACGTCGCTTTATTATTGTGATGCCGATAACGCATTGCCGCCGGCTGACACGGTGCCGTTCTCTCCCCTGCAAACATTTCGCTATCAACAGCCACCTTTGCCCGCGCATCCGGGGGCCTTCGTCCTGGCCGCCGGGCTGGCGTTGCGGAAAGAGGATTGCTGATGGTCGCTGTGAACCTTCTTCCCTGGCGGCACTGGCGCTGGCAGCGTCAACGGCGTCAGAGCTTACGTATGCTGGCTGTCACGTCAGGACTGGTCGTGCTGCTGGTGGCAGGACAGTGCTGGCGGAACCATAAGGCGCTCAGACGGGTTCAGCGTCAGCATGTCGGCCTCAGTCATGCCCTTAAGGCCGCTGAACAGCAGGTGGTGCAGCAACAGCGACTGCTGAAACAACTGGATGAGGCGCAGCGGCGCCGCCACTGGCTGCACCAGCAGAGCAGGCAGTTTCAGGTCTGGCAGCAACTCTGGCTTGCGTTGCCTGCTTTGCTGCCTGACGGGCTGTGGTTAACGCGACTGGATAAACGGGAAACGTCGTTACAACTGGAGGGCAAAGCGCAGCATATGCAGGAGATTCGCGCCTTTCGTCAGCGCTTAAGCGATGTGGCGCTGTTTTCACAGATCAAACAAGGCAATGTGCAACGCCAGCCTGAAGGGGAGTATCGCTTCGTCTTGCATATTCGCCTTAAGGAGGCGACTAGTGAGTAGCCTTACCAGGCACTGGATGCGGTTAGCTCCACCGCTGCGTTATGGCAGCCTGTTGGCGGGCGCGGTCTGCCTGCTGTGTGTGGCCTGGTGGACCGTGCTACAGCCGCAAAAACGGGTGCTGGCTGATGCCAGGCATCAATGCGTGCAGCAGCAGGTGCACCTGCAACAGCTGCAGCGACAGTTTGCCCGCTATCCCGCCCTTACTGTTTTACAGGCACAACTTCAGCAGATTCAGATGGAAAAGCCAGCCGCGTCATCGACGCTGGAGGCGATCATCGCAGAACGGGGTGCAGCGCTTGAGCAGTGGCTGCCCGATGAACAGCCTCGAGCCCTCACTTTTCATCTGCAATGGGCCCAGTTTCCGCCGTTGTTTTCTGCGCTTTCAACGTCTGCAACGGCGTTTCCTGATCGCTTTCAGTTAACCGCTCATTCTGACTATCTGGTGGCGCAACTCTGGCTGGACGCTGATGAAACCCATTAGTGTTGTTCTGCTGTTACTCAGCTGTGGCGCTGGCGTTGCGCAGGAACGCGATCCGTTTCGTCCCCTTCCTGGCGCGGCCTGCCTGGCGGAGGTTGAACCTCTCAGCGAATGGCGTTTGCAGGGCATCATTGGTCGTGCTCCCCGGTTCCAGGGCTGGCTACTGACGCCACAGGGCAAATCCGTCCACGTCCTGAGCGACCAGCCTTTTCCGTTGTTCCCCTGGCAAACCCTCCGGTTTACTTCCCGTTCGCTTCGGCTATTTATTCCGGGCAGTTGCCCGGCCCAACGTTTCACGTTTCATCTCAAAGGACGCCTGCATGATAAGGATAGCGATTCTGACACTCCTGCTGTTTTGCCAAATCCCCGCTCACGCCAGCCCTGATGAGGGCCTGAGCCTCGCGTTTGATGATGCGCCGATTGAGCGCATTTTACAGGCGCTGGCTGATTACCAGCAGATCAACCTGATGATCTCCCCTGAGGTTAACGGAACGCTGTCACTGCGGCTGGACAACGTCTCCTGGCAACAGGCACTGTCGCTGGTCGCGCGGATGGCGCAACTGACTGTGCTGGAAGAAGATAACGTTCTGCTGGTTTATCCCGAGCGCTGGCAGCAGCAGCGGCGCGAAGCAGAAAAGGTACAACAGGCGGAAGCGCGTCAGCAGCGTCCTTTAATGCAGCGCAGGATCAACCTGCTCTATGCCAGTGCCAGTGAGGTGCACCGCAGCCTGCAAGGGGAACGCCAGTCGCTTATGACATCGCGCGGGAGCGCCTCTGTGGACACGCGCACCAACAGCCTGTTGCTACGCGACATTGAACCGGCGCTGCAAGACACGGAGCGCTGGATTCAGGCGCTGGATGTGCCGCTGGAACAGGTTGAGCTGGCGGCCCATATCGTGACGATTAGTGAAGAGAATCTGCATGAGCTGGGCGTCAACTGGCGACTGTCTGAGGATAGTGAAAGCCTCAGCCGGGCTTTACATCACCCGCTTCTGGCTATTCCCCTGGGGCTGAGCTCGCCCGCTGTTTCGCTGGGCGTCACGTTGTCGCGGACAGGCGGCAGAGTGCTGGATCTGGAGCTCAGTGCGCTGGAGCAGGAAAACCAGGTTGAAATCATCGCCAGCCCACGGCTTTTTACGTCGCATCAGCAAACCGCGTCGATTAAACAGGGCACCGAAATCCCTTATGAAGTCTCAGCCGGTAACAGCGGCGCAACCAGTATCGAATTCAAAGAAGCGGTGCTGGGCATGGAAGTCACGCCCACCGTTTTAGGCAATGGCCGCATTCAGTTGAAAATACGTATCAGCCAGAACGTGCCGGGGCGCGTGGTTCAGACCAGCGCCTCGCAGGTGCTGTCGATTGATAAGCAGGAAATGGAAACGCAGGTGACGGTTAACGACGGGCAAACACTGGCCCTGGGCGGTATTTTCCATCAGCAGCGCACTCAGGGACAAACGCAGGTGCCGTTACTTGGCCGTCTGCCTGTCGTGGGGGGATTATTCCGCCAGCAGGCTGAAGAACATAAAAAACGCGAGCTGGTGATCTTCATGACGCCGCGATTGGTCAGGGAAGCAGCGCTTACGGCACGATAAAACGGAAAATGTGCCCTTAAAGTTTAACTGCGTTGACGCAGGACAGGAATTAGCTTACAAGGTTTAGCGATTTTTAACACGTTGTAAGCGTCTGAGTTGGAAGAACCCGGCAAGCAGATGAGCGAATTCCTCTGTACGCAGTCATGTCACAACGCTTTACTGACGCCTTACAGTTTCGCGAACAACAGGCCAATTCAGAAATGGATGTGCTGTAAGCAATATAATCGGTTGCCAAACAGCCTTGAGTGTTGAGATAATTTTTCGTCTGACTCTTGCTAACGCTCATGAGGTCTCAGTTCCTGTCCCGCCAGTAAAATGCTGAAAGCGGGGTATCATTAACGAATTCTTAGTAATACCGACAAAATGGCAGAGAAACGCAATATCTTTCTGGTTGGGCCGATGGGTGCCGGCAAAAGCACTATTGGCCGTCAGTTGGCTCAGCAACTCAATATGGAGTTCTTCGATTCCGATCAGGAAATTGAGCGACGCACCGGAGCGGATGTGGGCTGGGTTTTTGACGTTGAAGGCGAAGCTGGCTTCCGCGATCGTGAAGAAAAAATCATCAATGAACTGACCGAGAAGCAGGGTATCGTCCTGGCGACCGGCGGTGGCTCCGTAAAATCCCGGGAAACACGTAATCGTCTCTCCGCCCGCGGCGTCGTGGTTTATCTTGAAACCACTATTGAGAAACAACTGGCACGTACGCAGCGTGACAAAAAACGCCCCTTACTGCAGGTCGAGTCGCCACCGCGTGAAGTACTTGAAGCGCTGGCCGCTGAACGCAACCCGCTGTATGAAGAGATCGCCGATGTTACCATCCGCACTGACGATCAAAGTGCAAAAGTGGTGGCGAATCAGATTATCCACATGTTGGAAAAAAGTTGATCCAACGTTTGAAAGCTCTTTGACAGGTATCGAGCATCATGGAGAAGATCACCGTTTCATTGGGGGAACGCAGTTACCCCATCACTATCGCCGCCGGACTGTTTAATGATCCGGCTTCTTTTTGGCCGTTAAAAGCGGGTGATAATGCCATGCTGGTCACGAACGAGACGCTGGCACCGCTTTACCTGGATAAGGTCACGGCGCGGCTAAAGGCGGCGGGAGTGAAGACGGATCAGGTGATTTTGCCCGACGGTGAGCAGCACAAAACGCTGGCGGTGATGGATCAGGTTTTTACCGCCCTCCTGCAAAAGCCCCACGGGCGCGATACCACGCTGGTGGCGCTGGGTGGGGGCGTGATTGGCGATCTTACCGGTTTTGCTGCGGCAAGCTATCAACGTGGTGTGCGGTTCATTCAGGTGCCGACCACGCTGCTGTCTCAGGTTGACTCGTCGGTTGGCGGAAAAACGGCGGTTAACCATCCTCTTGGCAAAAACATGATAGGTGCGTTTTACCAGCCCGCTTCGGTCGTGATTGATACGGAATGTCTCCGGTCACTGCCTCCGCGTGAGCTGGCGTCCGGTCTGGCTGAAGTGATTAAATACGGCATCATTCTGGACGGTGAATTCTTTCACTGGCTTGAGCAAAATCTTGACCGCCTTCTGGCGCTGGATGAAGCCGCGCTGGCCTGGTGCATCCGTCGTTGCTGTGAGCTGAAAGCCGAGGTTGTCGCCGCGGATGAGCGTGAAAACGGTCAGCGCGCATTACTGAATCTGGGTCATACTTTTGGCCATGCCATTGAAGCGCATATGGGCTATGGCAACTGGTTGCATGGTGAAGCGATTGCCGCTGGTATGGTGATGGCGGCGCGAACCGCGCAACGTCTTGGTCAGTTCAGCGAGCAGGATTGCGAACGCGTTATCGCGTTACTGCAGCGCGCCGGTTTGCCGGTACACGGCCCGGTTGAGATGCAGGCCGAAGACTATTTGCCCCATATGATGCGCGATAAAAAAGTGCTGGCGGGCGAATTACGTCTGATACTGCCTTTGGCGATAGGCCGCGCTGAAGTGCGTGGTGGCGTGGCTCATGATATGGTGATGGCGGCAATTAATGACTGCCAGAAATCTTGATATTCAGCAGGTAAGTGGTGACGCGACGCGCGGGTGCGCAGTGCGAACGGCCGCTTTACGGAGGAGGCAAAATGGATGAGTTCAAACCGGATGATGAGTTAAAACCTGACGCCAGTGACCGTCGTCCCTCGCGCCCACGTAAATCGTCCTCTGCGACGAAAGCTCCGGTCTCGCGCCAGCACGTCATGATGGGCGTCGGTATCCTTGTGTTGCTGCTGCTCGTGCTGGGCATTGGCTCAGCGCTCAACGGCGCTGACGACAGCAAATCCGCGTCGTCCTCTACTGACAAAGGCACCGCCACCAGCGGGGCCGCAGGATCGGGCAACGGAAAAAATATTGATCTCAGCGGCTCCACCGCCATGAGCGGCGGTCAGAACGCCACGGGAACAGCACAGCCTTCCACCGGCACTCCGAATGCAGCAGGAGCGGAACCGGCAGCGGGGGCGACAAATGCGCCACGTGATATTTCCATGCCACCGGTTGCATCCACACCCACGCAGGCAGCCCCGGTTGAAACCCCGGCTAATCAGCAACGCATTACATTACCCGGCGACCTGAACAGCGCATTGACCAACCAGCAACAGCAGGTGGATGGCGCCGCACAGGGTGCAGAAGGCAGCAGTTCTCTGCCGACCGCACCCGCTACGGTGAGCGGGAAAGCAGGTGCAGCGGCGAGTCTTCCCGCTACAGGTCGTCAAAACGCCGCGCAGGCACCCGTCACGCCGCGTCATACGCGTGAGCCTGCCAGAACGGCGTCTAAACCCGCAGCCAGCGAGCATAAAACCCACACAACGCCAGCGCACTCCTCCGTGAATAACGCGCCGGCAAAAGCGGCGGGCAGTAGCGCTACGGCCAGCAAATCAGTACCGGGCGGCAACTACACGTTGCAGTTGAGCGGCGCATCTAAAGCGGAAAGCCTGAATGCCTGGGCGAAGAAGCAAAACCTGAGTGCGTACCATGTGTATAAAACCACGCGCAATGGTCAACCCTGGTATGTGCTGGTCAGTGGTTCTTACGCCACGCCGGCCGACGCAAAGCGTGCCGTTGCGACATTGCCTGCAGAGGTACGTGCACAGAATCCCTGGGTGAAACCGGTCAGTCAGGTCAGGAAAGAAGCCAGTCAATAAGTGATGTGGGGCCTGCCCATGCGGGCCCTGTTTTAAGCGCAGATCTGCTGTCGGTTCAACCACAGCCTCACAATAAGATGTAATTACCACGACAGCATGAAAAAAAATCGCGCTTTTTTGAAATGGGCGGGGGGAAAATTTCCCTTAGTCGAAGAGATCCACCGTCATTTGCCGCAAGGTGATTGCCTGATCGAACCCTTCGTTGGCGCGGGCTCCGTGTTTCTTAACACCGATTTTGATCGCTATCATCTGGCCGACATCAACAACGATCTCATCAATCTCTACAATATTGTCAAAACGCGCACGTCGGATTTTATTCGCGATGCGCGTTTACTGTTTACCAGCGAAACAAACAGCGAAATCCGTTATTACCAACTGCGCACGGAGTTTAACCTCAGTCATGACGCTTATCAGCGTGCGCTGCTGTTCCTCTATCTGAATCGCCACTGCTACAACGGCCTGTGCCGCTACAATCTGCGTGGTGAGTTCAATGTGCCGTTTGGGCGCTATCGTAAACCTTACTTCCCGGAAGCCGAGCTGCTCTGGTTTGCCGAACGGGCGCAAAAGGCGACGTTTGTCTGTGAATCCTACGATGTTACCCTGAACAATGCCCAAAAAGGCTCTGTGGTATATTGTGATCCGCCGTACGCGCCGCTGTCCGCAACGGCTAACTTCACGGCTTACCACACCAACAGTTTTAGCCTGCATGAGCAGCAGCATCTGGCGCAACTGGCCGCAAAGCTGGCGTCTGAGAGTCAAATTCCGGTCCTGATTTCTAACCATGATACGGAACTGACGCGTTGCTGGTATCAGGATGCCGTGTTACATGTGGTCAAAGTCCGGCGTTCTATTAGCCGAAGCATAACCGGTCGCACCAAGGTCGACGAACTGCTGGCACTCTATAGCTAGTCTGTTTCGTCCGCGACCAGGGTACTACGCCAGCCATCATGCTGGCGCACAACAGTGGAGAATCGGATGAAACAATATTTGCTGGCCCCTTCCATCCTTTCGGCAGACTTTGCTCGCCTGGGTGAAGACACCGCGAAGGCACTGGCGGCCGGAGGCGACGTGGTTCACTTCGACGTAATGGACAACCACTACGTGCCGAATCTGACAATGGGACCGATGGTGTTGAAAGCGCTGCGTGACTATGGCATCACAGCCCCGATCGATGTGCATCTCATGGTGAAGCCAGTGGACGCGTTAATCCCCGAGTTTGCCAAGGCTGGCGCGACCTACATCACGTTCCACCCCGAAGCGAGCGAGCACGTTGACCGCACGCTGCAGTTAATCAAAGAGCACGGTTGCAAAGCAGGCCTGGTCTTTAATCCTGCCACTCCGCTCAGCTACCTCGACTATGTGATGGATAAACTGGACATCATTTTGCTGATGTCGGTGAACCCCGGCTTTGGTGGTCAGTCATTTATCCCCGGCACGCTCGACAAGCTTCGTGAAGCGCGCAAGCGGATTGATCAGAGCGGCTACAGCATTCGCCTTGAAGTCGACGGTGGTGTGAAGATTGATAACATTGCGCAAATCGCGGCAGCGGGTGCAGATATGTTCGTTGCCGGTTCGGCCATCTTTGGCCATCCGGATTACAAGAAAGTGATCGACGACATGCGGAACGAGCTGGAGAAAGCGAATGGCTCATTTCACTGATATTCGTGGGCTGGCCTTTGACCTGGATGGTACGCTGGTCGACAGCGCGCCGGGGCTGGCGGATGCGATCGATTTGACGCTGGCAGACCTGGCGTTGCCTGCTGCTGGCGTGGCGCGCGTATCAACGTGGATTGGGAATGGTGCCGACGTTATGATGTGCCGTGCGCTGACCTGGGCACTCGGGCGCGAGCCACACCCGGACGAGCAGCGTGATGCGCGTGTGCTGTTTGACAAACATTATGCCAGCACGGTGGAGGCGGGCAGTACCCTGTTTCCTCAGGTCAAAGAGACGCTGACACGGTTACAGGCCACAGGCATGCCGATGGCGATTGTGACCAATAAGCCGACGCCGTTTGTCGCGCCGCTGTTGCAATCGCTGGGAATCGACCAGGCGTTTTCGTTGATTATTGGTGGCGATGATGTGGTGGTTAAAAAACCGCATCCTGCCGCGATTTTTCTGGTGTTGGGTAAATGGGGGCTGCTGCCCTCACAACTGCTGTTTGTCGGGGATTCACGCAATGATATTCTGGCCGCGCAGTCTGCCGGCGTACCCAATGTCGGCATGACGTTTGGCTATAACTATGGTGAACCCATTGCCAGCAGCCAGCCCGATCTGACCCTTGACTCTTTTGACGAACTTTTGCCCGCTATCGGGCTGTAATTTATCAGGACATAAGCATGAGCAAACCCATCGTTTTCAGCGGCGCACAGCCGTCCGGCGAACTGACCATTGGCAACTATATGGGTGCGCTGCGTCAGTGGGTGCAGATGCAGGACGATTTCCACTGCATTTACTGTATCGTCGATCTGCACGCCATCACCGTGCGCCAGGATCCGGTTGCACTGCGTAAAGCCACCTTAGATACGCTGGCGCTCTATCTGGCCTGCGGCATCGATCCCGAGAAGAGCACCATCTTTGTTCAGTCGCATGTGCCGGAGCACACGCAGCTCAGCTGGATTCTGAACTGCTACACCTATTTCGGTGAGCTGAGCCGCATGACCCAGTTCAAAGACAAATCCTCACGCTATGAAGAAAACATCAACGCGGGTTTGTTCAGTTATCCGGTGCTGATGGCTGCCGACATTCTGCTTTACCAGACCGCGCAGGTACCGGTGGGTGAAGATCAGAAACAGCATCTTGAGCTGAGCCGTGATATTGCGAGCCGGTTTAATGCGTTGTATGGCGATATCTTCAAGGTGCCGGAGCCATTCATTCCAAAATCAGGCGCACGCGTGATGTCGCTGCTGGAACCGACGAAAAAGATGTCTAAGTCGGATGATAACCGCAACAATGTGATCGGCCTGCTTGAAGATCCCAAATCGGTGGTTAAAAAGATTAAGCGTGCGATGACCGACTCTGAAGAGCCGCCGGTTATCCGCTATGACATTAAAGAGAAAGCGGGCGTCTCGAATCTGCTGGACATCCTGTCAGGCGTAACCGGTACGCCGGTGACCACGCTGGAGCAGGCGTTCGAAGGCAAAATGTACGGGCACCTGAAAGGCGCGGTCGCAGAAGCCGTATCGGGCATGCTGACAGACCTGCAGGAACGTTATCATCGCTTCCGCAACGACGAAGCGTTGCTGGAAAAGGTGATGCGTGACGGTGCACAGAAAGCCCGTGCCCAGGCGCAGGAAACCCTGAAAAAAGTCTATGAAGCGGTCGGATTTGTTTCTCAACCCTGATCGGTAACGTTGTAAGTCAAACGGCGAGCGAAGGCTCGCCGTTTTGATTTTCCCCCCAGCGTAATGGGCGGCGCAGGCTGACCACGCTGCCGACAAAGGAAAATGACGGTCAGGTACCACGCGCAAACGGAGCGGAACGTGTGCCAACCCTTCTTGCGTTTCGCTTTCGGTAATCATGTCATCTTATTCGTCCCCGACCTTTTGCTGTCGCGCCTGACCTGTCCGCAGAGGCAGGGCACCGGTTCGGCCTCGTACGCGCTAAGTGATTTAAATAACGAATAAAGTCATCTGGAGCAGGGCAGAGAGATCGTGTTAGCTTTACTTCGCAGCGCTTAACGCATGAGGAGCCCGGAATGACAACAGCACCACTTCGCTGGATAAACAATCTGCGTTTGCCCACCCGGGAAGGGCTGTGGCAGATAGAGATCGTGGAAGGAAAAATCGCCCGCATCACGGCGCAGCCTCAGCAGCTGTCAGCCGAGGGCGCAGCACTGGATGCGGAAGGCGGCCTGGCGTACGCGCCTTTTATTGAGCCTCATATTCACCTGGATACCACCCAAACGGCGGGTGAACCGGCCTGGAATCAGTCCGGCACGCTGTTTGAAGGTATTGAGCGCTGGGCAGAGCGGAAAGCCTTATTGAGTCATGAGGATGTAAAACGGCGCGCGATGCAAACGCTGAAATGGCAGATCGCGAATGGCATACAGTTTGTGCGCACGCATGTGGATGTGTCCGATCCGACGTTAACCGCCCTCAAGGCTATGCTGGAACTGAAAGCGGAGATGGCACCCTGGATCACGATTCAAATCGTGGCGTTCCCGCAGGAAGGCATTCTGTCTTACCCTAATGGCGAAGCGCTACTTGAAGAAGCGCTGCGACTCGGCGCGGATGTCGTCGGCGCGATTCCCCATTTTGAATTCACGCGGGAGTACGGCGTGGAATCCCTGCATAAAGCGTTCGTGCTGGCCAACCGTTACGACAGGCTGGTGGACGTGCACTGTGACGAAATTGACGATGAGCAGTCACGCTTCGTCGAAACCGTTGCCGCGCTGGCACACCGTGACGGGATGGGTGCGCGCGTCACGGCAAGCCATACCACAGCGATGCACTCGTATAACGGGGCTTATACTTCTCGTCTGTTTCGCTTACTGAAGCTCTCCGGCATCAACTTTGTTGCCAATCCCCTGGTGAATATTCACCTACAGGGTCGCTTTGACAGCTATCCCAAACGCCGCGGCATTACCCGGGTGAAAGAGCTGCTGGAGGCGGAGATTAACGTCTGTTTTGGCCATGACGACGTATTCGATCCCTGGTATCCGCTGGGTACGGGCAATATGCTTCAGGTGCTGCATATGGGATTACATGTGTGTCAGCTGATGGGGTACGAGCAAATTAATGCCGGGCTCGATCTAATTACACGCAACAGTGCCAACACGCTGAATTTAGCAGAGTACGGTATTCAGCGTGGTCATGACGCCAGTTTTATCATTCTGCCCGCAGAAAACGGTTTTGATGCGGTCAGGCGGCAGGTGCCGGTGCGTTATTCGCTTCGGCGTGGAAAGGTCATCGCGGCGACGCAGCCCGCAGAGAGCAAAATCTGTCTGGACACGTGGGAAGCGGTGACCTTCAGGCGTTGAAGCAAAGGGCGGCGCGTTGCCGCCGCCCTGAGAGGATTAATGCGTGATATGACCGTGCGAGCGGTGTTTGGTCACCAGGCCCAGCAACGCACACATGATAAACACCACGGCGTACAGGCCATTTGCCGTTAGCAGCGCGCTGTGCACGCCGCTGTTTTTCACAATGGGTGACGTAACGACGAAGGTCAGCATGGTACCCACGGTGCCACAGGTCAGAATAAAGTTAACCAGCTTGGGAGACGCGACTTTGGTTTGTAGAGAGCCGAGCGTAATGATGGTGGTATAGATCGCGCTTGAGCTGAAGCCCAGCGTCAGAATAATCCACCGCAACATGCTTGCATCCTGGCTGCTTACGAACCAGTACATCAGCACCGTGGCCAGTCCTGCCAGTACCATCAGAATACGTTGCAGATCGAAGAAGCGCAGCAGGAAGCTGAATACCCACATGCCGACCATATAAGCGGTCCAGAAGCTTCCTACCAGTTGACCGGCATCATCAATATTCATGCCCATCACTTTGGTGGCATATTCAGGCACCCAGGAAATAAAGCCGAGCTGGCCAAGAATGTAGCATAAGGCGGCAATCGCCAGTAACAGTACGCCCAGTCCCCATTTTTCTTTTTCAACCGTTGGGCTGTTCTCTGGCTTACGCAGAACCGGAAACTCCACGAATAACGTCATGATAAAAATACCGACGTAAATGACGCCAATGCAGACGTAAACCCAGTACCACGGCAGATGACGTGCCAGTAAAATGCCGGCCAGAATCGGGAAAATGGTGCCAGCCATACTAAAGAAGGAGTCCGTGAACAGCAGGCGTGAACCCCGTTGGCGGCCTTCGTACATGTGGGTAATCAGGAACGTCCCAATCGACATGGTGATACCACTGACGACGCCCAGTACGAACATGCACAGCGAAAATACCGACAGATCCCGGCTGGTCATCAGTCCGATAACGGCTAATACCATCAGCACAAAGCCAAAAATCAACTGGCGTTTGAGCGGCACAATGACCATCAACCAGGCATTAAGGAAAACGGCAGCCAGGATGCCACTGTTCAGGAAAGTGAAGGTGTTACCCATACTGTCGATGGGAATCTGGAAATCTTTCGCGATATCACCCATTACCATACCGGTGACAATCACCAGGGCACCGGTGAGCGCATAGGAAAGAAAGCTAATCCAGGTAAGGCCGATACGATTACGATTTGTCATGTTCTGAACCTGTTGGGAAGCGGGAGCGCTGCAGCGGCAGAAATTGTAAACGGAACCGTGATCTTAATAAACTAAGAGTGAAAACTGTTGTCATTCATTTCATCAATACTGTGATTTTAGTCACGAAGCGGAAGCAATCTTTTTCAGGCGTTTTTGGGTGCGTTTAGCGTAAATATAGGTAAAACGCTGGCTCTTGTATTACATGCTCTTTACAATCAATATCGTTTTTGAGCTAGCTCTCCAAAGTAAGGAATTACTCATGTTTAAACGTACTTTGACAGCGGCAGTTGCCCTGTTAGCGCTCTCTTCTGTTTCTGCCTCAGCTTTAGCGGCCAAAGGTGATACGCATGTCCTGCTGACCACTTCTGCCGGTAACATCGAACTCGAACTGAATAATCAAAAAGCACCGATCTCCGTTAAAAACTTCGTTGATTACGTTAACAGTGGTTTTTACAACAACACGATTTTTCACCGCGTTATCCCGGGTTTTATGATTCAGGGCGGTGGCTTTACCAATGAAATGCAGCAAAAACAAACCAATGCGCCGATCAAAAATGAAGCGGATAATGGTCTGCGCAACCTGCGCGGCACCATCTCCATGGCGCGCACCTCCGACAAAGACAGCGCCACCAGCCAGTTCTTTCTGAACGTCGCTGACAACGCCTTTCTGGATCATGGTCAGCGCGATTTTGGCTACGCCGTCTTTGGTAAGATCGTGAAGGGCCAGGACGTCGTGGACAAAATCTCTCAGGTGCCAACCAAAGATGTCGGGCCTTACCAGAATGTTCCCGTCAAGCCGGTGGTCATTTTGTCGGCAAAAGTCCTGCCCTGATTGTCTTGATTGCCATCCCGTTTCCGGCAAAGGGAAAATTTGCTCTTATACTTAGGGCAAACCTGAGCAGGAGGCGGTATGGCAAATACACTCACAGACAAACAGAAGGCAGCGCTCTGGCGACAGCGGCGGAATGCCAGCTATCGGGCAAGCTGTCGGCTTGAAGGCTTTACCCTGACGGAACCGGAGGTTAAGGGTGAAGAGGCGGAAGCCCGTCTGGCCTCATTAAGGAGGCAATATGGCTGCTAATACTGCCGTCACGCAGGATCCCTACCTGTGGCAAAACGACACGGTCCTCAAAAATCGTCTCGATATTCATGATGAGGCACAGTTACGTAAAGCGGAACTGAGCTTTAGCGCCGCCCGGCTTGCCACGCTTGAACTGGGCCCACCCAAAATCGGCCTGCCTTACCTGTGTCACATTCACCGTACGCTGTTTCAGGATGTCTACAGTTGGGCTGGCGAACTCCGCACGCTGGACATCTGGCGCGACGAAACCCCTTTTTGTCACTTCGAATATATCGAAAAAGAGGGTAATGCACTCATGGCCGCGCTAGAAGAAGAGAACGGCCTGGCCGATCTGCCTTTAGCTGAGTTTGCGAAACGCGTCGCCTGGTATTATTGCGAAATCAATATGCTTCATCCTTTTCGCGAAGGTAATGGCCGGGCGCAGCGTATTTTCTTTGAGCAACTGGCCCTGCATGCAGGTTACCTGCTGGAATGGGAAAAACTGAATCCGGAAGAATGGGTCAGCGCCAGTCAGGCCGGTGCGGCAGGGGATTTACAACCGCTGGAAGACGTCTTTGCCAGCATCGTCAGCGAAGCGCATCCTGTCTGAACCCCGATCCCGCCAGGGAGGCGAGCGCGTCTCCCTGCGCCTGGTAGTCTGTTTTCCTCACATCACACTCAGGTCACACCGCATGATAAGATACGGCTCTGGTCCTCATTCCGGATGCCGGGCCTTGTACGTATCCTTCTGATCTGCCTGAAATCATAACCATGCTGCTGCTTATTGATAATTACGATTCTTTCACCTGGAACCTGTACCAGTATTTTTGCCAACTGGGCGCGAACGTTCAGGTGGTAAGAAATGATGCCATCACTCTGGATGAAATGACGGCGTTGCCGTTAACCCACCTGGTGATTTCACCCGGCCCCTGTACGCCCGATCAGAGCGGGATCTCATTACAGGCCATTCGCCACTTCGCCGGTCGCCTGCCGGTGCTGGGCGTTTGTCTGGGGCATCAGGCAATCGCCCAGGTGTTTGGTGCGCAGGTCGTGCGTGCGCGCGAAGTCATGCACGGTAAGACGTCTGCTGTTCAGCATAACGGCTGTGGTGTATTTCGCGGTCTGAATCAACCGCTGACCGTAACGCGTTATCACTCGCTGATTGTGAAAGCCGATACGCTGCCTGATGAATTTGACGTCACCGCATGGAGTTTACGTGACGGTCAGCCCGACGAAATTATGGGCATCCGTCATAAAACGCTGGCACTGGAAGGCGTGCAGTTTCATCCTGAAAGTATCCTCAGCGAACAGGGACATCAACTGCTCGCTAATTTCCTGCAACAGTAAAGTTGTGTTTGCCTTTAAGTGATTTTTTATGCATATTTCATGATTATTATTTCATCATGAATCAACTCATCAGTTTGCGAGGTTGTCAATGGCAGCGGAAAACATTGCGGTAACACGGGAAACGTTCGATCAGGTTATTTTGCCTGTTTATGCACCTGCGCAGTTTGTACCGGTAAAAGGCAAAGGAAGCCGGGTGTGGGATCAGCAGGGTAAAGAGTATATCGACTTCTCGGGTGGGATTGCCGTCACCGCGCTGGGCCATTGTCACCCGGCGCTGATTGAAACCCTGAAGAAACAGGGCGAAACCCTGTGGCACACCAGCAATGTGTTCACCAATGAACCGGCTTTGCGCCTGGCCAGCAAACTGATTAACGCCACCTTCGCGGACAGAGTGTTTTTTGCCAACTCCGGCGCAGAAGCCAACGAGGCCGCGTTTAAGCTGGCGCGTTATTATGCCTGTAAACGTCATAGCCCGTTTAAAAGCAAAATTATTGCCTTCCATAATGCCTTTCATGGCCGGACGCTGTTTACGGTCACGGTAGGCGGCCAGCCAAAATATTCCGACGGTTTTGGCCCGAAACCCGCTGACATTGTGCATGTGCCATTCAACGATTTGGCGGCAGTGAAAGCCGTTATCGACGACCACACCTGTGCGATTGTCGTTGAGCCCATTCAGGGTGAAGGTGGCGTCATGCCGGCCACGCCAGAATTTATGCAGGGGCTGCGTGAGCTCTGCGATAAACATCAGGCGTTGCTGGTGCTGGATGAAGTTCAGAGCGGTATGGGGCGCAGCGGTAAGCTGTTTGCTTATGAGCACTACGGCGTCACGCCAGACATTCTGACTTCGGCGAAAGCGCTGGGCGGTGGTTTTCCTGTCAGCGCGATGCTGACCACCGAGGAGGTGGCGTCAACGATGGCTCCTGGCGTGCATGGCACCACCTATGGTGGCAATCCGCTGGCCTGTGCGATTGCTGAAACCGCGCTGGATCTGATCAATACGCCAGACGTGCTGAACGGCGTGGAATCCCGTCGCCAGCAGTTTGTCGAGGCACTCAAGGCGATTGATGCCCGTTACGATCTGTTTAGCGATATTCGCGGCAAAGGCTTACTGGTAGGCGCGGCCCTGAAGCCGCAACATGCCGGAAAATCACGCGATATCCTCAATGCCGCCGCGGCTGAAGGCGTTATGGTGCTGGTGGCTGGTACGGATGTGATGCGTTTTGCCCCTTCACTGATTATTGAACCCGCCGATATTGAAGAAGGCATGGCGCGCTTTGCCAAAGCGGTCGGGAAAGTCCTGGCTGCCTGAGTTATTTTCGACCCAGACTGCGAATCAGCCAGCGACCATGATGCGGTCGCTGGTTCCACGCCAGCGATGAGATCGTGTGCATCACCTTAAGATGATCCAGAATGCGCCTGATGTGCTGCTCCAGTACTGTGACCGGTCCCTCGTTGATATCTTCAATTCCCTGTAACAGATCGGTTTGCGAACTTTCGCCGTCATATTCAAGCCGCTGCTGGCAACGCTGCAGCGCAATTTCACACCATTGCAGATAGTGCTCCGCCAGCGTAGGCGGCAGCATGGTATGTTCGCGTGCCAGAATCGTCATGGCGTTGATGTGCTCAACGATAAACTGGCTGTGCGTGACCCATAAACGCATATCCTGTAAATAGCGTGCGTTAAACCCCGGCTCCTGCATCGCCTGATTTAGTGAGTTAAAGACTGCATTGTGGGCCTGATTAACGTTAACGCGCTGATAGGCGAGTACCTCGGGAGACTGTTCCGGACCAAGCAACATGCGTAACGCGTCCTGGAAAGCCTCAAGCACATCATGTGCGTTCTGTCGTAGCAGGGCACTTTGCCATTGCGGCCAAAGCCATAACGTTCCGCCAAACGCAATCAGGCAGCCCATCAGGGTATCCAGCAGGCGCGGCAGTAAGAATTGTGCGCCGTTAAGTGACAGAAGTTGCAGGGTATATACCGCGGTGACCGTGAACCCCACCATCGACCAGCCGTAAAACTGGCGGGTAAAGCGATAGCTGATAAAGGTAATCACCAGCATGATGCTCAACACCAGCGGTTCAGGGACATCCAGCCGCAGCGAGGCTGCCGCAATGACCAGCCCGGCAAAGGTGCCCAGCGCACGGTGCTGAATACGCACCCGTGTAGCGCTGTAGTTACTCTGGCTGACAAACATAATGGTCATCAGAATCCAGTAGGGTTTGGGAATCGAAAAGAACAGCGCCAGCCCGCTACCCAGCATCAGCATCACAGAAAAACGTCCGGCCGTGCGCAGGGCAGAAGAGCGCAGCGAGAGATAGCTTCTGAGTGCGGGCAGAAGCGGTAAACGGCGCTGGCGATCCGCCATCAAATCACGCTGATAGAGGGGCTTTTGTGTACGCAGTACCCGTGCGATGCGGCTGAAGTGATAAAGGCAAAAATTTCCTACCGGATTGTCCGGGTGCTGACGGGCGATTTTTTCCAGTGCCCCCAGCTGTTTGTCCATATCAAAGCGACTGGACAGTTGGTGGTACAGGATGTTGTCTGCCAGCTCACGTAAACGGGCGGAAATGGTTTTCGCATTCCAGCGAATCACGGCCTCTGCATGGCTTTGTTCTACCAGTTTTTGCACTTCTTCTGGCTGATGCAGGCTGACAGAAATGTGTTCCTGTAAATCCAGTGCGACCTGAAAAGCGCGGGTCAGTCGCTTATGACTGTGATCGCGGCTGGCGGACAGCATATGCATCTGCTGATAACAGGTATTGATGAGGTCGATTGCTTTTTGCTGCCGCGCCAGCAACGGTGGTAGCGCCTTCTCCGGATCGGTAAGTTGCGTCAGCAAGGTGTACTTGGCGTCACAATAGTTCGCCAGTTCGCGGTAAATCAGACTCAGGCTTTCACGCATTGGCTGCTCTTTCCACAGCCAAAACCAGAACCAGTTAAACAGGCCATACCACAGCGTACCGCCGATGTAGAGCAGGGGCGGTACGTAAATGGGCATGCGGCCAATCAGGCTGGTGGTAAATATCGCTGCGATCAGTGTGGCAGGGAGTAACCGTGCGTGCAGTGGGCTGATTTCACCTGTCACGCCCAGCAGCAAAGGCAGGGCGAAAAGAATAAGCGGTAAGGGCACGTCTTTAAACAGAAGCCACTGCATCAGTAAGCTACCCAGGGCAAACAGGCTGCCGCCGACAATCAGGCGTTTAAAGAAGCGTTTGTGGGGCGTATCCAGACCGGCAATATTGCAGCAGGCAGGCACCAATGAGAACAGCAATCCTTTTTGCAGATCGCCAAACAGCCAGCCGAGCGCGACGGGGAGACACAACACCAGTGTCTGGCGCAGGGCATAGTTAACTTCAGGGTGATAAATTATTCTTCGCCACATCGGCTCAACGCAAATAATTCACGGCATAACGTTGCCATTATGCCGTGAAGAATAAAGCTTAGCGCGTGCCGTAAACAACAATTGTTTTGCCGTGTGCGGAGATCAGATTCTGGTCTTCCAGCATCTTCAAAATACGTCCCACGGTTTCACGTGAACATCCCACGATTTGGCCAATTTCCTGACGCGTAATTTTAATTTGCATGCCGTCAGGATGCGTCATGGCATCCGGCTGTTTCGCCAGGTTGAGCAACGTCTGCGCAATGCGACCGGTGACATCAAGGAACGCGAGGTTGCCCACTTTTTCCGATGTGACCTGCAGACGGCGCGCCATTTGCGAGGAGAGACGCATGAGGATGTCCGGATTCACCTGAATCAGCTGACGGAATTTTTTGTAGGAAATCTCTGCCACTTCGCACGCGGTTTTCGCACGTACCCAGGCGCTGCGCTCCTGACCTTCTTCGAACAGGCCAAGCTCACCAATAAAGTCGCCCTGATTCAGATAGGACAGAATCATCTCCTTGCCTTCTTCATCCTTAATCAGTACCGCAACGGAACCTTTAACGATGTAGTAAAGCGTTTCCGCCTTTTCACCTTGATGAATGAGCGTACTTTTGGATGGATACTTGTGAATATGGCAATGGGACAGGAACCATTCAAGTGTAGGGTCTGTTTGCGGTTTGCCGAGAACCATTCGCTATTATCCTCTGTTGTAATCGTGCCCAAAATACAGGGCTCTGTTTCCCTGCCAGGCGATGTAAGCGTTAAGCGTCTTTCCATTCAGGAAATTATTCGGGCTGCATTCGGCGCAGTGCGCATCATTCTTCCCGGCTTCGTCTTCGGATGACGAAAAATATTTTCAGCTCTGTTTGTAGCACAGCTTACGTCGACTGTCTTGTGTTGTCTCGCTTCAGCAAGATGGCGTTTTCTCTGGATTGCTGTTTCCCAGGCAAAAGCGTACGCTGAGCCAAAACAGGGTATTCTGAGGTCAAAATTATGCAGGCACGCGTCAAATGGGTTGAAGGGTTAACATTCCTGGGGGAATCATCGTCCGGCCATCAGGTACTGATGGATGGCAATTCTGGCGATAAAGCGCCGAGCCCTATGGAGATGGTGCTGATGGCGGCAGGGGGATGCAGCGCCATTGACGTTGTGTCAATTTTGCAAAAAGGCCGCAACGATGTGGTTGATTGCGAAGTGAAACTATCGTCTGAACGTCGGGAAGAAGCCCCCCGCATCTTTACCCATATCAATCTGCATTTTATCGTCAGCGGCAACGCACTTTCGGATAAAGCCGTGGCACGCGCTGTCGATCTGTCAGCGGAAAAATATTGCTCTGTCGCCATCATGTTAGGCAAAGGCGT
The DNA here is from genome assembly GCF_041954965.1 of Pantoea sp. BS_8. Lineage (NCBI taxonomy): Bacteria > Pseudomonadati > Pseudomonadota > Gammaproteobacteria > Enterobacterales > Erwiniaceae > Pantoea > Pantoea sp. BS_8. Next base: position 198,489 of record NZ_JAVAXU010000006.1, read on the forward strand.
CAACATTACCCACAGCTACGAAGTGATCGCGCTGTAATCTCACAGAGGCCAGGCTGGCCTCTGTGCTTATTCAATCCGTTTCCCTTCCATGAGCCGTTTTACTAACGGCGCCATAATTAACTCCATCGCCAGTCCCATTTTGCCGCCGGGTACCACCAACGTGTTGATATTGGAAATAAACGATCCCTGCAGCATGGCCAGCAGATAGGGAAAATCAATGTCTTCCAGCCCCTGAAAGTGGATAACCACAAAGCTTTCATCCAGCGAAGGGATGGTGCGCGCGGCAAAGGGATTAGAGGTATCCACCGTGGGGACGCGCTGAAAGTTAATATGGGTTCGTGAAAACTGCGGCGTAATGAAATTGATGTAATCTTCCATGGAACGCACTACCGAATCCATCACCGCTTCGCGTGAATGGCCACGCTCGCTGGTATCGCGCACCAGTTTCTGAATCCACTCCAGGTTGACGATGGGCACGACGCCGACCAGCAAATCGACTTTTTCCGCCACATTGTGTTGTGTAGTCACCACGCCGCCGTGCAAGCCTTCATAAAACAGCACATCCGTATCCGGTGGTAACGGTTGCCAGGGCGTGAAGGTGCCGGGAACCTGGTTCCAGGGAACGGCTTCATCATAGGTGTGCAGATACTTACGCGACTGGCCCTTACCGTGTTCGCCGTATTCGATGAACGTTTGCTCCAGCAGGCCAAAATCATTCGCCTCCGGGCCAAAGTAGCTGATATGTCGCCCCAGATCGCGCGCTTTTCGGATAGCCATGTCCATTTCGGGTCGGGTAAAGCGGTGAAAACTGTCCCCTTCCAGTTCGGCAGCGTGCAAACCGAGTTGCTGAAAAATTTTACGGAACGCCAGGCTGGTGGTGGTGGTTCCCGCACCGCTGGAGCCCGTTACCGCGATAATCGGATGGCGTGCAGACATAGTTGAAGTCCCTGTGACGTCGGGCGATGAGCATTGTTAGCACGATTTTCCGTTCGTTGCATCAGCCACGAAACTCGCTTTTGCGCATGATGTTGACCGACTCGTGCAGTTCCGACCATACCAGAACGACCTCGCCGTGCTCCAGCTGACGACGCACATCGGCGACTTTTTCCGTCAGGCTGAGCTCCTGCTCGCCGTAATCCGTGCCTTCACGCAAAACAAACGCTTCGATAAGATTTTCAAGGGTTTCGGGGGAAACCTGTTCCCAGGGAATAATCACAGAATCAGTTATCCAGATAAGAGGAAATCCACTGTGGCACGCGCTGCTCCAGCCACAACCGAGGCTGACGCAGGGTGCCACTGACGAAACCAACATGCCCACCCTGCTGTGTCAGCTGATAGGTAATAGTGGCAGATAATTGCGCAGGCTGCGGGATCACCTCATCGCTCATGAACGGGTCATCTTTTGCATGGATGATGAGCAGCGGTTTTGTCACGAACTTAAGGCGCGGCATAGCGCTGGCGCGACGGTAATAATCCGTGGCGTCGGCAAAACCATGCGCCCGGGCCGTGATCGCGTCGTCAAAGTCCCGCAGACGGCGCAGGGCGTTAAGCTGAATGAGGTTCACCGGCAACGTGTCGGGCCAGGCCCGCAGTTTACGCTGGGCATTCTTTTTTAACTGGCTTAACAGGTAACGCTGATAAACCTGTGAAAAGCCGCGCTCCAGTCGGGCGCTGCAGGGTTCCAGCATCAGGGGCGCAGACACAATCACGCCCGCGTCGATCAGGGCTTCATCACCTTGCTGGCCTAACAGGCAACCGAGCATATTCCCGCCCAGCGAGAAGCCGACAGCAGTTGTGGGCACCCGACCCCAGCGCGTCGTCAGCCAGTGCAGGAAAAAACGCGCATCCTCGGTTTCACCGGAGTGGTATATCCGGTTCAGACGGTTCGGCTCACCGCTGCAGCCGCGAAAATGCATTACTACCGCCAGCCAGCCACGCTGTTTGCACTGCAGCATCAGGCCATGAATATAGGGACTGTGGAAACTTCCTTCCAGGCCATGAAACAGCACCACGCGCGGTTTATGCCGGGCAAACTGAGGATCTTCACTCCAGGCCAAATCAACAAAGTCACCGTCAGGTAAATCCAGCCGCTGCCAGTGTGGCGTTAACCTTTTCGTCCGCCGTATCAGCCGCGGCAGAATGGTTTGCAGGTGCGGGTTGCCCAGACCGGGCAGGGGAATGAACGCCGCGTCGTCAGGGCCCGAAAATTTCATGTTGTAAAGGCTTGTCTGTTCCATATCACACTGTTAGCTTCGATAAGTTTTCACTAAGGGAGGAGAACCCGGGTTAATGGAACTCAGTCTGTTTTTATCATTATTAGGCTTTCTTTGGGTCGCGGCGATTACACCCGGACCTAATAATATGTTACTCACCGCCTCGGGGGCCAATTTTGGTTTTTTGCGCACCCTCCCGTTGATGATCGGCATTATGATCGGCATGCAGCTAATGCTGCTGCTGGTAGCGTTTGGCGTGGGTGGATTGATACTGCTTTATCCCTCCCTGCATCTCATCCTGAAAATTGCCGGTAGCCTTTACCTGCTGTGGCTGGCCTGGAAGATTGCCACCGCAGCCTATGAGAAGCTGGAAACCGATGCGGCGCCTGTCGCACCTATGCCGTTCTGGCAGGGAGGCTTATTACAACTGATCAACCCCAAAGCCTGGCTCATGGCGCTGGGTGCCGTCGCCAGTTTTAGTCTGGCCGGTGCGGGCTATCGCCATTCTGTCCTGTTAATCAGTCTTGGCATGGTTATGGTCAATCTGGTTGCAGGCGTTATCTGGATGGGCTTTGGTGCGATGATCGGCCGTATTTTACGTAGTCCCCGCGCCTGGAAACGCTTTAACCTGAGCATGGGGCTGTTAACGGCGGCCTGCGTATTGCTGATCTGGCACTGAGCTTAGCTGGATGCGCGCTCCAGGCGCGTCCAGGGCAACACTTCGCGAACAACCGGCGCATGCGGCTGGCGAATTTTTTTCAGCAACAGCTGCACGCTGCGCGCACCCAGTTGATACATGGGCTGTTCAATGGTGGTTAACGGTGGATTCAGGCTGCTGGTAAAGGGAATGCCGTCAAACCCCACGACGGCAAGGTCTTCCGGGACACGCAGGCCCGCCTCCAGTGCTGCATGCACCACGCCAACCGCCAGCACATCAGACACGGCAAATACCGCATCCGGCGGCTCCGCTAAACGCAACAATTCCTGCAATGCCCGACTGCCTTCTTCGCAGGTAATGCCTTCGGTATAGACGACATTCGTCCAGTCTGACCCCGATTGCGCAACGCCCTCTCGATAGCCTTGTTCGCGATATTGAGAATAGAGATAACGCATATCGCCATTCACCAGTGCAATGCGCTTACGGCCCCGGCCGGCCAGATAATGGACGGTATCACGTGCGGCGTCCAGATGATCGATGGAGACGGACGAGGCCGCAATCTCGGGATCAAACTCACAACACTGAATCCAGGGCGCATCACCGATAATATCGATCAGGCTTTGCAGCCCGGCGGCGGCATCCATCGTAATCACGCCGTCCACCACCTTGCCGGTCAGTAAGGTCAGGTAGGCCGACTCACGTTTAAACTGTGAGGCCGAATTGCACAGCAGAATATGGTAGCCGTGCATTTCTGCTTCAGCTTCGATGCCCTGAACAACTCGGGAGCAAAAAGGGTTCGTGATATCGGAGATCAGGACCAGCAGCATATGACTTTGCGAGGTTCGCAACTGACGCGCCAGCAGGTTTGGCTGATAGCCGCTTGTGGCAATGGCATCCAGCACTTTCTGTCGCGTATCTGCTTTTACCCCAGGATGCGCGTTAAGCACGCGGGATACCGTGGCTTTAGACACGCCAGCTAACAGGGCAACTTTGTCGATCGACATCGAACTCGCAAGCCTCACCGGGGAGCAAATAATAGCGCATATCAATAGCACAACCAGGATGTGAGCGCCTGACAAATTTATGGCTTTTTGTCTGAAATTTAATTTGCGTATAACGGCAATCTATTGCAGATGATGATCTAAGAATTTCTTTCTATTAGGGATAACTTTTAATTCCTTTATGAAATTACTTCTGCCAGCAACACTGCCCACATCATAAAAATGATGGGGGAAAAATCATGCAAAAAGGGCGACTCACGATTCTGGCGGCGGTCCTGTCAGTGCTGGCGTTTCAGGCCAACGCGGTCAACGTAACGGTGGCTTATCAGACCTCCGCTGAACCCGCTAAGGTGGCGCAGGCGGATAATACGTTTGCCAAAGAGAGCGGTGCGACGGTCGAATGGCGCAAATTCGATAGCGGATCAGGCGTGCTTCGTGCGCTGGCATCAGGCGACGTCCAGATTGGCAATATTGGTTCCAGCCCACTGGCCGTTGCGGCAACGCAGCAGCTTCCCATCGAAGCCTTTTTACTGGCTTCTCAGTTAGGCAATTCTGAAGCGCTGGTCGTGAAGAAAACGATCACCCGTCCCCAGGACCTGATCGGCAAGCGGATCGCTGTCCCCTTTATTTCGACCACCCATTACAGCTTGTTAGCGGCATTAAAACACTGGGGGATTAAGCCGTCTCAGGTTCAACTGGTCAATCTGCAACCGCCTGCGATTGTGGCGGCCTGGCAACGCGGGGACATTGACGGTGCTTACGTTTGGGCACCTGCGGTGAATGAACTGGAGAAAGATGGCACCGTTTTAACGGATTCGTCGCAGGTCGGGCGCTGGGGAGCACCGACACTTGATGTCTGGGTGGTACGCAAAGACTTCGCGCAGCAGCATCCGGATATCGTGACCGCCTTTGCCCGTAGCGCTATTGAGGCGCAGAAAGCCTACCTGGACCATCCCGAACAGTGGCTTAAACAGCCTGATAACCTCAGTAAACTTTCGCGCTTAAGCGGCGTGCCCGAGCAACAAATTCCTGGACTGGTTAAGGGCAACACCTATCTGACCGCCGCCCAGCAGGTGGCGCAACTGCAGCAGCCGGTGAACAAAGCCATCGTGGACACGGCGCAATTCCTGAAAGAACAGGGCAAGGTGCCGCAGGCCGGTAATGATTACAGCGCCTTTGTCACGAGTCGTTTTGTTGCGCCCCTGGTCAAGCCCTGAGGACATCGTCATGTTGCGAATAGCCCATCTGAACGCGAGCTATGGCGGACAGCCGGTATTACAGGACATCTCACTGCGCGTGGAGGATAACGCGCTGGTCGTTGTGCTGGGACCGTCAGGCTGTGGCAAAACCACGTTGCTGAATCTGATCGCCGGGTTTTTACCGGTCGAGTCCGGCAGTATTTCTCTGGACGGCAAGGCGATTCAGGGGCCAGGCGCCGATCGCGGCGTGGTGTTTCAGCATGAAGGCCTGCTGCCCTGGCGGAATGTGCTGGATAACGTCGCTTTCGGATTACAGATTGCCGGTATGGCGCGCCAGCCGCGTGAAGCCCTTGCACGGCAGATGATAAAAAATGTTGGGCTGGAAGGCGCTGAAAAGCGGCATATCTGGCAGTTATCTGGCGGACAGCGTCAACGCGTTGGCATCGCCCGCGCGCTGGCTGCCGATCCCCGCCTGTTACTGCTCGATGAACCGTTTGGCGCACTTGATGCGTTTACCCGTGAACAAATGCAGACCTTGCTGTTAAGGCTGTGGCAGGACAGCGGTAAACAGATCCTGCTGATTACGCATGACATTGAAGAAGCCATTTTTCTGGCGAGCGAGCTGGTGCTGCTCTCTCCGGGGCCCGGTCGGGTACAGGAAACGCTGACGCTGAATTTTGGCCAGCGTTTCGTGGACGGCGAACCCTGCCGCAGCATCAAGTCTGATCCCGATTTCATCGCCCAACGGGAATATGTGCTGAACCGGGTATTTGCACAACGGGAGGCATTTGCATGAGTGCGATCATTAACGATGTGCCGACCCGCGCCCGGCGTCGTCGCCTGCGCTGGCCTTTCTCCCTGACGGCCACGCTGAGCACAGTGAGCCTGCTTGTGCTGTTGTTCATCTGGTGGAGCGTGACCACACTGGGGCTCATTGCGCCGCTGTTTCTGCCGTCGCCGCAGCAGGTGCTGAGTAAGTTACTGAGCGTTGCCGGTCCGCAGGGGTTTATGGACGCGACGTTGTGGCAGCACCTGTCAGCCAGCCTGACGCGCATGCTGATTGCGCTCAGCGCGGCGGCATTAACAGGCATTCCGGTGGGCATTGCGATGGGCGTCAGCCCGGTTTTACGTGCCCTGATCGATCCCCTGATTGAGCTCTATCGGCCCGTGCCACCGCTGGCGTATTTACCGTTGATGGTCATTTGGTTCGGTATTGGTGAAACATCGAAAATACTGCTGATCACGCTGGCGATTTTTGCCCCGATAGTGCTGTCGACTGTGGCCGGTGTTCGCAACGCACAGCAGGTTCGTCTGCGCGCCGCGGCATCGTTGGGGGCGAATCGCTGGCAACGGCTGCGCTGGGTCATCCTGCCGGGTGCCTTGCCAGAAATACTGACCGGCTTACGCATTGGATTAGGTGTGGGCTGGTCAACGCTGGTGGCCGCTGAGCTCATTGCTGCCACGCGTGGGCTGGGCTTTATGGTGCAGTCGGCAGGGGAATTTCTGGCAACGGATGTGGTGCTGGCAGGGATCGCGGTGATTGCCATTGTGGCATGTAGTTTAGAACTGGGTCTGCGTGCGCTACAGCGCCGTCTGACGCCCTGGAACGGAGAGCAAAAATGAACGAAAAGTTAGCGATTACGCCTCTGGGCCCCTTTATCGGCGCGCAGGTCGGCAACCTTGATGTCTCGCGTCCACTCAGTGACGCGCAGTTTGAGCAGCTCTATCACGCCTTGCTGCGTCATCAGGTACTGTTTTTACGTGATCAGGCGATCACGCCCGAGCAGCATCGTGCGCTGGCCATTCGCTTTGGCGATCTTCATATCCATCCGGTTTATCCGCATGCGCCGGGCGTGGAAGAGATCATTGTCCTGGATACGCATCAGGATAATCCTCCGGATAATGATAACTGGCACACCGATGTGACGTTCATCCAGACGCCTCCGGCTGTGGCGCTGCTGGCGTCCAAAGTCTTGCCGGAGGCGGGTGGGGATACGTTATGGACCAGCGGTATTGCGGCGTACGAGGCGCTGTCTGCCCCCTTCAAAACCTTACTGTCTGAACTCTATGCGGAGCACGATTTTACAAAGTCGTTTCCGGAATATAAACACCGTAAGACAGAAGAAGAGCACCAGCGCTGGCGGCAGGCTGCGGCGAAAAACCCACCTGTACAGCATCCTGTTATCCGGACGCATCCGGTTAGTGGGAAAAAAGCGCTGTTCGTCAATGAGGGTTTTACAACCCGAATTCTGACGCTGAGTCAGAAAGAGAGCGATGCATTACTGGGCTTTTTGTTTGCGCATAGCACGAAACCGGAGTTTCAGGTGCGCTGGCGCTGGCAGCCTAATGACCTGGCGATTTGGGACAATCGCGTCACTCAGCACTACGCCAATGCCGATTACTATCCGGCCCGAAGAGTGATGCAGCGCGCCACGGTATTAGGCGATAAGCCTTACTGAACCGTACCGCGAGTACACCGGTACGGTTGTGACGAAAGGTGATGCCGCCTCTGTCAGGAGGCGAGCATCGCTTCCAGTTTTTCCTGCGCGTCCAGCCAGGCCATTTCCACCTCTTCCAGCGCCGATTTACTCTCAGCCTGTTTTTGCAGGGCAGCCGTTAAATCAGCCTTGCGGCTGTGTTCGTACAGCGCGCTGTCTGCCAGCAGGTGTTCGGCGTCGGCCAGTTGGGCTTGCCACTTCGCCATCTGTTTTTCTAACTTCTCGATTTCTTTGCGCAAGGGCTGGGTCTGCGTTCGCAGCTCGGCTTCACGACGCTTTTGATCCTTACGGGCCTGAGCACTGTTACCATTGTCCTGTTTAGGCGCGGCCTCATTTTGCGTTTGCTGTTTTTGCAGGTCGCTCAGCCACTGCTGATAATCTTCCAGATCGCCCGGGAACACATCAACGCTGCCATCATGCACCAGATAGAGGTCATCGGTGGTGGCGCGTAACAGATGGCGATCGTGCGATACGACAACCAGTGCGCCTTCGAAATCAATCAACGCCTCAGTTAATGCCTGACGCATGTCCAAATCGAGGTGGTTGGTGGGTTCGTCCAGTAACAGCAGGTTGGGGCGCTGCCAGACAATCAGCGCCAGTACCAGCCGCGCTTTTTCGCCGCCAGAGAAGCGTTCGGTTACCTCTGTGACTTTATCGCCCTGAAAGCCAAAGCCGCCCAGATAATCCCGTAACTGCTGCTCGAGCACTTTCGGCGCAAGCCGTGAAAGATGTTGTAAAGGCGACTCATCGGCGCGCAGGAACTCCAGCTGATGCTGAGCGAAGTAACCCAGCTTGATCCCTTTCGCCAGGCCAATTTCGCCCGCTTTGGCGGCGAGTTCGCCCGCCAGCAGCTTAATCAGCGTTGACTTGCCGGCACCGTTGCGACCCAGCAGGCCAATGCGCGATCCCGGCACCAGGTTAAGTTTAATGGCGTTCAGAATAATGCGATCGCCATAGCCCGCGGTGACTTTATCCATTTTCAGCAGCGGATTCGGCAGGCTTTCGGGTGCGCGGAAGCTGAAGCTAAACGGATTATCCACATGGGCTGGCGCAATCAGCTCCATCCGTTCCAGCATCTTAATACGGCTTTGCGCCTGTTTGGCTTTGGTGGCCTGTGCACGGAAACGATCGATATATTTTTGCAGGTGCGCCACTTTTTCCTGCTGACTCTGGTATAACGCCTGCTGCTGGGCCAGTTTCGCGCCGCGCTGGCGTTCGAAGGAACTGTAGTTACCGGTGTACTCGGTCATCGTCTGCTGTTCGATGTGGATAATTTTGTCCACCACCGGATCGAGAAAATCGCGATCGTGCGAGATCAGAATCAGCGTGCCCTCATAGCTTTTTAGCCAGCGTTCCAGCCAGATCACGGCGTCCAGATCGAGGTGGTTCGTCGGTTCATCGAGTAACAACAGGTCCGATCGACACAGCAGTGCTTGGGCCAGGTTAAGACGCATGCGCCAGCCCCCCGAAAAATCACTGACCGGGCGCTGAAGCTGTTCCTGACTGAATCCGAGCCCGTGCAGCAGGCTTGAGGCGCGCGACTGAATCGTCCAGGCCTGAATGGTATCGAGCTTACCGTGAATCAGGGCGATGGCATTTCCGTCATTTCTGATGTTGGCCTCTGCCAGTTCTGCTTCAAGATGGCGGTATTCACGGTCGCCATCGATGACATAGTCAAGGGCGGCCTGGCTGAGGGCAGGCGTTTCCTGATTCACCCAGGCAAGCGACCAGTTACCGGGAAAGGTAAACGATCCCGCATCGCTGGTGATCTCACCTTTCAGCAACGACAGCAGGGTGGATTTTCCACAGCCGTTTTTACCCACCAGCCCGACTTTTTGGCCGGGATTGATGGTGGCGGTAGCGTTGTCGAGCAGGACGCGAACACCGCGGCGAATTTGTAGGGCAGAAAAGACAATCATAAGCGCCGTATCGTCAGAATATGTTAATTTACGTGCAACATAATTGGGTTTTTGTTGCGTTGTGCATGGTAGCGGAAATCCGCACCAATGACGACGCTTTGGAGGGAAAGGATGTCGCAGCCACCTAAGATTTTGCTGCTTTTTGCTCATCCGGAAGCGCAGGATTCCATCGCAAATCGTATTTTGCTGGACGCGGCCAGGCCCCTTGAGCATGTTACTGTTCATGACCTCTATGCCGCCTATCCGGATTTTTTTATCGATATCCACCATGAGCAACAGCTACTGCGTGAGCATGATGTGATTATTTTTCAACATCCTCTCTATACCTACAGCTGCCCGGCGTTACTTAAAGAGTGGTTAGATCGCGTGTTGTCCCGGGGTTTTGCCAACGGCATAGACGGAAACGCATTAGAAGGAAAGTACTGGCGCAGTATCGTCACAACTGGCGAACCTGAAACGGCCTTTCAGCAGCACGGACTGAACCGCTATTCCATGAATGACATTTTGCGACCTTTTGAGCTGACCGCACAGATGTGCCGTATGCACTGGATGTCGCCGATGATTATTTACTGGGCGCGCCGTCAGCAACCTGATTTACTCAAAAAATATGCCCGTGCCTATAGCGACTGGCTGGCAGCACCGCTGCCGAATGGAGGGTTATAAATGGAAGGACAAACGCTGCTGACCGCAGGAGTCATCTATCTCTTTGCGGCGGTGCTGATTGTACCGGTAGCGGCTCGCCTGGGGATTGGCGCAGTATTGGGGTACTTACTGGCCGGTATTGCCATTGGTCCGTGGGGACTGGGATTTATTAGTGACGTCGACGAGATTCTGCACTTTTCTGAACTGGGCGTTGTCTTTCTGATGTTTATCATCGGGTTGGAACTGAACCCGGCAAAGTTGTGGGCGCTGCGCCGTTCTATCTTTGGTATCGGTGCCGCGCAGGTGATTTTCTCCGCCGCCATTCTTGGCGCATTGCTGTGGCTGACAAACTTTGACTGGCGCGCGGCGGTAATCGGCGGGATCGGTCTGGCCATGTCATCAACGGCGATGGCCTTGCAGCTGATGCGGGACAAGGGCATGAACCGCAGCGAAGCGGGCCAGCTAGGGTTTTCGGTGCTGCTGTTTCAGGATCTGGCTGTTATTCCGGCGTTGGCACTGATTCCGCTTCTGGCCGGGAATGACAGCGGCAGCGTCGACTGGATGAAAGTGGGCATGAAGGTCCTGGCGTTTGCCGGCATGCTCGTCGGGGGCCGCTATTTACTGCGCCCCATTTTTCGCTACATCGCGGCCTCAGGCGTGCGTGAAGTATTTACCGCCGCCTCGCTGCTGCTGGTATTGGGCTCCGCGTTGTTTATGGATGCGCTGGGGTTATCCATGGCGTTAGGCACCTTTATCGCCGGGATTCTGCTGGCGGAAAGTGAATACCGTCATGAGCTGGAAGTGGCGATCGAGCCGTTCAAAGGCTTACTGCTGGGGCTGTTTTTTATCTCGGTGGGCATGGCGCTGAACCTCGGGGTGCTTTATACCCACATTATCGCCATTTTACTGGGCGTACTGACGCTGGTGTCGGTCAAGTTACTGGTGCTGTATGTGCTGGCTCGAATCTATGGCTTACGCAGCTCTGAACGTCAGCAGTTTGCCGGCGTGTTGAGTCAGGGCGGCGAGTTTGCTTTTGTACTGTTCTCGGCGGCCTCGTCAGCCAGACTGTTCTCGGGCGACCAACTGCCGCTGCTGCTGGTTACCGTGACGCTGTCCATGATGACCACGCCGCTGCTTATGCAGGCAATTGATCGGCTGTTGGCGCGTCGCTTTAATGAAAGCGATGAAGACACTGAAAAACCCTTCGTTGAGGACGATCAGCCGCAGGTCATTGTGGTGGGCTTCGGACGTTTTGGTCAGGTAGTGGGCCGTTTGCTGATGGCAAACAATAAGCGCATCACCGTACTGGAGCGTGATATTAGTGCGGTCAACCTGATGCGCAAGTACGGCTACAAGGTTTACTATGGTGATGCAACGGAGCTGGAACTGCTGCGAGCGGCGGGTGCGGCTGATGCGCAGTCAATCGTCATTACCTGCAGCAATCCGGAAGATGCGATGACGATTGTGCATCTCTGCCAGCAACATTTTCCGCATTTGCAGATTATGGCGCGTGCCCGTGGTCGTGTGGAAGCCCACGAACTGCTGCAGGCGGGCGTGACGCAGTTCTCACGCGAAACTTTTTCCAGTGCGCTGGAACTGGGGCGTAAAACGCTTATGTCGCTGGGAATGCATCCTCATCAGGCTCATCGGGCACAGCAACACTTCCGCCGGCTGGATATGCGCATGTTGCGGGAGCTGATGCCTGTCCACTCTGATATGGCGCAGATTTCCCGTGTCCGCGAGGCGCGACGTGAACTGGAAGACATTTTTCAGCGTGAAATGCAGCATGAACGACGTCAGTTCCATGACTGGGATGACGATCAGTAATCAAAAGACACAGGTAGAACAGCATGCGTAAACGCTTTATTGCTGGTGCGGTATGTCCGCATTGTCAGGAAAAAGACACGCTGGCCATGTGGCGTGAAAACAATGTCGATGTCGTCGAGTGTGTGAAGTGCGGCCATCAAATGCGGGAAGCCGATAAACAGGCACGCGATCAGGTTCGCAGTAACGAGCAAGTGATCGGAATTTTCCATCCCGAGTAGCGAAATGGCCCAGCTTTTTTTAAACTTAAGCACACAGCGGGATTGAATTCCGTTACAATTGACGCCATTAACGCTGAAGTCGCAAGAGAAAAAGAGTGCCTCTTGTACTCAGCCCCGAACCTTTCTGGTTGGTGTTATTGCACGCAAGAATAGACCAATGAGACGGGATCTTAGTTCTCAACGGTTAGGAGATATCATGAAAGTAGCAAAAGACCTGGTGGTAAGCCTGGCCTATCAGGTACGTACAGAAGACGGTGTGTTGGTTGACGAGTCACCGGTGAGTGCACCGTTAGACTATCTGCACGGTCATGGTTCCCTGATTTCTGGTCTGGAAAATGCGCTGGAAAACCACGTCGCGGGCGATAAGTTTGACGTGCATATCCCGGCAAATGACGCGTACGGTCAGTACGATGACAACCTGGTACAGCGCGTACCAAAAGACGTCTTTATGGGCGTTGACGAATTACAGGTTGGCATGCGTTTCCTGGCGGAAACCGATCAGGGTCCGGTGCCGGTTGAAATCACCGAAGTGGAAGACGACCATGTTGTGGTTGACGGTAACCACATGCTGGCGGGTCAGAACCTGAACTTTAACGTTGAGGTGGTTGCGATTCGTGAAGCCACACCGGAAGAGCTGGCACACGGCCATGTTCACGGTGCAGATGGTCATCACCACGATCACGACCATGACCATGACCATGACCACGGTAAAGGTGGTTGCGGAACGGGCGGTTGTGGCTGCAGCCACTAAGTCCGACGCGGTAGTGCAGGGCCACCTTCGGGTGGCCTTACTTTTTGCGGCATTTTATTGTCAGCAGGCCTCGGCAGAACGGGCCTGCCGACAGTCAGCCTGGCCTGTCACGGATGGATCAGTAATGCGGCGGCGGGGTTTCTTCTGAAGCATCGGCAATCATCGACGGCGCGCTGGCTTTAAACTTCTCAAGTAACAGGCGCATATGTTCGCGCATCTTACTCATTTCAAGTTCATGCTGAACGACGGTATTGTTCAGTTGATCGATAGTGATCTCCTGAAAGGCCAGCTTACTTTCAAGCGCTTCAATACGTTGTTCCCACTCTGACTGTTGCATGATCTTTTCTCCTGTTAAGGGGTTACTCAGCGCATGATTCTAAAGGCTGGCGTTGCAGAATTGCCCTATTTATTCGCTTTTATTTGGTGTTTAGCTTGAAAAAGGGTCAGATGACATCATCTCTGGTGAAACTTCCTGATGCAAAAAAGGTCGGAAGTAGACCAGATAATTACGTTGTGGGAGTGTTCGTCATTGCCACGTAAAGTTATAGTGTGGGCCCTCAGTCCGCAATGATTCCCGAGGTGAGAGGCTTCGGTTTTGGAGAAAGGATGAAATCACTGTTTAAAGTCACATTGTTAGCTACCACCATGGCCGTCGCGCTGAATGCTCCGCTGGCAATGGCTGCAGAAACAGCAGCAGCTCCGGCCGCTGCCGATGCTCCACAGTCTGCTCCTCAGGCTCCAAAAAATGCCGCCTTCAAAAATGAAGATCAGCAATCTGCATACGCTTTGGGTGCGTCACTGGGCCGTTATATGGACAACTCCCTGAAAGAACAGGAGAAGTTGGGCATCAAGCTGGACAAGCAGCAACTGATTGCCGGTGTTCAGGACGCGTTTGGCGGCAAGAGCAAGCTGTCTGACGAAGAAATCGAGCAAACCCTGCAGGCGTTCGAAGCCCGCGTGAAAGGCGCGGCGTCAGCCAAGATGGAAAAAGACGCAAAAGAAAATGCCGAGAAGGGTGAAGCTTACAGCGCTAAGTTTGCTAAAGAGAGCGGCGTGAAGAAGACCGAAAGTGGTCTGCTGTATAAGGTTGAGAAAGAAGGGACCGGTGAGGCACCAAAAGACAGCGATACAGTCGTTGTAAACTACAAAGGTACGCTGATCGACGGCACCGAGTTTGATAACTCTTACACGCGCGGTGAGCCCCTGTCTTTCCGTCTTGACGGCGTGATTCCAGGCTGGACTGAAGGCCTGAAGCACGTTAAGAAAGGCGGTAAGATCAAGCTGGTTATCCCACCAAACCTGGCGTACGGTAAAAACGGTGTTCCGGGCATCCCGGCTAACTCCACGCTGGTGTTTGACGTTGAGCTGCTTGATATCAAACCGGCACCAAAAGCGGATGAAAAAACGCAGGCACCTGCTGCTGACGCGAAGAAATCCCAGTAATCTGTCTGCCGCCACCTTCGGGTGGCGGTTTCTCTTTATGACAAACCTCTGGCATAACCCCGCGACATTTGCCAGACTATCGCCTGCATAACTATCCCAATATTGAGTCTGCCCGTAGCCGCTGTGACAGGCTCCAGCCATGTAGGGTGATGTCTTCAATGTCTAATCCATTCAATCCCGGTGAACTGAGCGACTTCGATCTTCTGGAGCAGCATCCGTTCGAGCAAACTGATTACGATATTTTAAAATCGTATGAGGCCGTTGTAGATGGTCTTGCCATGTTGATCGGCTCGCATTGTGAAATCGTCCTCCACTCACTGGAAGATTTAAACTGTTCGGCCGTGCGTATTGCTAACGGCGAGCATACAGGGCGTAAAGTGGGCTCGCCCATCACGGATTTAGCCTTGCGCATGCTGCATGATATGCAGGGTGCAGACAGCAACGTCTCCCGCGCTTACTTTACCCGCGCGAAAAGTGGTGTGCTGATGAAGTCCGTCACGATTGCGATTCGTAATCGCCAGCATCGGGTGATTGGCTTGCTGTGTATCAACATGAACCTCGACGTTCCGTTTTCACAGATCATGTCGACGTTTCTGCCGCCAGAGATGCAGCAGGTCGATTCCAATGTGAACTTTGCCAGTTCGGTCGATGACCTGGTCATGCAGACGCTGGAATTTACGATTGAAGAAGTGAGCGCCGACCGTAACGTCTCGAATAATGCCAAGAACCGTCAGATCGTATTGAATCTGTATGAAAAAGGGATTTTCGATATCAAAGACGCCATCAATCAGGTCGCCGAGCGCTTAAATATTTCCAAACATACCGTGTACCTGTACATCCGCCAGTTTAAAAACGGTGACTTTCAGGGGCAGGATCGTTAATGCGCTATGCGCTTCTTGTCACCGGTCCGGCCTATGGTACGCAGCAGGCGACCAGCGCGCTGCTGTTTGCCAACGCGCTGCTGGCAGCGGGACACCAGCTGGAAAGCGTCTTTTTTTATCGGGAAGGGGTGCTGAACGCCAATCAGCTTAGCGCGCCCGCCAGTGACGAATTCGATCTTGTTCGTGCCTGGCAGTCGCTTCATCAGGCGCATGGGGTGGCGCTGAACATTTGCGTGGCGGCGGCACTCCGGCGCGGCGTGACGGATGCGCAGGAAGCCTCACGGCTTGCGTTGCCGGGCGCGAATCTTCAGCCCGGTTTTACCCTGGCCGGCTTAGGCGCGCTGGCGGAAGCGGCGCTGCGTTGCGAGCGGATGGTGCAGTTCTGATGAAGCGTGTCGCGTTTGTATTCACCCGAGCCCCACATGGCAGCAGTGCAGGACGTGAAGGGTTAGATGCGGTGCTGGCCACCGGCGCGTTGAGTGACGATATCGGCCTGTTTTTTATTGGAGATGGCGTTCTGCAGCTTAACAGTGAGCAACAGCCGGAAAATATTCACAGCCGGCATTATGCCGCTACCTTCGGCGTGCTGGCGCTGTATGATATCGACCAGTGTTATCTGTGCAGGGCGTCGCTGCAGTCGCGCGGTTTAGCGGAAAATGCGCCACGCATTCTGGATGCCGAAATTTTAGATGCGTCGGCCCTGCGGCAAAAACTCGCAGGCTATGACCGTATTTTGACTTTTTAAGAGCACCTAATGCTGCATATGTTATTTCACTCACCGACTTACAGCGACATCGAAAGCCTGACCCGACTGCTTATGCCGGAGGATGACCTGCTCTTGCTGCAGGATGGCGTACTGGCGGCGATTGAGGGCAGCAGGGCGCTGGAACAGCTTCGCGCCTCAGGGGCGAAGCTCTGGGCACTGGAAGATGACCTGAATGCCCGGGGGCTGAGCACGCAAATTTCCCCTGTTGTGCAGTCTGTGGACTATACTTTTTTCGTTGCGCTAACGGTAAAACATCAACAACAAATGGCCTGGTAATGCGTTGGCCCCCTGGTTATTTCTTGACACCTTTTTGACACAGCCCTAAAATTCTGCCTCCTCGTAATTCTACGAGGTGATTTATTACGTGTTTACGAAGCAAAAAGCTAAATCCCAGGAGCTATTTAATGGCAACAGTTAACCAGCTGGTTCGCAAACCACGCGTCCGCAAAGTTGCAAAGAGCAACGTGCCGGCGCTGGAAGCTTGCCCGCAGAAACGTGGCGTTTGTACCCGTGTGTACACCACCACTCCTAAAAAACCAAACTCAGCACTGCGTAAAGTTTGCCGTGTGCGTTTGACTAACGGTTTTGAAGTCACCTCCTACATCGGTGGTGAAGGTCACAACCTGCAGGAACACTCCGTGATCCTGATCCGTGGCGGTCGTGTTAAAGACCTGCCAGGTGTGCGTTACCACACCGTTCGTGGCGCGCTGGACTGCTCAGGTGTTAAAGACCGTAAGCAGTCACGCTCCAAGTACGGCGTGAAGAAGCCAAAGGCTTAATGGTTCTCCGTTAAGTAAGGCCAAACGTTTTAACTTAAATGTCAAACTAAACTCGTAGAGTTTTGGACAATCCTGAATTAACAACGGAGTATTTCCATGCCACGTCGTCGCGTCATTGGTCAGCGTAAAATTCTGCCGGATCCTAAGTTCGGATCAGAGCTGCTGGCTAAATTTGTAAATATCCTGATGGTAGATGGTAAAAAATCTACTGCTGAATCTATCGTCTATACCGCACTTGAGACCCTGGCTCAACGTGCTGGTAAAGATGGCCTGGAAGCTTTTGAGGTTGCTCTCGAAAACGTGCGTCCGACTGTCGAAGTTAAGTCACGTCGCGTTGGTGGTTCAACCTATCAGGTTCCAGTTGAAGTCCGTCCGGTTCGTCGTAATGCCCTGGCAATGCGTTGGATCGTAGAAGCTGCTCGTAAACGCGGTGATAAATCTATGGCTTTACGCCTGGCGAACGAACTTTCTGACGCTGCAGAAAACAAAGGTACTGCAGTTAAGAAACGTGAAGACGTTCACCGTATGGCTGAAGCCAACAAGGCGTTCGCTCACTACCGCTGGTAACAGCTGCGTAGTTGTTGTTAAACCAGCGGGCGCTCAAACAGCCAACCCGCTGGGGTCGACTAACTTTGAACGTCCTAAAAACCGAGGAATAAAATGGCTCGTACAACACCCATTGCGCGCTACCGTAATATCGGTATCAGCGCACACATCGACGCCGGTAAAACCACTACTACCGAGCGTATCCTGTTCTACACCGGTGTTAACCACAAAATCGGTGAAGTGCATGATGGCGCAGCGACCATGGACTGGATGGCACAGGAGCAGGAACGTGGTATTACCATCACGTCTGCTGCAACGACCGCGTTCTGGTCAGGTATGGCTAAGCAGTTTGAGCCACACCGCATCAACATCATCGACACCCCGGGACACGTTGACTTCACCATCGAAGTAGAACGTTCCATGCGTGTGCTCGATGGCGCAGTAATGGTTTACTGTGCTGTAGGTGGTGTTCAGCCACAGTCTGAGACCGTATGGCGTCAGGCTAACAAATATAAAGTTCCACGCATTGCGTTCGTTAACAAAATGGACCGCATGGGTGCAAACTTCCTGAAAGTAGTTGGTCAGATCGAATCTCGTCTGGGCGCGACTCCGGTTCCGCTGCAGATCGCTATCGGCGCTGAAGAAAACTTCACCGGCGTTGTTGACCTGATCAAAATGAAAGCCATCAACTGGAACGACCAGGATGCGGGCGTGACCTTCGATTACGAAGAGATCCCAGCTAACCTGCAAGAACTGGCTGAAGAATGGCGCGGCAAGCTGATCGAAGCTGCAGCAGAAGCCTCTGAAGAGCTGATGGAGAAATTCTTCAGCGGTGAAGAGCTGACTGAAGAAGAGATCAAAAAAGCGCTGCGTCAGCGCGTGCTGAAAAACGAAATCATCCTGGTGACCTGTGGTTCTGCATTTAAGAACAAAGGTGTTCAGGCAATGCTGGATGCGGTTGTTGAGTATCTGCCAGCCCCGACCGACGTACCGGCAATCAACGGTATGCTGGACGATGGTAAAGATACCCCAGCTGAGCGTCACGCAAGTGATGAAGAGCCGTTCTCTGCTCTGGCGTTTAAGATCGCAACTGACCCATTCGTGGGTAACCTGACGTTCTTCCGCGTTTACTCTGGTGTGGTTAACTCAGGCGATACCGTTCTGAACTCCGTGAAATCTGCACGTGAGCGTTTCGGTCGTATCGTTCAGATGCACGCTAACAAACGTGAAGAAATCAGCGAAGTTCGCGCAGGTGACATCGCCGCTGCGATCGGCCTGAAAGACGTTATCACTGGTGATACCCTGTGTGATCCAAACGCGCCAATCATTCTGGAGCGTATGGAATTCCCTGAGCCGGTAATTTCTATCGCCGTTGAGCCGAAAACCAAAGCTGACCAGGAAAAAATGGGTCTGGCTCTGGGTCGTCTGGCGAAAGAAGACCCGTCATTCCGCGTATGGACTGACGAAGAGTCTAACCAGACTATCATCGCTGGTATGGGTGAACTTCACCTCGATATCATCGTTGACCGTATGAAGCGTGAATTCAACGTTGAAGCGAACGTGGGTAAACCACAGGTTGCTTACCGTGAAGCTA
Source organism: Pantoea sp. BS_8 (assembly GCF_041954965.1). Classification (NCBI taxonomy): domain Bacteria; kingdom Pseudomonadati; phylum Pseudomonadota; class Gammaproteobacteria; order Enterobacterales; family Erwiniaceae; genus Pantoea; species Pantoea sp. BS_8. The sequence goes on from NZ_JAVAXU010000006.1 coordinate 217,424, forward strand.
TCCGCTCTAAAGTTACCGGTATCGAAGGTAAACACGCCAAGCAGTCTGGTGGTCGTGGTCAGTACGGTCATGTTGTTATCGACATGTACCCGCTGGAGCCAGGTTCGAACCCGAAAGGTTACGAATTTGTCAACGATATCAAAGGTGGTGTAATTCCTGGCGAATTCATCCCAGCCGTTGATAAAGGTATCCAGGAGCAGTTGAAATCAGGCCCACTGGCAGGTTATCCGGTTGTGGATCTAGGTGTTCGTCTGCACTTCGGTTCTTACCATGACGTTGACTCCTCTGAACTGGCGTTTAAACTGGCCGCGTCTATTGCCTTTAAAGATGGCTTTAAGAAAGCGCAGCCTGTTCTGCTTGAGCCTATCATGAAGGTTGAAGTTGAAACCCCAGAAGAGAACACCGGTGACGTAATCGGTGACCTTAGCCGTCGTCGTGGTATGCTCAAAGGGCAGGAATCTAACGCTACTGGCGTTCAGATCCACGCTGAAGTTCCACTGTCTGAAATGTTCGGATATGCAACTCAGCTGCGCTCTCTGACCAAAGGTCGTGCTTCGTACTCCATGGAGTTCCTGAAGTATGACGACGCACCGAACAACGTTGCGCAGGCCGTTATTGAAGCTCGTAGCAAATAAGCTACGGTTTAAATTTGAACTGATGCCTTCATCCCGGGTGATGAAGGCATAACGTAAGGAATATCGCCATGGCGAAAGAGCAATTTCAACGTAACAAACTGCACGTAAACGTGGGCACCATCGGTCACGTTGACCACGGTAAAACCACCCTGACTGCAGCAATCACCACCGTTCTGGCTAAAACCAACGGCGGCCAGGCGCGTGCGTTCGACCAGATCGACAGCACCCCTGAAGAAAAAGCACGTGGTATCACCATCAACACTGCACACGTTGAGTATGAAACCCCGTCTCGCCACTATGCACACGTTGACTGCCCGGGCCACGCCGACTATGTGAAAAACATGATCACCGGTGCTGCGCAGATGGACGGCGCGATCCTGGTTGTTGCTGCGACTGACGGCCCAATGCCGCAGACCCGTGAGCACATCCTGCTGGGTCGTCAGGTAGGCGTTCCTTACATCATCGTGTTCCTGAACAAGTGTGACATGGTTGATGACGAAGAGCTGCTGGAGCTGGTTGAGATGGAAGTCCGTGACCTGCTGTCACAGTACGACTTCCCGGGCGACGACACTCCAATCGTTCGCGGTTCAGCACTGAAAGCGCTGGAAGGCAACCCAGAGTGGGAAGAGAAGATCGTTGAGCTGGCTAACCACCTGGACAACTACATCCCGGATCCGGTTCGTGCTATCGACATGCCGTTCCTGCTGCCAATCGAAGACGTATTCTCAATCTCTGGCCGTGGTACTGTAGTAACCGGTCGTGTTGAGCGCGGTGTTGTTAAAGTCGGCGACGAAGTTGAAATCGTGGGTATCAAAGATACGGCGAAATCAACCTGTACCGGTGTTGAAATGTTCCGCAAACTGCTGGACCAGGGTCAGGCAGGCGAAAACTGTGGTGTTCTGCTGCGCGGTATCAAGCGTGAAGACATCCAGCGTGGTCAGGTTCTGGCGAAGCCAGGCACCATCAAGCCACACACTAAGTTCGAGTCAGAAGTTTACGTTCTGTCTAAAGACGAAGGTGGCCGCCATACTCCGTTCTTCAAGGGCTACCGTCCACAGTTCTACTTCCGTACCACTGACGTGACCGGTTCAGTAGAGCTGCCAGAAGGCGTTGAAATGGTTATGCCAGGCGACAACATCAAAATGGTTGTTACCCTGATTCACCCAATCGCAATGGACGAAGGTCTGCGCTTCGCAATCCGCGAAGGTGGCCGTACCGTTGGCGCGGGCGTTGTTGCTAAAGTTATCGCTTAATTGTGATCTCTGATGTGGCCACTCATGTGGCCACTGCAAAATAAAAAGAGCACTTCGGTGCTCTTTTTTTATGCCTGTCATTTAATCACGCAGGCTTTCTCCTCACAAAAGGTAGGTTTGAAATAAAAACGATTCGCATTTACACTGTGCGCACGAAATAGACCGGGTGATGAATAAATGTACGTCTGTCTGTGTAATGCCATCAGTGACAAAACGCTCCGTGAAGTCGTGCGCCGTTATCAGCCCAAATCTATCCAGCAGTTGCGCCAAATCGTGCCCGTGGGAAAGCAATGTGGAAAATGTATTCGGGATGCCCGCGCGATTATGGATGAAGAGATGCAGCACGCTCCGCAATATAAAGAAATCGCGTAAACGCACACACACCACCGACTTGATAATACCCACAATTTTCATCGCGTTTTTTTGACTTCTTTTTAACCGCATCTACGCTCAAATAAACATGAGCGGAGGAAGCGAAATGAAGGGCGATGCGAAAATCATAAGTCATCTCAATAAATTGTTGGGGAATGAACTGGTTGCAATAAACCAGTACTTCTTACATGCACGGATGTTCAAAAACTGGGGACTGATGCGTCTTAACGACGTTGAGTACCATGAGTCCATAGATGAAATGAAGCATGCGGATAAATACATCGAACGTATTCTGTTTCTTGAAGGCATTCCTAATCTACAGGATCTGGGACGACTCAGGATTGGAGAAGATGTCGGGGAGATGTTGCAGTCCGATCTCAATCTTGAACTCGAAGGCGCAAAAGACCTGAGAGAAGCCATCGCCTATGCGGATAAAGTTCATGATTACGTAAGCCGCGATATGATGATCGCCATCCTCGAAGATGAGGAGCATCATATCGACTGGATTGAAACCGAGCTTGATCTCATTAGTAAGATGGGCATTCAGAATTACCTGCAGGCGCAAATCAAAGAAGAGTAAGGCTTTGACTAACGATAACTCCCCAGCCCGCGACGGCCAGGAAAGGGCCAAAGGGAAGCGGGCTGTTCAGGTACCACGCCCGGTTCCTTATCCGCAGCGCGCCGAAAGCGATCAAGGCTGTCGTACAGGCGGTCAGGGCAATGAAGGGCAGGGCCTGCCAACCACACCATGCGCCCAGTGCGGCAAACAGTTTAAAATCCCCACAACCTAATCCCTTCCGCCGCGTAACCTGTTGAAAAATTCCGGCAAGCAACCAAAGTGAACCATAGCCAAACATGACGCCACCGATGGCCGAACTGACCGTGAGTGGCTGAAAGAACATGAAACGTGAAAGACCCAGCCACAGGAGCGCGTGGGTGAGAACATCTGGCAGCAGGAAGTGGCGCTGGTCGATGGCCGCAAGGACGAGGAGCAAACAGGAAGCCAGAAGCGGAAACAGCGCATGAATGAGATTGTCGTAAAACAGGTAAGCCAGCAACAGGCAGAGCAGGGCGCCTGTCAGCTCAAACAGCACGGGCAGCAAACCGACCGGATGCGAACAAAACCGACAGTGCCCCCGCAACCACAGCCAGCTTATCAGCGGAACGCTGTCGTGCCACAGGATCGTGCGGCGACAGTAAATACAGTGGGAAGGCGGCGTCCACAATGACTGCAGCCAGCGACGTGGTGAAGCGGACGTATGAAAACGTTGACAGGCCAGGGCGAGAAAGCTGCCAAGCACGCCGCCTGACAGGGAGACAGCAACGATGATGAGCAACACGATGACCTCCGGTTAACCTGATGTGATGACTGAGTCTGTCTGAACGCGTCCTCTGCGTCGCGGATAAGAAAAAGAGAATGGAAAACCGCGCCCAGAAAAAAAGGGGCGAAAACATCCGTCCTGCAGGGCTTCTGTGCAGACGTGCACAAAAGCGTTAAACACAGTTTTCTATGGCAAATGTGCATCGTGGGTTGCTTCCTGAGCAAATCTACGTATAATGCGCGGGCCTGCCGATATTGGCAGGCGCGATTCGAGCTGAATCGCAGACGGCAGTTTGTTGGGCCGTCTGACAATACTCCCAACTGTGGAGTTATATGCTGAACGATTACACTCTCCCATCAATCGTAATGGGTTCGAGTAGTAATTTTTTTCGTCTATAAAATGTTTGGAGCCTTGGTCTCATGTCGAACCAAAGAATCCGTATCCGTCTTAAAGCGTTTGATCATCGTCTGATCGATCAATCAACCGCGGAAATCGTCGAGACTGCCAAGCGCACTGGTGCGCAGGTACGTGGTCCGATCCCGCTGCCGACCCGCAAAGAGCGCTTTACCGTTCTGATCTCTCCGCACGTTAACAAAGATGCGCGTGACCAGTACGAAATTCGCACTCACAAGCGTCTGGTAGACATCGTTGAGCCAACTGAAAAAACCGTTGATGCTCTGATGCGTCTGGACCTGGCTGCCGGTGTTGACGTGCAGATCAGCCTGGGTTAATCAGGTCATCGAGCGATTGAGAGGTTGAAACAATGATTGGTTTAGTCGGTAAAAAAGTGGGTATGACCCGCATCTTCACTGAAGATGGCGTATCTATCCCAGTAACCGTAATCGAAGTTGAAGCGAACCGCGTTACTCAGGTCAAAGGCCTGGAGAACGATGGTTACCAGGCAATTCAGGTTACCACCGGTGCTAAAAAAGCAAACCGTGTGACCAAACCTGAAGCTGGTCATTTTGCTAAAGCTGGCGTAGAAGCTGGCCGTGGCCTGTGGGAATTCCGCACCGCTGAAGGTGATGAGTATTCTGTAGGTCAGAGCATCAGCGTTGAAATTTTCGCTGACGTTAAAAAAGTAGACGTAACTGGCACCTCTAAAGGTAAAGGTTTCGCAGGTACCGTTAAGCGCTGGAACTTCCGTACCCAAGACGCAACCCACGGTAACTCCTTGTCTCACCGCGTTCCGGGTTCTATCGGTCAGAACCAGACTCCGGGCAAAGTGTTCAAAGGCAAGAAAATGGCAGGTCAGCTGGGTAATGAGCGCGTAACTGTTCAGAGCCTGGACGTAGTACGTGTTGACGCTGAGCGCAACCTGCTGCTGGTTAAAGGTGCAGTTCCCGGTGCTACCGGTAGCGACCTGATCGTTAAACCAGCTGTGAAGGCGTAAGGGGATAGCAATGGAATTAGTATTGAAAGACGCGCAGAGCGCGCTGACTGTTTCCGAAACTACCTTCGGTCGTGATTTCAACGAAGCGCTGGTTCACCAGGTTGTTGTTGCTTACGCATCAGGCGCCCGCCAGGGTACTCGCGCGCAGAAAACTCGCGCTGAAGTAACCGGTTCAGGCAAAAAGCCTTGGCGTCAGAAAGGCACCGGCCGTGCGCGTTCAGGTTCTGTAAAGAGCCCGATCTGGCGTTCAGGTGGCGTGACCTTTGCTGCTAAGCCACAAGACCACAGTCAAAAAGTTAACAAAAAGATGTACCGCGGCGCGCTGAAAAGCATCCTGTCCGAACTGGTACGTCAAGATCGTCTGATCGTTGTCGAGCAGTTCTCTGTTGAAGCACCGAAAACCAAGTTGCTGGCACAGAAGCTGAAAGACATGGCGCTGGAAGACGTGCTGATCATCACCGGCGAACTGGATGAAAATCTGTTCCTGGCTGCGCGTAACCTGTACAAGGTTGACGTGCGTGATGCAGCGGGTATCGACCCAGTTAGCCTGATCGCCTTCGACAAAGTCGTTATGACTGCTGATGCAGTTAAGCAAGTTGAGGAGATGCTGGCATGATCCGTGAAGAACGTCTGCTGAAAGTACTGCGCGCGCCGCACGTATCTGAAAAGGCATCTAGCGCGATGGAAAAAACCAACACCATCGTACTCAAAGTAGCTAAAGACGCGACTAAAGCAGAGATCGTTGCTGCTGTTGAGAAACTGTTCGAAGTAGAAGTTAAAGACGTTAACACCCTGGTAGTTAAAGGTAAGGTTAAGCGTCACGGACAGCGTATCGGTCGTCGTAGCGACTGGAAAAAAGCTTACGTCACCCTGAAGGAAGGCCAGAATCTGGACTTCGTCGGCGGCGCTGAGTAAGTCGGAGGAGAAAGACAATGGCAGTTGTTAAATGTAAACCGACATCTCCGGGTCGTCGCCACGTCGTTAAAGTGGTGAACCCAGAGTTGCACAAGGGCAAGCCGTTTGCTCCATTGCTGGAAAAAAACAGCAAATCCGGTGGCCGCAACAACAACGGTCGCATCACTACCCGTCACATCGGTGGTGGTCATAAGCAGGCTTACCGTCTGGTTGACTTCAAACGCAACAAAGATGGTATCCCGGCAACCGTTGAACGTCTTGAGTACGATCCGAACCGCTCTGCGAACATCGCACTGGTTCTGTACAAAGACGGCGAACGCCGTTACATCCTGGCCCCTAAGGGCCTGAAAGCCGGCGACCAGATTCAGTCTGGCGTTGATGCTGCGATCAAAGCAGGTAACACACTGCCGATGCGTAACATCCCGGTGGGTTCTACCGTTCACAACGTAGAAATGAAACCAGGCAAAGGCGGTCAGATTGCTCGCTCAGCCGGTGCTTACGTGCAGATCGTTGCGCGTGAAGGTTCCTACGTTACCCTGCGTCTGCGTTCAGGTGAAATGCGTAAAGTCGAAGCTGACTGCCGCGCTACACTGGGCGAAGTCGGTAACGCTGAGCATATGCTGCGCGTTCTGGGTAAAGCTGGTGCAACCCGTTGGCGTGGTGTTCGTCCGACCGTTCGTGGTACCGCGATGAACCCAGTAGATCACCCGCACGGTGGTGGTGAAGGTCGTAACTTTGGTAAGCACCCGGTAACTCCGTGGGGCGTTCAGACCAAAGGTAAGAAGACCCGTAGCAACAAGCGTACCGATAAATTTATCGTACGTCGCCGTAGCAAATAATATTAGAGGATAAGCCATGCCACGTTCTCTCAAGAAAGGTCCTTTTATTGACCTGCACTTGCTGAAGAAGGTAGAGAAAGCGGTGGAAAGCGGTGACAAGAAGCCTTTGCGCACTTGGTCCCGTCGTTCAACGATCTTTCCTAACATGATCGGTTTGACCATCGCTGTCCATAATGGTCGTCAGCACGTTCCTGTCTTTGTTTCCGACGAAATGGTTGGTCACAAACTGGGTGAATTCGCGCCGACACGTACTTATCGCGGTCACGCGGCTGATAAAAAAGCCAAGAAGAAATAAGTAGGAGGAAGAGATGGAAACTTTAGCTCAACATCGCCACGCTCGTTCTTCTGCTCAGAAGGTTCGCCTTGTTGCTGACCTGATCCGCGGTAAGAAAGTGTCGCAGGCACTGGACATTTTGACCTACACCAACAAGAAAGCGGCTGTACTGGTCAAGAAAGTTCTGGAATCTGCCATTGCTAACGCTGAACACAACGATGGCGCTGATATCGACGATCTGAAAGTCGCGAAAATTTTCGTCGACGAAGGCCCAAGCATGAAGCGCATTATGCCGCGTGCAAAAGGTCGTGCAGATCGCATCCTGAAGCGCACCAGCCACATTACTGTGGTTGTGTCCGATCGCTGAGACTCTGGAGACTAGCAATGGGTCAGAAAGTACATCCTAATGGTATTCGCCTGGGTATTGTAAAACCATGGAACTCTACCTGGTTTGCGAACACCAAAGAATTCGCTGACAACCTGGACAGCGACTTTAAAGTACGTCAGTACCTGACTAAGGAACTGGCTAAGGCGTCTGTATCTCGTATCGTTATCGAGCGTCCAGCTAAGAGCATCCGTGTGACCATTCACACCGCTCGTCCTGGCATCGTGATCGGTAAGAAAGGTGAAGACGTAGAAAAACTGCGCACGGTCGTCGCGAAAATCGCTGGCGTTCCTGCACAGATCAATATCGCCGAAGTCCGTAAACCGGAACTGGACGCAAAACTGGTTGCTGACAGCATCACTTCACAGCTGGAGCGTCGTGTGATGTTCCGTCGTGCTATGAAGCGTGCGGTTCAGAACGCCATGCGTCTGGGCGCGAAGGGTATCAAAGTTGAAGTTAGCGGCCGTCTGGGCGGCGCCGAGATCGCACGTACCGAATGGTACCGTGAAGGTCGCGTGCCGTTGCACACTCTGCGTGCTGACATTGACTACAACACCTCTGAAGCGCACACCACTTATGGTGTAATCGGCGTTAAGGTATGGATCTTCAAAGGCGAGATCCTGGGTGGTATGGCTGCTGTTGAACAACCGGAACCGGCTGCTCAACCTAAAAAGCAGCAGCGTAAAGGCCGTAAGTAAGGAGAGTCGCTATGTTACAACCAAAGCGTACGAAATTCCGTAAAGTGCACAAAGGCCGCAACCGCGGTCTGGCGCAGGGTACGGATGTTAGCTTCGGGACTTTCGGTCTGAAAGCTGTTGGCCGTGGTCGTCTGACTGCCCGTCAGATCGAAGCAGCACGTCGTGCTATGACCCGTGCAGTTAAGCGTCAAGGTAAGATCTGGATCCGTGTATTCCCGGACAAACCGATCACCGAGAAGCCGCTGGAAGTGCGTATGGGTAAAGGTAAGGGTAACGTTGAGTATTGGGTTGCCCTGATCCAGCCTGGTAAAGTCCTGTATGAAATGGACGGCGTACCAGAAGAGCTGGCCCGTGAAGCATTCAAGCTGGCAGCAGCAAAACTGCCTATCAAAACCACCTTTGTAACTAAGACGGTGATGTAATGAAAGCAACAGAGCTGCGTGAAAAAAGCGTTGAAGAGCTGAACACTGAGCTGCTTAATCTGCTGCGTGAGCAATTTAACCTGCGCATGCAGGCAGCATCTGGCCAACTGCAGCAGTCTCATCTGCTGAAGCAGGTTCGCCGTGATGTTGCACGCGTTAAGACTTTACTGACTGAGAAGGCGGGTTCGTAATGACCGATAAAATCCGTACTCTGCAGGGTCGTGTTGTTAGTGACAAAATGCAGAAATCTGCTGTTGTTGCTATCGAGCGTTTCGTGAAGCATCCAATCTATGGAAAATTCATTAAGCGTACGACTAAGCTGCACATCCATGACGAGAACAACGAATGTGGAATCGGCGACGTGGTAGAAATCCGCGAATGCCGTCCACTGTCTAAGACTAAGTCCTGGACACTGGTTCGCGTTGTAGAGAAAGCAATTCTGTAATAGAATTTGCCCTCTTTAAAAATCTAATGAACGGCTCGAAAGAGCCGTTCATTTTTTCTACCCATCTGCGAGAACCGGTGTTATAATGCCGCGCCCTCAATTATGGGGCTTTCAATCGACCTGAGGTCTAGGTCCCGAAGTAGTAGTTGACATTAGCGGAGCACTGAAATGATCCAAGAACAGACTATGCTGAACGTCGCCGACAACTCCGGTGCACGTCGCGTAATGTGTATCAAGGTTCTGGGTGGCTCGCACCGTCGCTACGCAGGCGTCGGCGACATCATTAAAGTTACCATCAAGGAAGCAATTCCACGTGGTAAAGTTAAAAAAGGTGATGTCCTGAAGGCGGTAGTGGTGCGCACCAGGAAGGGTGTTCGTCGCCCGGACGGTTCTGTCATTCGCTTCGATGGTAATGCATGCGTTATTTTAAACAATAACAGCGAGCAGCCTATCGGTACGCGTATTTTTGGGCCGGTAACTCGTGAACTTCGTACTGAAAAGTTCATGAAAATTATCTCTCTGGCACCAGAAGTACTCTAAGGAGCGAACAATGGCAGCTAAAATCCGTCGTAACGACGAAGTTATCGTGTTAACCGGTAAAGATAAAGGTAAGCGCGGTAAAGTTAAGAACGTCCTGTCTTCTGGCAAGGTCATCGTTGAAGGTATCAACCTGGTTAAGAAACATCAGAAGCCTGTTCCGGCTCTGAACCAACCAGGCGGCATCGTTGAAAAAGAAGCTGCAATTCAGGTTTCTAACGTTGCTCTCTTCAATGCGGCAACCGGTAAGGCTGACCGTGTAGGCTTTAGATTCGAAGACGGTAAAAAAGTCCGTTTCTTCAAATCTAATAGCGAAACTATCAAGTAATTTGGAGTAGTACGATGGCGAAACTGCATGATTACTACAAAGACGAGGTAGTCCAGAAACTCATGTCTGAGTTCGGCTACAATTCTGTCATGCAAGTCCCTCGGGTCGAGAAGATCACCCTGAACATGGGTGTTGGTGAAGCGATCGCTGACAAGAAACTGCTGGATAACGCAGCAGCTGACCTGGCAGCAATCTCCGGTCAAAAACCGTTGATCACCAAAGCACGCAAATCAGTTGCAGGCTTCAAAATCCGTCAGGGCTATCCGATCGGCTGTAAAGTAACTCTGCGTGGCGAACGCATGTGGGAGTTCTTTGAGCGTCTGATCACCATTGCTGTACCGCGTATCCGTGACTTCCGTGGCCTGTCCGCTAAGTCATTCGATGGTCGTGGCAACTACAGCATGGGTGTACGTGAGCAGATCATCTTCCCAGAAATCGACTACGACAAAGTCGATCGCGTTCGTGGTTTGGATATTACCATTACCACTACTGCGAAATCTGATGATGAAGGCCGTGCTCTGCTGGCTGCCTTTGACTTCCCGTTCCGTAAGTAAGGTAGGGTTACTTAATGGCTAAGCAATCTATGAAAGCACGCGAAGTTAAGCGTGTGAAATTAGCAGACAAATTCTTCGCAAAACGCGCTGAACTGAAAGCGATCATTTCTGATGTGAACGCTTCCGACGAAGACCGTTGGGATGCCGTTCTCAAGCTGCAGAGTCTGCCGCGTGATTCCAGCCCTTCACGTCAGCGTAACCGCTGCCGTCAAACAGGTCGTCCGCACGGTTTCCTGCGGAAGTTTGGGTTGAGCCGTATCAAGGTCCGTGAAGCCGCAATGCGCGGTGAAATCCCGGGTCTGAAAAAGGCTAGCTGGTAATTGTCACCAATTGAATCACGGGAGTAACACAGATGAGCATGCAAGATCCGATCGCGGATATGCTGACCCGTATCCGTAACGGTCAGGCCGCGAACAAAGTTGCGGTCACCATGCCCTCCTCCAAGCTGAAATTGGCAATTGCCAACGTGCTGAAGGAAGAAGGCTTTATTGAAGATTTTAAAATCGAAGGCGACACCAAGCTGGAACTGGAACTGACTCTTAAGTATTTCCAGGGTAAAGCGGTTGTAGAAAGCATTCAGCGAGTAAGCCGTCCCGGCCTGCGCATCTATAAGAAAAAAGATGAGCTGCCAAAGGTAATGGCTGGTATGGGTATCGCTGTCATTTCTACATCGAAAGGTGTTATGACTGATCGTGCAGCGCGCCAGGCTGGTCTTGGTGGCGAAATTATCTGCTACGTAGCGTAATCGGAGGATACTATGTCTCGTGTTGCTAAAGCACCTGTCGTTGTTCCTGCCGGCGTAGAGGTAAAACTCAACGGTCAGGTAATTTCGATTAAAGGTAAAAACGGCGAGCTGACTCGTACTATCAATGATGCTGTTGAAGTTAAGCATGCTGACAACACTCTGACTTTCGCTCCGCGCGAAGGTTATGTTGACGGCTGGGCGCAGGCGGGTACTTCTCGCGCGCTGCTGAACGCAATGGTTATCGGTGTTACCGAAGGCTTCACTAAGAAGCTGCAGCTGGTTGGTGTTGGTTATCGTGCTGCCGTTAAAGGCAACGTAGTTAACCTGTCTCTGGGCTTTTCTCATCCAGTTGATCACCAGCTGCCCGCGGGTATCACTGCAGAGTGTCCGACTCAGACTGAAATCGTGCTGAAAGGCGCTGATAAGCAGGTGATCGGCCAGGTTGCAGCTGACTTGCGCGCCTACCGTCGTCCTGAGCCTTATAAAGGCAAGGGTGTCCGTTACGCCGACGAAGTCGTGCGTACCAAAGAGGCTAAGAAGAAGTAAGGTAACACTATGGATAAGAAATCTGCTCGTATCCGTCGTGCGACCCGTGCACGTCGCAAGCTCAAAGAGCTGGGTGCTACTCGCCTGGTGGTACATCGTACCCCGCGTCACATTTACGCACAGGTAATCGCCCCGAACGGTTCCGAAGTTCTGGTTGCTGCTTCTACTGTAGAAAAAGCTATCACTGAACAACTGAAGTATACCGGTAATAAAGAAGCCGCAGCTGCTGTAGGTAAAGCTATTGCAGAACGCGCAATCGAAAAAGGCATCACTGGTGTTTCTTTCGACCGTTCCGGTTTCCAATATCATGGTCGCGTCCAGGCACTGGCAGATGCTGCCCGTGAAGCTGGCCTTCAGTTCTAAGGTAGAGGTCTAAGATGGCACACATCGAGAAACAAGCTGGCGAACTGCAGGAAAAACTGATCGCGGTAAACCGTGTATCTAAAACTGTAAAAGGTGGTCGTATTTTCTCCTTCACCGCACTGACTGTAGTGGGTGATGGTAACGGCCGCGTTGGTTTTGGTTACGGTAAAGCGCGTGAAGTTCCAGCAGCGATCCAGAAAGCGATGGAGAAAGCCCGTCGCAACATGGTTAATGTCGCGCTGATCAACGGCACCCTGCAGCACCCTGTTAAAGGTGCGCACACTGGGTCCCGTGTGTTCATGCAGCCGGCTTCAGAAGGTACCGGTATCATCGCCGGTGGTGCAATGCGCGCCGTTCTGGAAGTCGCTGGAGTACATAACGTTCTGGCAAAAGCCTATGGTTCTACTAACCCGATTAACGTGGTTCGTGCAACTATCGACGGCCTGGGCAATATGAAGTCTCCGGAAATGGTCGCTGCTAAGCGTGGTAAATCCGTTGAAGAAATTCTGGGGTAATCACGATGGCAAAGACTATTAAAATCACTCAAACCCGTAGTTCAATCGGCCGCTTGCCTAAGCATAAAGCCACTCTGGTTGGCCTGGGTCTGCGTCGTATTGGTCATACCGTAGAGCGTGAAGACACGCCAGCTGTACGCGGCATGGTCAACGCGGTTTCCTACATGGTTAAAGTGGAGGAGTAAGAGATGCGTTTAAATACTCTGTCTCCGGCCGAAGGGTCTAAGCACGCTACCAAGCGTCTGGGTCGTGGTATCGGTTCTGGCCTCGGAAAAACCGGTGGTCGTGGTCACAAAGGTCAGAACTCACGTTCTGGCGGTGGCGTACGTCGCGGTTTCGAAGGTGGTCAGATGCCTCTGTACCGTCGTCTGCCGAAGTTCGGTTTCACCTCTCGCAAAGCAATGATCACCACAGAGATTCGTCTGTCTGATCTGGCGAAAGTTGAAGGCGGTATCGTCGACCTGAACGCGCTGAAAGCAGCCAACATTGTCGGTGTCCAGATTGAGTTCGTTAAAGTCATTCTGTCTGGTGAAGTTTCTGCACCGGTAACGGTTCGCGGCCTGCGTGTCACCAAAGGTGCTCGTGCTGCAATCGAAGCTGCTGGCGGTAAAATCGAGGAATAAGTAGCAGATGGCTAAACAACCGGGATTAGATTTTCAAAGTGCCAAAGGTGGCTTTGGTGAACTGAAACGCAGACTGCTGTTTGTTATCGGTGCACTGATTGTCTTCCGCATTGGCTCTTTCATTCCAATCCCTGGTATTGATGCCACTGTACTTGCCAAACTGCTTGAGCAACAGCGTGGCACCATCATTGAAATGTTTAACATGTTCTCTGGTGGTGCTCTCAGCCGTGCTTCTATTTTTGCTCTGGGTATCATGCCGTATATTTCGGCATCTATTATTATCCAGCTGTTAACGGTGGTTCATCCTGCCTTAGCAGAAATCAAGAAAGAAGGGGAGGCTGGCCGTCGTAAGATTAGTCAGTACACCCGTTACGGTACGTTGGTATTGGCCATATTCCAATCGATCGGTATTGCTACCGGTTTGCCGAATATGCCTGGTATGCAAGGCCTGGTAATGAATCCAGGCTTTGCATTCTATTTTACCGCTGTTGTAAGTCTGGTTACCGGGACAATGTTCCTGATGTGGCTGGGCGAACAGATTACTGAACGTGGTATCGGTAACGGTATCTCGATCATTATCTTCGCGGGTATTGTTGCGGGACTTCCGCCGGCCATTGGCCATACCATCGAGCAAGCGCGGCAAGGTGACCTGCACTTCCTTCTGTTGCTGTTGGTTGCAGTTCTCGTATTTGCAGTGACCTTCTTTGTTATTTTCGTTGAGCGTGGTCAACGCCGCATCGTGGTGAACTATGCGAAACGTCAACAAGGTCGTCGCGTTTACGCTGCACAGAGCACACATTTACCGTTGAAAGTGAATATGGCAGGGGTTATCCCGGCAATCTTCGCTTCCAGCATTATTCTGTTCCCGGCAACGATTGCATCGTGGTTCGGGGGCGGTACCGGTTGGAACTGGCTGACAACAATTTCGATGTATTTGCAGCCAGGACAGCCGCTTTATGTGCTACTCTATGCGACTGCTATCATCTTCTTCTGTTTCTTCTACACGGCGTTGGTTTTCAACCCGCGTGAAACAGCAGATAACCTGAAGAAGTCTGGTGCATTCGTACCGGGAATTCGTCCGGGAGAGCAAACGGCGAGATATATCGATAAAGTAATGACACGGTTAACCTTAATCGGTGCCCTCTACATTACCTTTATTTGCCTTATCCCGGAGTTCATGCGTGATGCGATGAAAGTTCCTTTCTACTTTGGCGGTACATCGCTGCTTATCGTAGTGGTCGTCATCATGGACTTTATGGCTCAAGTGCAAACTCTGATGATGTCAAGTCAGTACGAGTCTGCATTGAAGAAAGCTAACCTGAAGGGCTATGGCCGTTAATTCAGGTGGTTGAGAAGTTACGGAGAGTAAAAATGAAAGTTCGTGCTTCCGTCAAGAAATTATGTCGTAACTGCAAAATCATTCGTCGCGACGGTGTCGTTCGTGTGATCTGCAGCGCCGAGCCAAAGCATAAACAGCGCCAAGGCTGATTTTCACATATTTTTCTTGCAAAGTCGGGTTGAGCTGGCTAGATTAGCCAGCCAATCTTTTGTATGTCTGTACGTTTCCATTTGAGTATCCTGAAAACGGGCTTTTCAGCATGGTGCGTACATATTAAATAGTAGGAGTGCATAGTGGCCCGTATAGCAGGCATTAACATTCCTGATCAGAAACATACCGTTATCGCATTAACTTCGATCTTCGGTATTGGTAAAACTCGTTCTAAAGCCATTTGCGCTTCAACGGGTATTGCTGAAAATGTTAAGATCAGTGAGCTGTCTGAAGAACAAATTGATCAGCTGCGTGATGCAGTTGCTAAATTCGTTGTTGAAGGTGATCTGCGCCGTGAAATCACCCTGAGCATCAAGCGTCTGATGGACCTTGGTTGCTACCGTGGTTTGCGCCATCGTCGTGGTCTTCCGGTTCGCGGTCAGCGCACCAAGACCAACGCACGTACCCGTAAGGGTCCGCGTAAACCGATCAAGAAATAATCGGGGTGAGTAAATAATGGCAAAGGCACCAGTTCGTGCACGTAAGCGTGTAAGAAAACAAGTCTCAGATGGCGTGGCTCATGTCCATGCGTCTTTTAACAACACCATCGTTACCATTACTGATCGTCAGGGTAACGCACTGGGTTGGGCAACCGCCGGTGGTTCCGGTTTCCGCGGTTCACGTAAATCTACGCCGTTTGCTGCTCAGGTCGCTGCAGAGCGCTGTGCAGAAGCTGTAAAAGATTACGGTATTAAGAACCTGGAAGTTATGGTTAAGGGTCCGGGTCCAGGCCGCGAATCAACGATTCGTGCTTTGAACGCCGCTGGTTTCCGCATCACGAACATTACTGATGTGACTCCGATCCCTCACAACGGTTGTCGTCCGCCGAAAAAACGTCGCGTATAACGTCCGTTTTTTAGGTTAGTTGGAGAAAGAAAATGGCAAGATATTTGGGTCCTAAGCTCAAGCTGAGCCGTCGTGAGGGCACTGACTTATTCCTTAAGTCTGGCGTTCGCGCGATTGATTCCAAGTGTAAGATTGAACAAGCCCCTGGTCAGCACGGTGCGCGCAAGCCACGTCTGTCTGACTACGGCGGTCAGTTACGTGAAAAGCAAAAAGTTCGTCGTATCTACGGTGTGCTTGAGCGTCAGTTCCGTAACTATTACAAAGAAGCAGCACGTCTGAAAGGCAACACCGGTGCAAACCTGTTGGCTCTGCTGGAAGGCCGTCTGGACAACGTCGTTTATCGTATGGGCTTTGGTGCAACGCGTGCGGAAGCACGTCAGCTGGTCAGCCATAAGTCTGTTCTGGTAAATGGTCGCGTTGTTAACATCGCTTCTTATCAGGTATCTCCGAATGATGTCGTTAGCATCCGTGAGAAAGCCAAAAAGCAATCTCGCGTGAAGGCCGCTCTGGAGCTGGCTGAGCAGCGTGAAAAGCCAACCTGGCTGGAAGTTGATGCAGCTAAGATGGAAGGTGTGTTCAAACGTATTCCTGAACGTACTGATCTGTCTGCGGACATTAACGAACACCTGATCGTCGAGCTTTACTCTAAGTAAAGCTTAGTACCAAAGAGAGGACACAATGCAGGGTTCTGTGACAGAGTTTCTAAAACCGCGCCTGGTAGATATCGAGCAAGTGAGTTCGACGCACGCCAAGGTGACCCTTGAGCCTTTAGAGCGTGGCTTTGGCCATACTCTTGGTAACGCGCTGCGCCGTATTCTGCTTTCATCAATGCCGGGTTGCGCGGTGACCGAGGTTGAAATTGATGGTGTACTGCATGAGTACAGCACCAAAGAGGGTGTACAGGAAGATATCCTGGAAATCCTGCTCAACCTTAAAGGTTTGGCGGTAAGAGTTCAGGGCAAAGATGAAGTTATTCTTACCTTGAATAAATCTGGCATTGGCCCTGTGACTGCAGCCGACATTACCCATGATGGTGATGTCGAAATCGTCAAGCCGCAGCATGTGATCTGCCATCTGACCGATGACAACGCATCTATTAGCATGCGTATCAAAGTTCAGCGTGGTCGTGGTTATGTGCCGGCTTCTGCCCGAATTCATTCGGAAGAAGATGAGCGCCCAATCGGCCGTCTGCTGGTCGACGCTTGCTACAGCCCTGTAGACCGTATCGCCTACAATGTTGAAGCAGCGCGTGTAGAGCAGCGCACCGACCTGGACAAGCTGGTCATCGAAATGGAAACCAACGGCACAATCGATCCTGAAGAGGCGATTCGTCGTGCGGCGACCATCCTGGCAGAACAACTGGAAGCTTTCGTTGACTTACGTGATGTACGTCAGCCGGAAGTGAAAGAAGAGAAACCAGAATTCGATCCGATCCTGCTGCGCCCTGTTGACGATCTGGAATTGACTGTCCGCTCTGCTAACTGCCTTAAGGCAGAAGCTATCCACTACATCGGTGATCTGGTACAGCGTACTGAGGTTGAGCTGCTTAAAACGCCTAACCTTGGTAAAAAATCTCTTACCGAGATTAAAGATGTGCTGGCCTCACGTGGTCTGTCTCTGGGCATGCGCCTGGAAAACTGGCCACCGGCAAGCATTGCTGATGAATAACCCGATCACAGGTTAAGGTTTCACTGAGAAGGATAAGGTCATGCGCCATCGTAAGAGTGGTCGTCAACTGAACCGCAACAGCAGCCATCGTCAGGCTATGTTCCGCAACATGGCTGGCTCTCTGGTTCGTCACGAGATCATCAAGACGACTCTGCCGAAAGCCAAAGAGTTGCGCCGCGTAGTTGAGCCGCTGATTACTCTTGCCAAGACCGACAACGTAGCTAATCGTCGTCTGGCATTCGCCCGTACTCGTGATAACGAGATCGTGGCAAAACTGTTTAATGAGTTAGGCCCGCGTTTCGCGAGCCGTGCAGGTGGTTACACTCGCATTCTGAAGTGTGGCTTCCGCGCTGGTGACAACGCTCCGATGGCATACATCGAGCTGGTTGATCGTCCAGAAGCTCAAGCAGAAGCTGCAGCAGAGTAATCTGTTGCAACGTGAAAAACCCGCTTCGGCGGGTTTTTTATTGCCTGTCATTTTGCGTCTGCTACGCTTGTGGTGTTATGAAGGAGGTGAACAATGTGGTTAATTGATCAGCTTGCAGAACAGCATATTAAAGCCGCGCAGGAGAAAGGTGAGCTGAGTGATCTGCCGGGCGAAGGCGCACCGCTGAATCTCGAAGACGACAGTCAGGTTCCACCTGAACTACGAGCAGGATACCGACTGTTAAAAAATGCAGGTTTTCTTCCCCCCGAACTTGAGCTGCGCCGCGAAGCACTTCAGGTCAGCGATCTTTTACAGCATTTAGATCCTGACGATCCAGAGGCGCTGATCCAGACACAACGATTACGGCAACTGAAGATAAGGCTGAGCCAGGCCGGTATGCGCACTGATTTTCTTGAGGGGGAATATGGTCGTGCGATTAAGACCAAACTCGTGCCCGATTAAGGTGTATTTTTTGTCGCTGTTGTGCGCGTATAATGAGTTTGCTTAATCTTTTCACCGCATTATTCCATTACTCAACCGGAGAAGTTATGTCCAGATACCGTCATACGAAAGGACAAATACAGGATAACGCCTTACAGGCATTGTTACACGACCCGCTGTTCAGGCAACGTGTTGAAGAAAAACAAAAAGGCAAAGGCAGTTACCGGCGTAAAGAAAAACATGGGAAAGGCTGGGAGGCCAGTGATAAGCAAGCCGTTTATCACTGGCCTTCTGCTTTACAGACACAAAAAAGCCGCTTCAGAGCGGCTTTTTATTTTAGATTTTCGTATTCTGTTGTTTGAGTAAATCGCGGATTTCTGTCAGAAGCAGTTCTTCATTTGTAGGCTTAGGTGCCGGTTTTTCTACTTCTTTCTTCTTATACAGTTTGTTCATCAGCTTAATCGCCATAAAGATAGCAAAAGCAACAATGATGAAATCAAATACGGTTTGCAGGAAAATACCATATTCCATAACGACAGCCGGTGTGTTGCCGACGGCAGGTTTAAGCACCCAGCTAAACGATTTGAAATCAACGCCGCCAATCAGCAAGCCCAGCGGTGGCATAATGATGTTCGCGACCAGTGATGAAACAATCTTACCGAATGCCGCACCGATAATCACACCGACGGCCAGATCAACCACGTTGCCGCGCATCGCAAAATCACGAAACTCTTTGAATAAACTCATACTTCTCTCCTTGCCTTAGCCAATGCCATAAAGTTTAACAAAGCTCACAATATTTGCCATTAACCACAGACAATAAGCAACTGACATGTCAGTGCTGGCTTTTTATGTGTTATAGGAAAAACGGACTGGGCTGGAACAGGCGCTCGACGTCCGGCACAAACTTTTTATCGGTTAAAAACATCACAACGTGATCGCCCTGTTCAATACGCAGATTGTCATTCGCTATCATCACATCGTCGCCGCGCACCACAGCACCAATCAGTGTGCCTGGTGGCAGCTTGATATCATCAACTGACCGTCCCACCACGCGCGATGTGGTTTCGTCGCCATGCGCGATGGCTTCGATGGCTTCAGCAATGCCTCGACGTAATGACGAGACACCCACAATATCGGCTTTGCGCACATGTCCCAGTAAGGCCGAGATGGTCGCCTGCTGGGGCGAAATGGCGATATCAATGACGCTGCCCTGGACCAGATCGACATAAGCACGGCGTTGAATCAGCACCATAACTTTCTTGGCACCCATTTTTTTGGCCAGCATGGCAGACATGATATTGGCTTCGTCATCATTGGTGACGGCGATAAACAAATCCACCTGCTCAATATGCTCTTCCGCCAGTAGTTCCTGATCGGAGGCATCACCGTAAAAGACCACCGTGTCGTGCAACTGTTCAGCCAGTTCGGCCGCGCGCTGGGGATTGCGCTCAATAAGTTTCACGCTGTAGTTTTTCTCGAGCTTTTGCGCCAGGCCAAAGCCAATGTTGCCGCCGCCTACTAACATGATGCGTTTATAAGGCTTTTCCAGGCGCTGCATTTCACTCATTACCGCACGAATATGCTGGCTGGCGGCAATGAAGAAAACTTCATCACCGGCTTCGATAATGGTGGAGCCCTGTGGCCGGATAGGGCGGTCCTGACGAAAAATCGCCGCTACGCGCGTATCGATATGGGGCATGTGATCGCGCAGGATCGACAATGGATTGCCCACCAGGGGGCCACCGTAATAGGCTTTCACGACTGCGAGGCTCACTTTGCCTTCAGCAAAATTAACTACCTGCAACGCGCCCGGATATTGAATCAGGCGGTAAATATTGTCGATAACCAGTTGCTCAGGCGAAATCAGATGGTCGATAGGCACTGCTTCGGGAATAAAAAGCTTATCCGCATCGCGCAGATAGTCAGCCGCACGTATGCGGGCGATACGATTTGGCGTGTTGAAGAGCGAATACGCGATTTGACAGGCTATCATGTTGGTTTCGTCAGAGCTGGTAACGGCGACCAGCATATCGGCGTCTTCCGCGCCCGCCTCACGGAGAACCCGTGGGTGGGAACCATGACCCTGCACAACACGTAAATCAAATTTATCCTGTAACTGACGTAAACGTGCTGAATCTGTATCAACAACTGTTATATCGTTGTTTTCGCCAACCAGATTTTCGGCCAGTGTGCCTCCAACTTGGCCAGCACCAAGAATGATGATTTTCATCGCTTTTCAAAGCCTTTTCATTATGCGTTAGCGTCTTTAATCAGCTTAGCGTAGAAAAATCCGTCTCCGCCTTCAGCGTCAGGGAACACCTGCCAGCCCGTTTCGGGCGCGCCTGAAAGGGAGATAGCCTGTGCATCCGCATGTCGCTGTAAGAAACCGCTGATTTGCTCATGGTTCTCTTCCGGTAGGACAGAGCAGGTCGCGTAGATCATCGTACCGCCCGCTTTAAGAAGCGTCCAGGTGGCCTCCAGAATGTCACGCTGCAAAGCGGCCAGTTCGCTGATATCGCGATCGCGGCGTAACCATTTGATATCCGGATGGCGGCGAATCACGCCTGTGGCTGAGCAGGGCGCATCCAGCAGGATACGATCAAACTGCCGTTGGTCACACCATTGCTGCGGAGTACGGCCATCACCTTGTTTGACCTCGGCGGTCATTCCCAGCCGTGTCAGGTTTTCGGTTACGCGCTTCAGTCGTTGTGCGTCCACATCCACAGCGAGGACCTGCGCGTCAGGGGCTATTTCTAAAATATGCGTCGTTTTGCCGCCTGGCGCTGCACACAGATCGAGAATATGTTCGCCATTTTTAGGCGCAAGCAGAAGCGCACAGCGCTGTGCTGAGAGATCCTGCACCGTAACCCAGCCCTGGTCGAAACCGGGTAACTGGTGAACCGGCGCTGGCGAGGCCAGGCGTAATGCTTCCGGCACATCCTCTGCGGTCATCGCCTCTCTTTCACTGGCGGTCAGCAGAGCAAGCCAACTGTCACGGGTATGGTGCTGACGGTTAACCCGCAGCCACATCGGTGGGCGTTGGTTATTCGCGTCAACAATCTGTTGCCAGCGATCTGGCCAGGCAAGCTGCAGTCGGTTCAGTAGCCATCCGGGATGAAGATGGCGCTGTGGACCTTCCTGGATGCTGGCAAGGAGTTCCTCCTGACGGCGCTGGAACTGACGTAACACACCGTTGATCAATCCTTTCAGATTGGCACGTTTCAGCACTTCAGCACCAGCAACGGTCTCGGCTAATGCCGCATGTGCCGGGACGCGCGTGTAGAGTAACTGGTACAGGCCCACCATGATCAGAAAATGCAGCGTACGCTGTTTGCCGGTCAGAGGGCGCTCCATCAATTTCCCGATAAGCGCTTCCAACTGCGGTAACGTTCGTAACACACCAAAGCAGATCTCTTGCACCAGAGCGGCGTCTTTATCGGCGACTTTTTTCTGTGCGGCAGGCAGCACAGTATTGAGTGACTCGCCCTTATCGACAACACGTTCAATCAGTTGTGCAGACAGGCTACGAAGGTTGGATGATTTAGTCATAAGATAGTGCCATCAAACAAAAGGCCCGGATTTACCGGGCCTGAATGTCAGTCCAGAAGAGAGCCGGGTTCAAACCATTCCCGGCGCGAGTTGAGCAGATCCTGTGCCGACATCGGTTTTTTACCGGCGGGTTGCAACTGAAGTAAATTGAGTACGCCATCGGCGGTGGCAATGTGAATGCCCTGTTTGTCAGCCTTAACGATCTCGCCCGGTCGTTTATTGACATGAGGTAAAACACCGGCTTGCCATACTTTTACTGGCTGATCATTTACCATAAAAAAGCTAACCGGCCAGGGATTAAAGGCGCGAATGCAGCGTTCAAGCTGTTCCGCGGGTAACTGCCAGTCAAGACGTGCTTCCTCTTTGCTGAGCTTCTCAGCATAATTTGCCAGGGTTTCATCCTGTTTCACCGGCTGGGCGTTGCCCTCACGTAACTGCGACAAGGTTGTCAGTAGCCCTTCTGGTCCGAGGCTGGCCAGCTTGTCGTATAACGAAGCACTGGTGTCTTCAGCAGTAATAGGGCAGGCCAGTTTTACCAGCATATCACCGGTATCCAGCCCGACATCCATTTGCATGATGGTGACACCGGTTTCCTGATCACCCGCCCAAAGCGCGCGCTGAATAGGCGCCGCGCCGCGCCAGCGTGGCAGCAACGAACCATGTACGTTGATGCAGCCCAGACGTGGCATCTCAAGCACGGCTTTCGGCAGGATAAGGCCATAAGCCACCACGACCATGACATCGGCCTGCAAATCGGCAACCAGCTGTTGGTTTTCCGCAGGGCGCAACGATTTGGGCTGAAAAACCGGAATGTCGTGGGCAAGAGCCAGCGCTTTTACCGGGCTCGCGGTCAACTTATTGCCGCGCCCGGCAGGGCGGTCTGGTTGGGTGAAAACACCAACGACCTTATGCTCAGATGCGAGCAACGCGTCAAGGTGACGCGCCGCGAAGTCTGGTGTGCCAGCAAAGATTATATTAAGCGGGGCAGACACGTTTATCCCTTTTTCAGATCTCAAGAGGCCTGGGCGTTTTGCCGCGCCAGTTTTTCTAACTTTGTCTTGATTCGCTGACGCTTTAAAGGCGACAGATAATCGATAAACAGTTTGCCATCCAGATGATCAATTTCATGCTGAATACAGATAGCCAGCAGGTCACCGGTTTCCAGTTCAAACGGCTTACCTTCGCGATCTAACGCCCGCACTTTTACCCGCTCTGCACGAGGCACAAAGGCGCGTTGCTCAGGAATGGACAGGCAACCTTCTTCGATACCTGTTTCACCACTTTTTTCCAGAAGCTCGGGATTGATCAATACCAGTCGCTCGTCCCGGTTCTCAGAGACATCAATCACAATGATGCGCTGATGAATATCCACCTGCGTAGCGGCAAGGCCGATACCTTCTTCGGAATACATGGTTTCGAACATATCATCAACGATACGCTGAACTTCTGCGTTAACTTCTTTGACTGGCGCGGCGATCTTGCGCAGGCGCTCGTCAGGAAAATGTAACACCTGTAAAACTGACATAAATATCCAGATCTATATTCTAAAAGGAAAAGATTACTGCCTCATATTGTAGACTTTTTAGTACTTGATTGACAGCATTCTGCGGAGGGATGCGACGGTTATCAGGAGGCCGTGACGATGGAAAAAAGGGCGCGATTACTGCGGCTGGCCGCGATACCCGGCCTGACGGGCCGACGCTGGCTGAACGCGGCGCAGCAACTGTGCGCAGGTCAGGATATTGATGTGATATTAAGCCAAAAGGGCTTCGAGACAGCGCAACATCATTATGCCCATCAGAAAACCACGGACTGGCTGGCAACCGTTAACACTTGGCTGGCACAGTGTCCAACGCATCACCTGATTACGGCGCTGGATGCGCATTACCCCGCTCAACTCCTTGAAACGGCCTGTTTCCCTCCGCTCTTATATGTAAACGGTGATCCAACCGTATTATCTTCACCTCAACTGGCGGTGGTAGGCAGCCGTCTGTGTTCGCCCTCAGGCCGTTACTGGTGCGACTGGTTCACCCAACAACTGGCATTGAGCGGTTTGACCATAACCAGTGGGCTGGCTATCGGGATTGATGGCGTGGCACACCGTGCCGCATTAAATGTGCAGGGTAAAACCGTGGCCGTACTAGGGAGTGGACTGGCCCATCTGTATCCCAAAAAACACACTGCGCTGGCGCAGGAGATTGTTATGCAGGGAGGCGCCGTGATCTCGGAGTTTCCGCTTACTGCCGCGCCACTGGCGCATCAGTTTCCGCGCAGAAACCGTATTATCAGTGGGTTAAGTCAGGGTGTTCTCGTCATTGAAGCGTCATTAAAAAGTGGTTCATTAGTCACAGCCCGTTATGCATTAGAGCAGAATCGCAATGTTTATGCCTTACCGGGTGCGCTGGGTAACAGCGGCAGTGAGGGGACAAACTGGCTGATCCAACAAGGTGCCATGTTGGTGGCACATCCTAATAACATTGTCGAAGATTTACGCGCTATGCTTAACTGGTTACCTGTTAACCCGTCAGATGAAATTTATTCTGATGCCAGTGACGATGCTCCATTGCCATTTGCCGAGCTGTTGGCTAACGTAGGTGATGAGGTTACACCTGTTGACGTTGTCGCTGAACGTGCCGGCCAACCTGTGCCAGTTATTACAGCTCAATTGCTGGAACTGGAGTTAGCAGGATGGATCGCAGCTGTACCCGGCGGCTATGTCCGATTGAGGAGGGCATGCCATGTTCGACGTACTCATGTACTTGTTTGAGACCTATATCCACAACGAAACAGAAATGGGTGTTGATCAGGACAGATTGACAGATGACTTAACGGATGCCGGTTTCCACCGCGAAGATATTTATAATGCGTTGAACTGGTTAGAGAAATTGGCGGACTATCAGGAAGGACTGGTCGCACCAATTTTGCTGGCAAATGATCCGCTCTCTATGCGCATCTATACCGATGAAGAGAGCAAGCGTTTAGATGCCGAAAGCCGCGGTTTCCTGCTGTTCCTGGAGCAAATCCAGGTACTGAGTCTGGAAACACGAGAAATGGTCATTGAACGTGTCATGGCGCTTGATACGCTGGATTTCGATCTTGAGGATCTTAAATGGGTGGTGCTGATGGTGCTGTTTAACATCCCTGGATGTGAAAACGCGTATCAGCAGATGGAAGAACTGCTATTCGACGTCAACGAAGGTATGCTGCATTAAATTTTTACTAATGCATGACTGTTATGAGTAAAACCGCACTCTTTACTGTGCGTAAACAGGATCCCTGCCCCGCATGCGGGGCAGAACTTGTTATACGTTCAGGAAAGCATGGCCCATTTTTGGGCTGTGCAAATTACCCTGCCTGTGACTATATCAAGCCTTTGGGAAACCAGGGTGATGGGCATGTTGTCAAAGTTCTGGAAGGCCACGTTTGCCCACAATGCGGGGCGGATAAAGTATTACGCCAGGGCCGATTTGGCATGTTTATTGGCTGTAGCGACTATCCTGCGTGTGATTACACCGAAACCATCGATAAACCGGATGAAACCACGATCGACTGTCCGCAGTGTCAGCAGGGTAAGCTGGTACAACGCCGCTCGCGTTTTGGTAAAACGTTTCATGCCTGCGAACGCTATCCAGCCTGTCAGTTTGCCGTGAACCTGACGCCAGTGGCGGGGCGCTGTCCGCATTGTGAATTTCCGCTTTTAGTCGAGAAAAAGACGGCGCAGGGCATCCGGCTTTTCTGCGCCAGTAAAAGTTGTGGCAAAGCTATTATTCAAGAGACATAAGACATAACCATGTTAAATCAACCCGTTGCCGGCTCATTGCAGGATTGTGTAAGCCATCTTAACCAGCATGCTGTGATTGCCTATCCCACCGAAGCGGTATTCGGCTTAGGCTGTGATCCCGATAATGAATCTGCGGTCATGGCACTGCTGGCATTAAAAAAACGGCCAGTAGAGAAAGGCTTGATCCTGATAGCTGCCGACTATGATCAGCTTAAACCTTACGTATCAGATGAGGCCTTAACCACGGAGCAGCGTGAACGTATGTTTGCCTGTTGGCCAGGCCCGGTCACCTTTGTCGTGCCTGCTTCTCCGGTTACCCCGCGCTGGTTAACCGGGCAATTTGATTCGCTGGCCATCCGCGTTAGCGATCATCCGGATGTTCAGGCGCTGTGCCGGGCGTTTGGAAAACCTTTGGTATCGACCAGCGCTAATCTTTCCGGTCAGCCACCGTGCCGTTCAGTCGAAGAGGTCAAATTGCAGTTTGGCACCGCGTTTCCCGTATTGAATGGAAAGACAGGAGGAAGGCTCAATCCTTCTGAGATTCGCGATGTCATCAGCGGCAATTTGATACGCCAGGGTTAATATATGGCAAATTTTGCAGTTTTCGGTCATCCCATTAGTCACAGCAAATCGCCGCACATTCATCAGGCGTTTGCGCGACAGACAGGAATCTCTCTTCAGTATGATCGTATTGATGCGCCTGTTGATGCTTTTCCTGAGACTCTCCGCACTTTTTTCCACGACGGCGGGGCGGGTGCGAACATTACGCTGCCTTTTAAACAGCAGGCGTGGGCATTTGCCGACCAGTTGACCGAGCGCGCTGCGCTGTCAGGGGCTGTGAACACGCTAAAGCTGTGTGATGATGGCCAAATTCTTGGCGACAATACGGATGGTATTGGGCTGCTCAGCGATCTTCAGCGCCTTGGGATGATTAAGCCCGACAGCCATCTTCTGCTGGTGGGGGCAGGTGGGGCCGCTCGGGGCGTCATTCTCCCTCTGCTTTCAATGGGAGCAACGATCACGGTCGTGAACCGAACGGCGTTGAATGCGCAGACTCTGGCCGCAGAGTTTGCCCATCGCGGAGCGATTAATGCGTGTTCGTTTGACGCGCTTGTGGATAGACATTTCGACCTTGTCATTAATGCCACATCAAGTGGTATTCAGGGAGAAGTACCGCCGTTGCCGCCTTCATTAGTTCATGCTGAGCTACGTTGCTACGATATGTTCTATCAGAGTGGCTTAACGCCTTTCCTGCGCTGGTGTCAGCAGCACGGTTCATCTCATCTTGCTGACGGGCTGGGGATGCTGGTGGGTCAGGCCGCGCATGCCTTTCATCTATGGCACGGGGTGATGCCCGAAATCGCACCGGTCATCGCCTCATTAAAAGCCGGGATGCAGTCATGAACCAGGCGATACAGTTTCCTGATCGGGAAAGCCTGAATACAGAACTAAGGGCCGTTTGTTTCCCTGTTCTGGTAAACGGGTTGGGCTTAACCTGCGCTATCAGTGTTGAGGCGCTTAATGAACAGTTCGGTGAGGGAGAAGCGATGACGCTGTTTCGCCATCATCGCTAGGATTTGGAAGATCAGGCCGAAGACTGCATTCGAAACGATCAGGTCGATAATGAAGGATGGGTCTGGCTGTCTCCGGCCAGATAGTCGTTCTTCCAGTTAACATAGTTGCTGGCAGAGTAAAGTAGACCTTCAATTTCTTTTTCATTCAGCGGCCGGATTTGTTTGACCGGGCTCCCGACATACAGATAGCCACTTTCCAGTCGTTTGCCGGGGGGAACCAGGCTCCCGGCACCAATCATAACGTCGTCTTCAACAATGACGCCATCCAGTACGATTGAGCCCATTCCAACCAGTACGCGATTGCCTATCGTGCAGCCATGCAGCATCGCTTTATGCCCAACCGTTACGTCTTCCCCAATTATCAGAGAAAAACCGGCAGGGTTGGCCTCTGATTTATGCGTGACATGCAGGACGCTGCCATCCTGAATATTGGTTCGGGCACCAATATGCACCTGGTTCACATCGCCACGAATAGCGACTAACGGCCAGATACCTACATCATCTTCCATAATGACGTCACCCGCTACCACGCTGGTGGGATCAACCATGACGCGCAGACCCAATTTTGGGAAAAGATGTTTGTAAGGGCGTAACGCTACAGTCATTTTGTTCTCCTTTTACTGAGTTTACTGGCAGCCTGATGCGATTCTGACCAACTGGCAAGGGGATTTTGTGCCGGATCGTTGGTGATCTAATCAATATGAATGTTTTCTCGGCAGTCAGTAAAAAGATCCAAAAAAAGGGTTGTGCAATTCATTCGGA